>JBAWFQ010000226.1:0-41750 GCA_049592035.1 Terriglobales bacterium
ATGATCGACAACCGTCAGGAGGCGCGCTGGGTCGCCGCCCAACTGGAGAAGTTCGCCGGCCTCAAGCTCGACACGCACGTAGCAGTCGACACTGGTTTCGGTAACTACGGTCCGCCGCCGCAACGCGGACAAGCGCCATCCAGATCTGTGTCACGCTTTAGCCGCAACAGTCCGGCCGCAATCGCCGTGGGCATTGCGTTCTTCCTCGCCTGGACGGGTTTCATAGGCTACCGTTTCTTCTCTCGGGATTACGGCAAGCCCACTCGAATATCCAAGGTCCCCGCACCAGCTAAATCTCCCCTGCGACAAGCGGCTCACTCGCCGCTCACAGATGTGGATATGCAAAATCTGCAAACGCTCCCCGAACAGGCACAGGCAGAAGAATTGCTCGATCGGGCAATCCGGCACGACCCTCGCGCGCTCGACGCGTTCGAGCAGAATATTGGCGTCTGGCACGGTCTCCAGCGCACCGCGCACATTAACGAACTGGAGAGGCGTTCCCAATTTTCCACCGATCTGCGCGTTCGCTACGCCAACGCGGATCTCAACCTGGCAATCAACGGAGTTGCGAAAACTGAAGCCTCGGCAGACGCGCTCATCGCCCAGGCGCAAGCCGACGCCGCGCATCGCGCCTACTACGTGTTTTCCATGGGAATGCTCGCCGGTCGCGGCGTGGGCTACGATCGCATTTATCCTGCCTTGGTGGATTACGCCAAGAATGACCCCAACCCACAAGTGCGCCAGTGGGCTGTTGAGGGCATGCGCTATCTGGGCAGCGATGAAGCTCTCGATCAGCTCTTTGATTCCTTTACTCACGACCCATCCGACGCGGTCCGCAATCGCGCGGGTTGCAACGTGTCCGACTGCGGCAACTTCATGCGCAAACAGCGTATGCGAATGGTGCCCAAACTAATCGAGCTAGCCTCCGATCCCCAAAGCGGCCCGCAAATGCGCAACTGGGCCTTCCTGGCCTTGACTGAGATCACCGACCAAACCCTGCCCGCCGATGCATCCGCCTGGCAAGATTGGTATACCCAACACGGGGGCGAGAAGATGGCCGAGTTCGAGCACTCGGACTGGTGGAAAGTCCGCGGCGATCAGTAACACCCTATAATGGGCAGACCCTAAGTCGCCGCGCCCACGAAAAAGAAGCTTTCGCGGAATGCTAACCGTCGTGCGGGAAAGCCGGATCGAGTTTCAACTCACCGATCCCCGTCGAAGGAAGACCGCCGGCCCCATTTTTCCCGCGACCTTTCCATACTTTATGAAGACGATGCCGTAGTCGTCCTCGACAAGCCGGCTGGACTCTTGGCGGTGCCGATCAAGGGCGCCGATACTCCGTCAGCGTTGTCTCTGCTTGCCGCGAAGCTCAGGCCAAAAAAACAGCGAGCGCTGATTGTGCATCGCATCGATCGCTTCGCCTCCGGGGCGCTGTTGTTTGCGAAGACGAGTCGCGATCGCAATGCGCTGGTTAGACAGTTTCTCGACCATACACCCGCCCTGCAATACCTGGCAGTGCTGCGCGGCCGTCTCGCGGTTGAGGCTGGTACGCTCGTACACTATTTTCGGCGGGAAGGGTTTTATCAACAGTTGCGCACGGCGAGAGATCCGAAAGCGGCTCGTGCCGCGCTTCGATATTCCGTCGAACGCGTGTTTGCGGATGCTTCGCTGGTAAGAGTCGAACTGGTGACGGGATTGCAGAATCAGATCCGCGCTCAATTCTCGGCCATCGGCCACCCGGTGATCGGCGATAGAAAATATCACCCCGCGGAAGGCTCGGAGCCGCTTATTGATCGCGTTGCTCTTCATGCCGCCCGTCTTCAGTTCGTTCATCCGCGCTCTGGGGAGAGCGTCTCCATCGACTGCAAACCTCCTTCTGATTTTCAGATTTTGGTTCGAGAATTGTCGCGATCCGGCCGCGCGCGCCCGTAAATTCTGAACTTGTCTCCTGGCCGCGACGTCGTTCCTAGCTGGTTTCCACTTCAGAATCGGACGAAAGAAAATCGAGTATTGCCTTTTGCGCCGCTTCGGTCTGGTCGGTGAGAAATAAGTGACTGGCGTGATCGAGGAGGACAAGTTTCGCGCCTGGAATCCGCTTGGCAATTAACTCCCCATTAGCGGGAGGCACCAGCGCATCCGACTTTCCGTGAATGACCAGCGTCGGCGCCGTGATCCGCGCGATTCGACTGTAGCTCTCCCAGGTGAGGATCGCCTGCACTTGTGCGATGTAGCCTTCCGGAGTAGGAAGCCAGGGCTGACGTACAGCGATATCCTGCTCGATCTTCTCTCGCGGCGTAGCCGTGTCGTAGATGTAGGGAAGGATCGCATCGCGCGCTTGCTCCGGCGTCATGCCGCGCGCCAGCAGTGCCTCGATCACGTTGGCTTGCGCGCGCACCGCCAGCGGTCCGCCTGGTGCGGTGCACCCCAGAATCAGCAAACGGGTCCTCGTGGGATATTGCAGCGCGAACTCCTGGGCAATCATGCCGCCCATCGAAACGCCGAAAACGTGGGCGCGCGCAATGCCCGCGGCATTGAGAACCGCGGCCGCGTCCGATGCCATGGTCGCAATCGAGTAGGGCCCGGGAGGAACGTCGCTCCGTCCCACGCCTCGATTGTCGAAGGCGATAGTCCGGAAACGTTGCGCCAATGCCGGCCGGATGCGATTCCACATGATCGCCGTATAGCCAAGGCCCATGATCAGCAAGACTGGCGCGCCATGGCCTTGTTCGTCCCAATAGATTTTTGTACCTTGATTTTCGACGAATGACATTGAGTCCTTTCGCTACACTTCGGGCAATATTCGCAGTAATACTCAGCCCGCGCGCTCGAACAACCCCGCCGCACCCTGCCCGCCGCCCACGCACATGGTCACGACTCCGTAGCGAGCTTTGTCCGTGCGCCGCGCCATTTCGTTCGCCAGGGTTCCCACCAGCCGCGACCCCGTCATCCCGAAAGGGTGACCAATCGAGATCGAACCACCGTTCACGTTTAATTTCTCGGGATCGATTCCGAGACGATCGCGGCAATAGACTACCTGCACCGCAAAAGCTTCATTGAGTTCCCAAAAGTCGATGTCGCTCATTTTCACGCCGGCACGCTGCAATAATTTGGGCACGGCGAACACAGGTCCAATGCCCATTTCATCGGGATCGCAACCAGCCACCTGAAAACCTCGGAAAACTAATTTGTAGGGAATACCGAGTTGATCCGCGCGTTGCCGCGACATCACGAGCGTGGCGGACGCGCCGTCGGAGAGCTGCGAAGAGTTTCCCGCCGTGACCGTGCCCTGGCCGCTGGCCGGGTCAAAGTGCGGCTTCAGCGCCAGCAGGCCTTCGAGTGTCGTGTCGGGGCGATTGCACTCGTCTTTATCCGCGCATACTTCTTCCTTCGCAATCACTTCGCCGGTCTTCTTATCGAGAGTGGCGCGCACCGCACGCATCGGGGCAATCTCTCCCTGAAAAAAACCTTCTCGCTGGGCGCGAGAGGTGCGCTGCTGGCTCAGGAGCGCATACTCGTCCTGCACTTGCCGGCTGATCTTGTAGCGCTTGGCCACAACCTCGGCGGTCTCTCCCATCACCATGTACACACCCGGCAATTGCTCGAGGAGTCGCGGATTGGGATCGTGGTTGCGGGGAATCATACTGATGCTTTCCACGCCACCACCGATCATCACATCGCTTCCGCCTTCCACGATCTGATATGCGGCCAGAGCGATCGCCTGCAATCCGGAAGAGCAAAAACGATTGAGAGTAAGTCCGCCGACCGAAGTAGGCAAACCGGCAAGCAGCGCGGCAACTCGCGCGATGTTGTGTCCCTGCGCGCCGTGGGGCTGCCCGCAGCCCAGGATGACGTCTTCGACTTCGCGGGGATCGAGTTGCGGCGTCTTGCGCAGCACATCCCGGATGCAATGCGCCGCCAAATCGTCGGGGCGCGTCAGATTGAACGATCCGCGAAATGACTTAGCCAGGGCCGTGCGCGAACTGGCGACAACGACAGCTTCTCTCATGTTCTTAACATTCTCTGAAATGTGAAAGTAAATATAACAACGAACCGACTAAACAGTGTACAAGCGACCTAGTGTGACGTGGCGTTCGCACTCTCTTGCCGAATCAACAAGGCAAGCCGCGGAAACAGGAAGCGCCCGCCGGCATCATCAATCACGTTGACCTGGCAGGTGTAAAAACCGGGGTTGAGCGACGTCAGCGGCACATCTAACTGGAACACGGCCGCCTTCCGCTCGCGAGCATTCAATTCCGTCAACTCCACCAGCGAGCTTTCGTAGGCTTTGGATTTGCCTTGGAAGAAAGCGACGTTGGACAACAGCCGGATGCCGGACTTGGAGTCTTGCGCCCTTCCAGAAGCCGTGCCCGGAGCAGCCTCGGAGGCCGCCGGCCGCGCCGGATCGTACACCTCGTAATAAAGAAGGAGGTGCTGCGTGGCCGAGAAGACATGCGTGATATTCGGAATAATCTCGGAACCGTCGTGCACCAGTGGATTCGGGTCCGCACTCTTCTTTGCCTTTACCGGTTGCGTCTGGTTGGCCAACACAACGGAGCTCATCTTCAGCGGCAGCGCCTTCAACTCCGGTACTACGATGTCGGTCTCGAACGATCCCATGCGTCCCGTTCGGTTTTCACGCACGACAAATTTCAGGTGATACTTGCCGCTCAACAGGCTCATCCCCGTGTCATACTGCACGTTCTTTTTCTGCACGTCTGTCGACGTGCTCACCGCGAGTTTAACTGTGTCGCGAATTCGATTCAAGGGATGGCGCGCATTATCGAGCACCATTCCAATCACATCGAGCGTTGCCTGGTCGCGATCGCTGCTGCGAACGAATGGAATCTGCGACCCCGGCACGACCAGCGAGATGGGAACGAAAAACTTGTTGCCCTCCAATCGAAAGTAGGCGACGCCCAAATACAGGGGGAAGTCCGTGGCCGGCAGCTCCGATGCAAGTTCCTCTTCGAGTTGCCGCTCCTTGTCATCCTTTGTGGAATGCTGATAATCGGCAGGCGCGTAGTAGCCGCGCCGGTAGTCGATCTTCGCGCCGGGAATACTGCTCTTCACGACAATATGCCGGTAACGCCCGTCACGCGCGGGGTTTGAGCTGTGATAGCCAAGCACGTAATAAGTTGACGTGTCCTCCTGCACTCCGTTGAAAATCTTGCCGAAATCGTTGGAGTCGAGAAAAGCGCGCCCGCCGGTATCGCTGGCGAGCGTCACCAGCGTTTCCTGCGTAGTGAAATTCGAATTCAAGGCATTGAGCGTCGACTGTCCCGAATATGCTGAAACACCGCGCAGGCTGGCGTTTTGAGCCTCGCCTCCCGCGACCAGCGCCTGCAGTCCGCGCATGTCCATGGTGTAAATCGCCAGGTTCGCACGCACCGCCGCGTTCACGGCCGCGCGCAGCTCCGATTGATTCTCGATGCCGGTGCGGTCCATGCCGCTGGAAAAATAAATCAGCGATTTCTTCTGCTGCACATGCGAGAGCTTCTCCGCTACCGAACGTAGTGCCTCCAGACGCCGGTCAGTATTAAAGATGTTGTATTCCGTATCGTCGGCGGTAAACGGCTGGCCACTGTCGGGCGTGCCCTCGGTCGTTCCCGTGGTGCCTTCTTCGAAACCCTGTCCGGCGCCCGTGCTGAATGCGTCCAACTGTTTTTTCAGCAGCGCGTGATCTGCGGTAAAGTCCTGATTCACCTCTAGTGAACTGTCCAGCGAAACAATCGAGACCAGGTCGGCTGGCGCCATTTGAGTATCGACATAATGTTCGGCGGAAGTTACCGCATGGTCGATTTCGTCCGGTTCCATGGCCGAGAGATCGAAAAACAAAACAATCAGGCGGCGATCCTTGAACTGATCCGTCGCGTCTTTCGCGGAAGCCGCCGGGTTCGTTGCGCCGAACGACGTTTCCGGCAGCGGTTTTGCCTGCGCCACGTTGGTCGTCGCCACGGCATCAACGTTTTCCACATCAAAAGAGACAATTTTCTGCGGTTTGTTGTCTTCTAGAATCGTAAAGTTTTCCGGTTTCAATCCCGTCACAAATTTTCCGCTCTTGTCCCGCACCGTCACATTCGCCAGGACCAGGTCCGATTCCGCGTGAAACACGTATCCCGTTTGATCTTGTGAAGGTAGCAGGGGACTCAAGAGCATGAGCGCCAGAACAAGCGCGATGGTTCTAGCGGCGAATCGGGTTGGAGTCAGCCTCATAGCAATTCTCTTCAAAAGCGTTTTCCGCGCCAGCGTTTTCTTCAAAAACGAAAGCGCGACGAAATCGTAAACTGCCGCATGGCCCCTGCCGCTGTAACCCGGCCAAAGGTGGGCGAGTTGAGGTTCGTATCAATCGAGGAATAATTCACGAGGTTGAAAATGTTCGTAGCTTGCGCCCGGAACTCCAGCACCCGCGCCTCCTTCAGCGGAAAGATTTTCGTGAATGCCATGTCAAATACTTTCGTGCCCGGTCCGATGATGCTGTTGCGGCGCGCATCGCCATAGGTGCCCGTGGGCGGCGCGCTGTATGCGGCGGTGTTGAACCACTCTGTGATCGAAGGATGCGCGAGGCTCACGGTTTGCCCCGGAACCAAATTTGGACGCAGCGTACCGTTGGTTCCGCCGTTTACGTCATCGATGGCGCCCAGCAGTCGCGGCGTAAACGGTAGCCCCGACGCGATTGTCCAATCGCCGCTCCATTGCCAGTCGCCAAACACCGCGCGCAACGGAGTACTCCCGGTGAGCCAGCGTTTCTCGTGACCAAAGGGCAGCTCTAACAAATAATCCGCGGTGAATTTATGAGTCTGGTTGAAACTGGAAAGCCCACGCTCCGCACGCAGATTGAAAGGATTCTGCGCGACAGTGGCCGCACCGCCGTTCGTCGAAAGCGTGTTTCCAGCCGCGCCCGTACCGCCCGCGCCCAATCCAGGAGTACTCGCCGCCGAGGTTGCACCCGCTCCAATAGAAGACGCGTCATCCAGCGACTTGGAAAACGTATAGGTTCCCCCGATCGCGAATCCCGACGCCAGGCGTTTGCGCACCCGCACTGATCCCGCGTTAGCTTCCGAATCCGCCACCGAATTCTCGTAGGTGAAGGCGTCAACTCCGGGAATCCGAATCCCCTGCGCGGTTCGGTTCGGAGCTTCCAAAATATCGAGATCCGTCCCCTTCGTTCCCGTGTAGTCGAGATTCAGCAGCAGGGTCGGGCGAATCTGCTGCTGAATGTCGAGATTACGAATCTGCACATAACCGAGCCGGTAATTCGGATTCACCGCATAACTATTGGTGGTGCCGGTGGCGGGCGGGAATCCGTTCTGGAGCGACAGGTTTGGCGGAGCGGGATAAGCCGCCTCAACGTTGGTCGCGGTGGTGGCGAACGGCGGCTGCAATGCAAGCTGCTCCGCAATGCCCAGGTATGCGCCGGTGTTGTAGTTGATGCCGTATCCACCGCGCACCACCGTATCGGGAAGCGGCTTCCAGGCAAAGCCGATGCGGGGCGCAAAGTTGTTGCGATCCGGTCGTACCAAGGTGTTTGGAAGACTGCCGCCGTACGGTCCCAGTTGCCCCGGTTCAATCGGCGTCACCGGATGCGTGCCCAGCGGCAGCGCCGGATTCAGCACTCCCGGAGAAAGGTCGAGATTCACCAGGTGATTGCTTATTTCCGTCAGCGGCGAAACATACTCGTAGCGCACTCCAAGATTAAGCGTCAAATTCGCGCGCATTTTCCACTCATCTTGGGCATACAAATCCCAGTAATTGCCGCGAAAGTATTCGCTTGGCCCAAACTGCTCGGATGTTTGCTGCGCGTATCCCAGCAGAAAGTCGGCGAAATCATAACCCGTACCAGCGACGGGCAAGCCGCCGCTTATCTGCGAAGTATTGAGGCCGGTAAAGACAAACGAGCCGCGCGGGTTGCTATCGGTTTCTGGATTCACCTGCACCCGCCGGAAATCTCCACCCCAGCGCCAGGTGTGCTTGCCGCGGTTCCAGATCATATTGTCGGTGAAAGTGTAAGTCTGGCTGCGGTTGAGCGAAGGAGTCGTGTCCTGAAGGCTGGCAAAATTTGTAAAAGAAAGATCCGGCAATCCCCAGTCGAACGGATTTGTTGAAACTCCCGTAATTCCCAGCTTTCCCGTAATGTCGTTATTGAAAGCGTACAGATTCTGCGTGTGCGTCCGGTTGCGGTTAAAGTCGGCGCGAACAATGTTAGTGAGCTTTCCGATGCTGCGCGTGTACGACACCGGAATGTCAAAGCTACGCACAGTTGTGCTGCCGCCAACACTGGGAAACGGATTCGTCAGCGTGGCGCTCGATTGATGATAGTGGAAGCCGACCTGCAAGCTGTTGCGCGGAGCATTGCGGCCTCCGCCTCGCCGTCCGCCCGCGGGCGCTGCGCCAAAGCTATGGTTCAAACGTATGTTCAGATCATCGCTGTTGCTGGTGGCGGAAGTCACATAATGGAAGTTTTGATAATTGCCAGGCAAGTTCGGCAACGGAATGTAATTCAGTAATCCCAGCGCCTTCGAATTGAGGCTGGTTTGCGGAATCACGTTACAGGTAGGGTTGCAAAGGAAAGGAGCGTTGGTCAAAGGATTATAAATTTGTACCTGTTGTCCTTTTGCGGGTCCCGAAGTGTAGTCGACTCCAGAGAAGTTCCCGTCACGCTCCAGCAGCGTTGGCACTGTCGAAAACTGGTCGAACGGATTATCTCCGTACTTGCCGTTGAAGTTAATGAAATAAAAGGTCTTGCTTCCACCGTGATAGATGTGAGGAATATTCAGCGGTCCGCCGACCGACCCCCCGAAACTGTTCTGGAAATATGCCGGCTTTTCTTCGGGCTGGCCGGTGAGCGCAAACGGCGAGGCATTCAGCGCAGAGTCGCCGACGCCGTAATATAAAGATCCATGCGGGCGATTGATATCGAAGCCCCGCCGTCCAAATCCTCCTCCGCCGCCGAACCCGCCGCTGCGACCACCACCCGGACCACCAAATCCCCCGCCTCCGCCAAATCCCGCTCCCTGCTGGCGGGCATCGTTGAAACGCTGCTGCATTTCGTCGGTGCTCATCGCATTAAACGGATTCGAAGTATTGCCCGCGATCGCAACCGATTCGGTCGCGCTATCCGGTGCAATCCCAGGCACCGGCATGCCGGAAGGCACCACATCGCGCATCGAGTTGCCCCCGGAACCGCCGGCTGGATCCTGTCCCGCCTCGCTCTGAAATACGGAAAGATTCTGGAAGCCGCGGCCGCCGGCATTCGCCCGCCGCTGCGGCCCGCGGTTATTATTGTTGTTTCCGCCTGCCTCGTGCGCACGCGACAACAGCACCAACTCAAAATTCGCCAGCATGTCCGGATGGGTGGCGTCCAACACGACTTCTTGCGCGCCCACGGCAAACGCCGCCATCTGCACCCGCACCGTATAGTGCCCATCAACAGGAACCCGCAACGAGTAACTGCCATCCACATCCGTCGAGGAATAGACTTGCTCATTGGTGGCCGTATTCGTTGCTGAAATTCCAGCGCCGGGAATCGGCATATTCCCGGACTTCACGACGCCGTGAATGACGCGCACATCACCTGCCGGCGTGGCAGCTTGCCCGCGCAAAAGATGCGAGTGCAACACGACAACCTGCAATAAGAACAGGCAGCGGCAGACGAACTTCAGGCGCAGCCTGCCCGTCGTCTTAAGAACCAGAATTAAAAAGCGAGGACTGGAACCCCTCATAGCATCGTGCAAATATGTGCAGAAACTCGGTGCTGTCTGATTGGCATCATACCGCTCTGAGGCAGCTTGCACTGTAGAGTTTTGTGACCTTTTCTAGGCACATTTGGGGGAAACCTGTGGATTGCGGCTTGGTCTATCAGTTTGTCGCGGCAAGAAGAAAGGGACCGGCAGCGTGGAACTGCCGGTCCGCAATTTGCAATATCCTAATGTTGTTGCAGTCACAAGATGGTTGTGCTCGCATGTCAATTCAACCATCTTCAATTCTGCTCGCTCAGTCGGCCACGGCCACCGGTTTGGGGGCATCCCGCAGAGGCATCGAGAGATCCAGTTCCTGCGCATCGATCACCGCGATCGCGGCCATGTTGACGATCTCCTCCACCTCCGCGCCTCGCGCCAGCAGATGCACTGGTTTGCTCATCCCCATCAGAATGGGTCCAACCATTTCGGCGCCACCGATCTTAGCCAGCAGCTTGTAAGCGATGTTGGCGGAATTGAGATCGGGGCAAATCAGCACGTTGGCGCCACCCTGAAGCACACTGAAGGGATACACTTCCTCCAGCATTTCCGGAGACAGGGCAACGTCGGCCATTACCTCGCCATCGACAATCAGGGTCGGGTCTGCCTTGTGTAGCAGCTCTACCGCTTTACGAACTTTCTCGCAAAGCGGATGTTTGGTGCTCCCAAAGCTCGAGAACGAGAGCATCGCGATGCGCGGCACAACGTCGAAGCGCCGCGCCGTCTCGGCTGCGCACAGGGCAATTTCCGCCAGTTCTTCCGCCGTGGGTTCGATGTTCACCGTGGTGTCCGCCAGGAAGTAAATGTCTCCCTTGCGTGTGATCATGGCGTAGCAACCCGCCACCGTGTGCAGTCCTTCGCGCATACGGATGATCTGCAGCGCGGGGCGGATGGCATCGGGGTAGTTCTGCGCTACGCCAGAGACCAGCGCATCCGCATCTCCCTTGCGCACCATCATGGAAGCAAAAATATTGCGGTCATTGATCAACGTGCGGGCTTCGCTGGGCGTTACACCCCGGCGCTGCCGCAGACGAAAGAGTTCTTCAATATAGGCTTCGCGCAACGGAGAATCTTCCGGATCCACGACGCGCGCGTCCTTCAAATCCAACCCCAGGTCGAGTGACTTTGCCTGGATCACTGCGGCTTTGCCCAGCAGGATGGGGACGGCGATTTTCTCTTCCATCAGGCTGTGGCAAGCGCGCAGGATCTTCTCATTTTCTCCTTCCGGAAAGACCACTGATTTAGGTTTGGCCTGAGCTTTGCGAATCATGATCCGCGAGATCTCGTGGGCCTTTCCCAGACGGCGCTCGAGTTGCTCGCGGTACTCTTTGAGGTCGATCGGTTCCTGGGCTACGCCGGTGCGCATGGCCGCTTCCGCCACGGCAGATGCCTCCCAGATCAGCACACGGGGGTCGAAGGGCTTGGGAATCAGATAATCAGGACCGAACTTCATCCGCTCCACTCCATAGGCGCGGCAGACCGAGTCGGGTACGTCCTCCTTAGCAAGTGCAGCCAAAGCGCGCGTCGCGGCCAGTTTCATCTCATCGTTGATGGCCGTCGCGTGCACATCGAGGGCCCCACGGAAGATGAAGGGGAAGCCCAGAACGTTATTCACCATGTTGGGATAATCCGAGCGGCCGGTGCACATGATGACGTCGGAGCGACAGGCTTTGGCGTCTTCGTAAGTAATTTCCGGATCGGGATTCGCCATGGCGATGACAATCGGACGAGGGGCCATTGAGCGCACCATATCCTGGGTGACCACTCCGCCCACGGAGAGCCCGAGGAACATATCGGCGCCTACCATAGCCTCCGCCAAGGTACGCAGTTTGGTGTCTAGCGCGAAGCGCTCCTTGTAAGGATTCATGCCCTTCGTGCGGCCCTTGTATACCACTCCGGTGGTATCGCACAGAATAATGTTTTCCCGCTTCATGCCCAGCCGAATGTAATGCTCGGCTGTGGCTATGGCCGAAGCACCGGCGCCGTTGACGACGAGGGTTAGTTTGCCGATATCCTTGCCCACGATTTCCAGAGCATTCAATAACGCCGCCCCTGAAATGATGGCGGTGCCATGCTGGTCGTCGTGGAAGACCGGAATCTTCATCGTCTTCTTCAGGGTCTCTTCGATGTAGAAGCACTCGGGAGCCTTGATGTCTTCGAGGTTGATCCCGCCGAAGGTGGGCTCCAGAAGTTGGCATACCTTGATGACGTCGTCGGGATCGTGACTGCCGACCTCGATATCAAAAACATCCACGTCGGCGAAACGTTTGAAGAGGACGGCCTTGCCCTCCATGACCGGCTTGCCGGCGAGGGGCCCGATGTCGCCCAGTCCGAGAACGGCAGTTCCGTTGGTGACCACGGCGACCAGATTGCCGCGACCGGTGTACTTAAAGGCGTCATGTGGATTCTTCTCAATCGCCAGACATGGCACCGCGACGCCCGGCGTGTAGGCCAGGCTCAGATCGCGTTGCGTCCGGCACGGTTTGGTTGGCGTGACCTCAATCTTTCCCGGGCGCGCCCCAGAGTGGTAGTCAAGCGCTTGCTGTTTGGTGAATGCCATGGGTTTCTCCTGGATAGTCCATTTGGTCGGAGGCGTCCGCGCGCAGTTCGTAAGGGGCATCGCGGCGGGCAGGGCGACCACACGTAGTCTGAACCTGTAGGCAATCGCAGGCTGTGATGGTGGTCACAGGCTGTGGGCTGGCATAACCAACTTCGCGACCGACGGCCATGTCCATCAGCCTGCCGGGAACGCTTGAGGGCAGCTTCAAGCTCATAAGCTTTGTCGCTCGGGATGTTCCCGCCTTAATCCCTGCTGAAATCGGCGCGCGTCTTTTGCGCCGCTGTTCAGGGCGAGTTGCTTCCTTGAACGCCGTTGTTCAGCAGATATGGGATTACACTTCGGTCAGGCTATCTTCTTGCTCGTCGCGGGCGGTATCGCGGGTGCGCTGAACGCATTGGCGGGTGGAGGCAGCTTCATTTCCTTTCCGGGCTTGCGCCGTGGGCTGCATTCTTACGCCGCTTTGCGGCTGATGCTTGCGGATTCTGTTCCACCGCAAGTGTGAGAATTGGGTTCTTCCGCACACACCTAAAGGGGCATCTCAATTTAAATGACTTATGGCATCGCTGGAGCGATGCCCTGGTACGAAGCGGGAGGATACGAAGCGGGAGTTTTTCGGCAATCGGTTCAGCTTACCGCCGGCTTCGCTCCCACGGCGGGGTCTGGGCAAAGAACACGCAAGGGGCACCCACGTTGTCCGGACTAATAGGAGGTTCGTTACAGCTTGGCTGCTTGCAAACGCTTTTCTAGCGCATTTACCTCTACGTTCAATCCTTCGGGAAGATGGCTGCCGAAACTCGCGAAATGCTCCTTGATCAGCGGCACTTCCGCCAGCCAGCCTTTGACATCGACAGCGAGCAGGTCGTCCACATGAGCGGCCTTGATGTTGAGCCCCGTGGTGTCGAGATCGGATACATCGGGCATACGTCCGATGGGAGTATCTTTGGCATGCACCTTACCGTCGCAGCGCTCAAAAATCCATTTCAACACACGGCTGTTTTCGCCATAACCCGGCCACAAGAATTTGCCTTTTTCATCCTGGCGAAACCAGTTGACGTAGAAAATCTTTGGCAGCCTCGATGCGGCGGCGAGAGCTCCCATCTTGAGCCAGTGCGCGAAATAGTCGCCCATGTGATAGCCGCAGAACGCGAGCATGGCCATGGGATCGCGGCGCAGCTGCCCGACCTTGCCAGTGATCGCGGCCGTTGTTTCGCTGCTGACGGTTGCGCCCAGGAACGTGCCATGCTGCCAGTTGAAGGCTTCGGTGACGAGCGGCACAATTCCCGCGCGCCGGCCACCGAACAGGATGGCATCGATCGGCACGCCCTGCGGATCTTCCCACTCGGGAGCGATTACAGGGCACTGACTCAAGGCAGCGGTAAACCGAGCATTCGGGTGCGCCGCTTTCCATCCTGAATCTGGAGTCCACGGCCGGCGCAGCCAGTCGATTAACTTGGCTGGTTTCTGCTCCGTCATTCCCTCCCACCACACGTCGCCGTCGAGGGTCATGGCGCAATTGGTGAAAATGGAGTTTCGGGTTACGCTGAGCATGGCGTTGGCGTTCGTCTTCATGCTGGTGCCGGGCGCCACACCAAAGAAACCGTACTCCGGATTGATGGCGTAGAGGCGGCCATCGGCGCCGAATTTCATCCACGCGATGTCATCGCCAATCGACTCCACCTTCCAACCGGGAATCGTCGGGATCAGCATCGACAGATTGGTCTTGCCGCAAGCTGAAGGAAAAGCGCCGGTCATATATTTCACCTGACCCGACGGGCTGATTACTTTCAGAATCAGCATGTGCTCGGCCATCCAGCCTTCGTCGCGGGCCTGCACCGACGCGATGCGAAGGGCGTGGCACTTCTTCGCGAGCAAGGCATTGCCCCCGTAGCCAGAGCCATACGACCAAACCTCGCGGGTTTCCGGAAAGTGGCAGATGTACTTGTTCTCCGCGTTGCAGCGCCACGTTCGGTCCGGCTGATTGGGGGCGAGCGGAAATCCGACCGAGTGCAGTCCACGCACAAAATCGCCGTCGCCATCCTTGCCGAGACTCTCCAGAACGCGGCTTCCCACTCTGGACATTATGTGCATGCTGGCGACAACGTAGGCGGAGTCGGTGATCTCCACTCCAATCCGTGAAATTGGCGAACCGATCGGACCCAGGCTGTAGGGAACAACATACATGGTGCGGCCTACCATCGATCCCGTGAACAAACCCGCCAGCTTCTGCTTCATCTGCGCCGGATCTTCCCAGTTGTTGGTTGGGCCAGCGTCTTCTTTGGTGCGGGAGCAGATAAAGGTCTGGTCCTCGACGCGGGCCACATCGGCCGGGTCGGAGCGAACCAGGACGCTGTTGGGGCGCTTGGCGGGATCCAGGGGGATGGCGGTTCCGGTGAGGATCAGCAAGCGCATGATGTCGCGGTATTCTTCGGGCGAACCATCGCACCAGTGCACGCGATCGGGTTTGCACAACTGGGCGGCTTCCTGGACCCAGCGTTCCAACTTCGGATGCCGATGATTCGGGGCTGTGGTTTCAACTTCGATCGTGGTGCTGGCCATAGTAAATTCTCTCCGTAGAACAAACCGCGGATCGCTTGTTGGTCGTGATGAAAGCGTGCAGGGAAGTGTCGCCCGTGAGCTAACCGTAGGCTGCGGTCCACCGCCGCAGCAAAGCCAGGCTGGTATGTCCCTCGCCGGTTTGGGCTGGCTTGCGCAGGGCCCTCTCGGTAAACACAATTAACTATTTTCTCTTACTTGGGAGGATTATTCCAGCTAATGATTTTGGCGGTAGTGAGTCAGTCTGGAAGAGACGTTCGCCCAGCGGCTTAAAGCCGCACTCAACACAATGCACTTACCGCAGCGCTGAAGTGTGTGCGTGAGAACTCGTCTTGCGCCCCTCCGGGGCTTGCTCATTTCCCGCTTGTACCCACGGCTTGCGCCGTGGGCTGTACTCTTACGCCGCTTCGCGGCTGGTTGTTGCGGATTAGGTTCCACCGCTGGTGTGAGAATTGAGTTCTAACGCACACTCTGAAGCGCTGCACCACCCAAAATCAAAATCAACAGCAACAGCAACAACAAAAGCAAAAGCAAAAGCAAGAACCTTGGCGGACGCTGCCGTGGAATCCCATCCTTGCGCAGAAAACGCGCAAGGATGGGGCCCCCATCGGCCAAAAAAGCAAAACCGGCTGAGTGCGGGCGATGACTTCCCAAACACTACCTTTCTGCGTGCAATTGAACGACTTCGACCTTGCAAGCGGTGCAACCTGCGAACGGGGGATCTCGGTGCGGAGGGCGCGGACGCCCTCCGGACAGCCGCCGGGACGGCGGCGCTACAACTGCCTGACGTTGAGCATGTCACGTTGAATTGTGATCTATGTTCCTGTGATGGGTGATCGATGTCCTTGCGCGAATTTGGGTGGAGGAGCGAAATGACAGTGGGAGGCAATGGTCAGTCATCAGACCACTGCCAATTCCGATGATCGATACCGAATCATCACCGCGTGACGGGTTCGAGGCGATCCCAAGAAATAAGGTCTACCAGGAAGTTGCCCGGCAACTGGAGCGGCGTATTACCCAAGAGCTGAAGCCGGGCGACCGGCTCCCTCCCGAGCGTCAGCTGGTGCAAATGCTCGGAGTCAGCCGCGGCTCCATAAGAGATGCGATCCGCACCCTGGAATTAATGGGCCTGCTCGAACCGCGCCAGGGTATCGGGACGGTGGTATGCGATCCGGGAGCAAATCCCGCCAATCCTCTGGCGAACGCGCTCATCGCGAAGCGGAAGATGATTGCGGAACTGCTCGATGTCCGCAAGATCATCGAGCCACCCTTGGCCGGGCGCGCCGCTCTGCACGCCTCGCCCGATGAACTCGCCGAAATGGAGAACATTCTCAAACGCCAGGCGGCGAAGGTGCGCGAAGGCGACCCAGGAATTGAAGAGGACGCCGAATTTCACTACAGCATTGCTCTGGCGTCCAACAACAGCGTGGTCTTGAAAATAGTAGACGTGCTGATGGATTTGTTGCGCGAAACCCGGGAACGCTCGCTGCAAGGCGAAGGACGACAAGAAAAGTCGCTCGCCGGTCACCAGCGAATTCTTTTAGCTCTGAAACGTGGCGACGCCGCAGCCGCGGAGGCTGCCATGCGCCAGCACATAGAGGAAGTCGAAAACATAGTTCTGAAGAAGCTGTAAAAGAATGGAGGTTTTCACAATGGGCCAGTTATTCGCGGTCGAAGTGATTTACCGAGGGGTCTTTCAGAAGACCCTGGCCAAGAACATAACGCGCGGCATTGTTCTGGCTGCGCACAACGAAGGCAAACTGGGTATTTCGTTTGGTCGTTATGGAGATGCTCCGGAACGTAACGGGATTCCAGCCAAGAGTTTTGCCATCGTCGCCAACGACGAGCAAACCCTCGAAGCCGGAATGGCGCAATACGAACCGAAGCAAGTCGACCTCACGGTGGTACTCGACGACACACTCTGTAAAGGCACTGAATCCTGGGCGTGGTACGGCTTGCAGCCGGTGCATCGCGCGCTCAAACCGGGGCACACACTCGCCGTGATTTCCCGGGAAAGCGCACCCGCCCTCTTGCAGAACATTCACCGCCGGGACCAGCCTTACAAGCTGGGAATCGTAAAAGGCGTGACCAGCTTTTCCGGCATGTGGGTCTTTAAGGATGACCATACGGACGTACGCATCCTGGGCGTCATTGCCAAGGCGCTGCCGGAATTGTTCAGCCTGAAGTCGGTGGAGCAATTCATCAACGAAAAGCTGAAGAACTCGTTGAAAGTGACGTCCGCTCGCAACGCTTTCGAGCGCTTCACCACCGTCGATGTCAAAGCGGGCCAGGGCAATCCCGAAGAGCTATACAAGTTCGAGTTGCCGGGTTGGGAGAATATGCGGGACGCTGTCTCGGTCAAGGGCCAACCGCAGGGCGGCCCCTATGCGGACCCGGTGACCAAGGAAGTCGGGGGCTTCCGGCCAGCTCGCAACGAGCTGTTCAAGAAGTACTCGACGCGCACAGAACGGCCGGTGGTGAACTTCTCCACCTGCACCAAGTGCACGCTCTGCGGACTCAACTGCCCCGATGCGTCTTTCGACGTTACGCCGGAAGGAACTTACGACGCCAATCTCGAGTCGTGCTGCGGTTGCGGCATTTGCGAAGAGGTTTGCCCGGTGAAGAACTGCATCTCCATGGTGAACGAATCCGAGTTCCACGATAACCACAGCCAATGGGAAGCCTACCGGAAAGACAAAGACGCTTATTTGAAATGGCTGGAGACCACCATCCAGAAGGCCGAGCCGATCGAGCAGCGGACGTATGGATTCCGTTATCGCGGTCAGTATCAAGAGCAAGTCAAGGAAGCCCTGGAAGTGGCTAACAAAGGCTAGTGGGGCAGCGGCAAGCCCAGGATAGGAAGACAAGGAGATTAAGATGGCGACACTCACATTACCGGTTGAGGAAAAGAAGAAAATTCAAGAGCAGGAAGCCCTGATTACCGGCGCCGAAGCCATTGCGATAGCCTGCAAACTGGCGAACGTCGACGTAGTCACGGCTTACCCAATCCGGCCTTACGACACGGTTATGCAGTACATCAGCCAGTTGGTAGCGGATGGCGAGATGAATTGCGAATATATCGTAGCGGAAGGCGAGCATTCACAATTTGAAATCGTGAAGCACGCGTCGGTATGCGGGGCGCGCGTGTTTTGCGGTTCGAGCGGCGTGGGCTGGATGTATGCCATGGAAGCGCTGACGGTTAGTCCGGCGCTGCGCGTTCCCATGGTGTGCATGGTGGGCAACCGCGCGCTCGACGATCCCGGCGCTTTTGGCGTGGAACACAACGACGCGCTGGCAGTCCGCGACCTGGGCTGGATGTTGACCTGGGTCGATAGCGCGCAGGAGGCACTGGACACGGCGCTGATGGCCTACCGTATCGCGGAAGACCGGCGCATCTTTGTGCCCCTGGCCATCAGTTGCGACGGCGCATTTCTCACTCACTCGCAGGCATTGGTGAAGATCCCGGCGGCGGAACTGGTTAATAAGTTCCTGCCTCGTTACGACCGCGGCAATCTGCTGCTCCATCCCGACAACGTTATTTCGGTGGCCCCACAGGCCAACGAAGATTGGGTGACGGAGATTCGACGGCAGAACTATGCGGTCACCGAGATCGCCCCTGACGTGATTCGCGAAGTCTATGCCGACTTCGAGAAAACGTTCGGACGCAAGTACGGCAATCCCTTCTTCGAAGAATATATGACCGAAGATGCGGACGTCGTGCTGCTGGGCATGGGAACGCTGTCGACGCCCGTCAGGGTCGCAGTTCGCAAGCTGCGCGAAGAGGGCAAGAAAGTCGGCTTCGTTCGCCTGCGCTGGTTCCGGCCGTTTGCCGGTCCGGAAATTGCCAAGTGCCTGGAGCGGTTCAAGGCTGTCGGCGTCATCGATCGCGACTTCTCGTTCGGTTCGCCGGACCTGAGTGGCGTGGTGGCGACGGAAGTTCGCTCCGCCATGTATTCGAGCAGCAGCACCCGACCGCCGGTGATCGGATTTATCGGTGGACTGGGTGGCCGCGAAATCACCGTGCCCGACGTGGAGAAGATGACCGACATCATTTTCCAAGCCGCTAAAGGTAAGGCGCAACCCCTGACGCAATGGATTGGACTGCGGGAGTAACGCCAGTTCGACGCGTGGCGCTATTCAGAGCCGGAAAGGACAAACAATTATGACGACAAGCACTTTTGTAGATGAAAAACCGACACAAAACCTGGAAGCCTTCAAAGGAGTGAAGAAGGTTCCACACGAGGAGTACTACACGTCCGGCCACCGCACCTGCCAGGGCTGCGAGTCTGCGGAAATCATGAAACTGATGGCGAAGGCCGCGGGTCCGCGAACCATTGTTCTCGGCAGCACGGGCTGCATGTACGTGGCGAACACCTCTTACTATTCAACCCCGTGGGGCGTGCCGTGGATGCACACGCAACTGGGCAGCTCGGGCTCAGCCGCGCTGGGAGCGGCGGCCGCATTCCGCGTCCAGATGCGCAAGGGCACTATGAAGGATGAACCCATCAACGTGATCGCTTTCTGCGGCGATGGCGGCGGCGCCGATATGGGCTTGAATGGCATTTCGGCCACCATGTGCCATCCCGATTACAACCTGCTGATCCTGATGTATGACAACGAGTCATACGCCAATACCGATATCCAGATTTCGGGGACATCGCCGTATGGCGTCAATACTTCGTTCAGTACGCCGGGAAAAGTGAAACGCATCATGAATCATCGCTGGAAGAAGAATATGGCGCCGTTGATGATGGTGGGACATCCCACGGTGAAGTATGTGTCGACCATCTCGACGTCGTATCCGCTACAGGCGATGAACAGTGTGCGCAGGGCGTTGTCGGTGGGCGGGCCTACGTTCATTCACTGCCTTAACCCTTGCCCGAAGGGATGGGATTTCGATCCCGTGCTTTCGTTCCAACTGGGCGAACTGGCCGTGAACACGGGCATCTTCCCGCTGTATGAGGTCGAAAACGGCAAGCTGAAGATGTACGGCAAGAGCAAGGACATCGCGAACGGCAGATTCAAACGTCTTCCGGTTCGCGAGTACTTGCTCAAGCAGGGAAGGTTCGCACATTTTATCGAGGAAGATATCGATTACTTCCAGAGCAAGATCGACGAGATGTGGGACAAGTGGCTGGTGCCGGGAATTATCCCGCTCCAGAAAGATCTCGAAACCGAATAACCCGCCCGCCCCGTAAAAGGGGCGGGTTTTTCGTTTACCGGACGCTTCCGGCAGGGGTGCAGCGAGCAAAGACGACCGATTCTCACAATCAGGCAGGAGGACCCTATGGCCACGAATGTGACCTCCTTAGCAGGTAAAGGACTGCAAGACAGCGCGCGGAAAGAATACGGCAGCGTTGCTGGAAACCGCTGGATCCAGTTGGTGTGCGGCATCATCGCGATGATCGTCATTTCCAACTATCAGTATGCGTTCACCCTCTTTACTCCGGGCATGAAACAGACCTTCACCGGAGTGCCCTACGCAAAAATAGCAGCTGTGTTTTCAGCTTTTATTTTGTTTGAGACCTGGCCTATGCCGGTGGCCGGATACTTTGTGGATAGATTCGGTATCCGGAAGCTGATGACATTCGGCGCCATCTGTATTGCGCTGGGATGGATACTGGGTGGGACCATCGCCGCTTCGCCGCTTGCCTTGTATGTCTATTACGGCGTGATTGCCGGAACCGGCGCTGGAATCATTTACATATCCTGCGTTGCCAACGCCGTGAAATGGTTTCCGGACAAGCGTGGGTTAGCGGTTGGGCTCACTGCCGCGGGATTCGGTGGCGGCGCTGCCCTCACCGTCATGCCCATTGCCAGTTCGATTCACAACCTGGGGTGGGCTCGAGCGATGGCTTATTGGGGGCTTGGCCAAGGCACTATTGCCCTTGCTGCGGCCTTGATACTCCACCATCCGCCGTCGGGGTGGGTTCCTGCCGGATGGGACCAGCGCGCCAAGAATCTGCACAAGGCCGTCGTGCAGTCGAAGGTGAACTTTACCTGGATCCAAACTCTTAGACGACCCGAGTTCTATCTGCTCTACGCCATGTTTTTCTTTGCCTGCGCTGGCGGATTGATTGCGACCGCGAATCTCTCCCAAATTGCCAAGGCCCTCAATGTGAGCAACGCCACGGTATGGGGGTTCGCGATTGTTCCGCTGGCCGTAACCTTGACGTCGATCTGCAACGCTTCTTCCAGAATCATCTGGGGCACGGTTTCGGACTGGTTGGGGCGAGAGTATACGATGTTCTTAACCTTCGGCATCGAAGCCGTCCTGGTCTTCCTGGTGACGAAAATAGCGGGACGTCCGATCGCGTTTGTGGTGCTGTTCGCGTTTGTTTTCCTGTTCTGGGGTGAAATATTTTCCTTGTTTTCCGCCACGACGGGCGATGTTTTCGGCCCCAAGAACGCTTCGGCCAACTATGGCATGGTGTATACGGCCAAGGGCGCGGCTTCTGTGTTTGCGGGATTTGGAGCGGCGTCGCTGGCGGCCTACTTCGGCGGCTCTTTTGCCGTGCCCTTCTACATTTCAGGCATTCTGTGCGGTATCGCTGCGATCCTCTCCCTATTTGTGCTGAGGCCGTTGATCCGCAGCAGAATTGCGCACGAAGCTCCGGTGCCCGATGCAACAGGAGTGCGAGCAGCATTAACGCAAGCGTCCACATTGGCGCAAGGCCCCACAGCCGCCAAGGTGAAGGAAGAGCATCCGCTGACGAAGGCTGGATAGCGATTGATGGAAAGGAGACATCTTCTTTATGGCAGCCCCAAGCATCGCTCCGCAAGTGGAACCCCCTGTCGTCGAAAAAACTACGCAGGTCTCTCAGCCAAAGGCGGCAAACCCGAACGAACCCGTCCGAGACCTGCTGGCCGAGATTTTCAAGGGACACGAAGAATTTCTTGGCTGGACTCCCGACTAGTGCTGTGACCGCATGATTTGTACGGCGGGCGCTACTTGTCACGGTACTAGTGGCCGGTCGCGGAGTCACCATCACCTGAATCCGGGGTCCTCCGCGTCGTCCTGTGGCGGAAATCCTGGTTTGCCACGGATGTAATGCCTTCTTGAATTTTCATCTTTCCTTAATATTGCAGTTACAGTACGGAAACATCTCCCGCCTAATGTTCTTGAAGTTTCTCGCCACGCGACAGGGCTGTGGGGTTCTGTCGCCGGGGCAATCCCAGGAAACGGAGAAGCACCATGTCTGCAGAGCAGCACCCCTTTGCCAATTTCAGGCGGGTGATGGCGTCATTACTGGCGATGGCCATCACTGTGGGACCGACTGTCACTCCCGCTTTCGCCTCGTCCGTCAAACCGGCAACCCAACACGCAGTAGTTGCGCACGCCACGGCGACGCCGATTCAATACCTGGTGGTGATTTTCAACGAGAACGTTTCCTTCGATCACTACTTCGGAACCTATCCCAACGCGTTGAATCCGGCGTATGAAAATAAGTTCACGGCCAAACCCGGCACGCCGACGGTCAACGGACTGTCGACAGCTCTTCTCACCTTTAACCCCAATCTCAACCCGGCCAACGGCACGGGCGCGAGCAATCCGTTCCGGCTCGATATCAGCCAGGCCGCTACCAACGACATGGACCATGACTACATGCCCGAACAACAGGCGTCGGATTCCGGCTTGATGGACTTGTGGCCGCTGTACACAGGGGCCGCTGGGCCTCCGCCAACAGGCGGTGGAATTGTGGATACCAACGGGCTGGTCATGGGTTACTTCGACGGAAATACCGTGACTGCGATGTGGAACTATGCTCAGAATTTCGCTTTGAGCGATAACTCTCACGGAACGACGTTCGGTCCATCGTCAGTCGGTGTGATGAACCTGGTATCGGGCCAAACCAATGGAGTGGTCGCCTATCTGAACGGAACTGGCAGTTTCGTACCCGGCGGACCCGACGGTTCGTTGACCAACATTGACGATCCCGATCCGGTCGGCGACATTTGCTCCAGTCCGACCCGCAATCAGGCACAAATGGGCGGCGTAACCATTGGCGATCTGTTGAACAACGCCGGCATAACCTGGGGAGGTTTCATGGGCGGATTCAATCTGTCGATTGTGAATCCGAACGGCACCACCGGTTGTAAACGCAGCACGACCTCGCTGGTCACGGGAGTCACGGAAGAGGATTACATCCCGCACCACTCGCTGTTTGCGTATTGGCCTTCGGTCGCCAATCTGAATCACACCCGACCCACTGGGCTTTCTGAAATCGGAAATCCCGGTCCTGCCAACCACCAGTACGATATCCTGGATTTCTTCGCCGCGGTCAGCGCTGGATATCAGCCGGCAGTAAGCTTCCTCAAGGCTCCGGCGTATCAGGACGCCCACCCCGGCTACTCCGACCCTATCGACGAGCAGAACTTCGTGGTCAGCACGATCAACTTCCTGGAACAACAACCGAATTGGGACAGCACCGCCGTGGTCATCATGTATGACGACTCCGACGGCTGGTACGACCATGAACTCGGACCGATCGTCAACACTTCGCAAGGTCCGCAAGATGCGTTGACCGGACCGGGACTTTGCGGCACGGCGGCAACCTCGCTGCCTGGCTACGCGGGCGCGTCCGTGAACCCACATGCCTTGGGTCGCTGCGGTTATGGTCCAAGACTGCCGTTGCTGATCATTTCACCGTGGGCGAAGGAAAACTTCGTCGATCACACGGTTACCGACCAGACCTCGGTCATTCACTTCATCGAAGACAACTGGCTGGGCGGACAACGCATCGGCAACGGTTCTTTCGATGGAATCGCAAACTCCATCGCCCAGGGTTTCGACTTTACGAAGATCAGAACGAACGGGAAGTTGTGCTTGAGTCCGATTACCGGAGAAAAAGACAACAAATACTGCAAATAGTAAGCCAATAGCTGCGTTCGATTCGGTGGGAGCGGGCATGCGAAAATGGTTTCGCATGCCCGTTTCTGTCTTGGCGAGTTGCGACCATGTTCTTGTCGAGAAGCGGCCTGCCGCGTCTTCATCGCATACAAAGAGACGGGGCAAGCCCCGTCTCTACACTAAATGAGGAGAGTGCGCGTTTGGGAATTACACGACGAGAATTTTTAGCGGAGACTGGAATCATCACGATGGCGCTGGCGCTGCGCCAGGGCATGGGTCGCGCCATGTCTCACACCGCCCCGCCCAAGTTTCGCACTCAATTGAATGCGAGTTCTCTGGCGCAGTTCGTGGACCCGCTGCCGCTGTCGGAGATCATCCAGCCCAGCGGTCGTCGTCCCAGCCCGGATAATCCCGCGGTTCAACTCCCCTACTATCGCGTCGCTATGCGGCAGTTTGAAAGCAAAGTGCACCGCGATTTAAAACCGACTCGTTTTTGGGGATATGGATCAAGTTCGCCCGGTCCGACCTTTGAGATTCGCAGCGGTCAGGGATTGCTGGTGGAGTGGGTCAACGAACTTCCGGCAACACATTTCCTTCCGATCGACCACAGCATTCACGGGGCGGAAGCGGACAAGCCCGAGGTGCGAGCGGTTGTTCACCTGCATGGCGCGAAAACTCCGCCGGAGAGCGATGGCTATCCCGAGAATTGGTATGTGCCGGGGAAATCGGCGATTTGCCATTATCCCAATCATCAGGACGCAACCATGCTGTGGTATCACGATCATGCGCTCGGGATTAACCGGCTTAATGTTTTTGCCGGACTGTTCGGCGCATTTTTCGTGCGCGATGAATTTGAGGATTCTCTGAATCTGCCTCGCGGGAAATACGAAATTCCGCTTGTGCTCTACGATCGAGTGTTCGATCTCGAAGCGCAGCTCAACTACCCCATATCGGGCAATGAGAAGTCGCCGTGGGTGCCAGAGGTTTTTGGCGACGCCATTTTAGTGAACGGCAAATTGTATCCCTATCTCGAAGTTGAACCGCGCAAGTATCGGTTCCGCGTGCTCAACGGAGCGAATGGCAGATTCTTTCATTTGACTTTATCGACCGAGAACACGTCGAACGGACAGACCCCCAACGCGGCGATGTTCGGCGGGCAAAGCTTTCACCAAATTGGCACCGATCAAGGACTCCTATCGGCGCCCGTGCCCTTGAAGATCTTGTCCATAGGACCAGGGGAGCGCGCCGACTTGGTTGTTGATTTTTCGGGTAACGCGGGTAGCAACCTCGTGCTCAAGAACGACAATTTGAACGTCATGCAGTTTCGCGTGGCGGCGAAGGGTATGCGGGATGCGAGCGCGCTTCCTCAAACGCTGCGGCCCGTTCCGAAAATTGCGGAATCGTCAGCCGTGAAAACGCGTGCGTTAACGCTGGTGGAACAGCAGGATCCCATTCAGCGGCCAGTGCAGATGCTGTTGAATAATGTGCATTGGGACATGCCGGTGACGGAGAATCCGGTTCTCGATTCCGTCGAAATTTGGAATCTCATCAACACGACGGACGACGCTCATCCCATTCATTTGCATCTGGTCAAGTTCCAGATTCTCGATCGCAGGGCCTTCGACATCGCCACGTACTGGATGAAAGGCGAGCTCAAGTACAGGGGCGCGGCGATGCCTCCGGAGCCAGCCGAAGCCGGCTGGAAGGATACAGTGCGCGTCGACCCCGCAATGGTGACGCGGATCATCATCCGATTCGAAGGATTTACCGGACGGTATGTGTGGCATTGCCACATCCTGGAGCACGAAGACAACGAGATGATGCGGCCGTTTGATGTGGTGGGGCGCTGATTCCAGATCCGATTCTACGCGTGTACAGCACCGCGCCGCCGCGTTGGATGCAACGAGCTACCTGCCGCAGTTTGCAGCGACCGTGATTGCCGGATAGTCGGGAATTGCGCCGGATTTCTGCGTTTCAACAAGCTTGCGGAAAGCAGCGAGTTCATTGTCTTTAAGCTTTTGCCATTCTTCCAGCGTCCCGTTCATCGCGGCGCAGACTCGCTGCAAGGCCGCAAAGGATTCGGCCGAAGGCGCAAAGTCAGCGCCATCCACCAGGCCGATCAGCGATACCAGGCTATCGTTCACCGTAATGAAGCTGCCTCCCTTAGGAGTATCGAGAATGTAGACGGACTTGCCTTCGAGCGCTTCCGCCTTGGAGTCGAGTTGCGTGGCCGCAGTTGCTGTGGGATCGGCCGCCGGCCGCTTGGCAAACTCTGTCAGCCGCGAACGCAAATCCTTCACCTGTTGATAAGCGGCAAAGTTGCGCCCCAACGTAGCCGAAATCTTCAGTTGCAGGTTTAGTGAACTCTCCAATTCGTATCGCGCGTAATTCACTTGCGGGTCCATTTTCACTTCGAGCGGCTGCCGGAAAGTCTGGCCGTCTACGGTGAATCGGACTTCGTAGGTTCCCGGCAAAACCAGCGGCCCTTGCGGCGGGAGCGGCGTCTCGCCAACAATTGCACCCATGGGATAGTTATAAGGAGTCTGCACATGCACCGCCTGAGGATCGGCGTAGCGCAGATCCCAAACAAAGCGATGCATGCCCGGCGCTTTCGCAAGCGGCTGAGGATGCGCAATCCAGTATTCGGCGATCTGCAACGGCTGCTCATGAACCGCAGGCAAAGGCGCGCTGGAAAATGCGCGAATCAGTTTTCCTTCCGCATCGTAAATTTCGAGCTGAATATCCGAAGCGGTTGCTGCGGGCAAAAAGTAATCAAGAATCGCGCCATCGGGCGGATTTTTTCCCGCGGGAATTTCTGGCGGCAGCGGTGTGTCCTGATTTTCGTCGCGGCGTATTCGTATAGCCGGGCGTGGCGCAAACAGAACGGCCTTGGCTGGAGGCGATTGCGCATCAATCTGACGGAGCGGCGAAAGGTCGTCGAGAATCCAGAATGAGCGCCCATAGGTGGCTGCGATCAGATCGTCCTGTTCAATTGCAAGATCATGCACGGCCGCCATCGGCATATTCAGACGCAGAGACTGCCAATGCCCACCGCCGTTGAAAGAAACGTACGCACCCTGTTCGGTGCCTGCATAGAGCAGATTCTTGCGCACCGGATCTTCGCGCACAACACGAACAAAATCGGTGGCGCCGATCCCGCTCACAGTCTCCTGCCAAGTGTGACCGAAGTCGTGAGTCTGAAAAATGTGTGGACGCAGGTCATCCAGGGAATTCCGGTTTACGGCGACATAAGCAGTACCGGCGTCGAAGTGCGACACTTCGATGAGCGGCACGGCGCTCCACTCTGAAACTACCGGCGGCGTAACATTCTGCCAAGTCGCGCCGCCGTCGCGCGTCAACTGGACTGCGCCGTCATCGCTGCCGGCCCAGATCACGCCTTCTGCTACGGACGATGGCGCAATCGTCATCAATGAGCCGAGCGGTTTCTTTGGATTTTTTTCGTCCGCAGGGGTCCGCGTCAGATCGGGGCTGATGGCTTCCCAACTTGTGCCGCCATTCACGGTCTTCAGCACAAATTGCGTCCCCAGAAAAAGAACGTGCGGATCCTGGGGCGAGAAGGCCATCGGAATATTCCAATTGAAGCGGTATTTTGTGCCGAACGGGATTGGCCCCGGAGAAATGTCGCGCACCTGCCCCGTCTTTTTCGACAACCTCACCACGCTGCCCACCGGGCCAGCGTTATAAACCACGTCGGGATCGAGGGGGTCGGGGATGGTGTAGCCGCTTTCTCCCGGGCCTACGGGAAACCAGTCGCGCTCCGTGATTTGTCCATCATTGCCGCGACTCGAAGTGGCCGCAGTCCCGCTGTCTTGCTGCGATCCATAGACCCAATAGGGAAACCTGTGGTCGGTGGCCACGCGATAGAACTGGCCGGTTGGCTGGTTATACCAGGTGCTCCAGGATGCTCCGCCATTCAGGCTGATAGTCGCGCCCTGGTCCACTCCCAGCATGATGCGCCGCGAGTTCGTCGGATCGATCCAGACAGTATGGTAATCGTCGCCGCCGGGCGCGCCCTTGATGATGGTGAAGGTCTTCCCGCCATCGGTCGAGCGGTAGAGCGACTGCCGGGGAACATAGACCACATCCGCATTCCCTGGATCGACGAAGATCTCGCTCATATACCAGAAGCCGAGGATGCGATCATCCGTGGTAGCGCGCTGCCAGTTGGCTCCGCCGTCGTCGGAGCGATACAGTCCGTTGTCCTTATCCTTCGCCTCGATGAGCGCATAAACCCGCTCGCCATGAGTCCCGGGAGCGACTGCGACTCCGATGCGCCCCCAATCCTTGGGGGGCAGGCCGGTGCCAGCGATTGGCTTCCAGGTGACGCCCTCATCGGTCGACTTGTAGATGCCGCTGCCTGAGCCGAACGACGTTTCGATCTGTCCCGGCTTGCGGATGGCATGCCATAACGCCGCGTAGACGATTCGCGAGTCGCCGGGAGCAAAGCAGAGATCGACGGCTCCGGTGACATCATCTTTATATAGAACCCTCTTCCATGTGCGGCCACCATCGGTCGACCGGAAAACTCCACGCTCGGTACTCGGCCCATAGCTGTGGCCCATCGCCGCCAGCAGAACCACATCAGGATTGCGGGGATCTACCAGGATGCGCGCGATGTGACGAGTGTCTTCGAGCCCAAGATGTTTCCAGGTTTCGCCGGCGTCGGCGGACTTGTAGACACCATTGCCGTAAGTGATATCGGAGTAGACATTGTTTTCTCCGCTACCCACATAAATAATGTTCGGGTTCGAGGGAGCTAGCGCCAATGCGCCGATCGAAGCCACGGACTGGCTGTCGAAGATAGGTTTCCAGACGGTGCCTCCATCCGTTGTCTTCCATACGCCGCCGCCATTCGCACCAAAATAGTAAACTGCTGGATCTCCCGGAACGCCGGCAACCGCATTCACCTTGCCGCCGCGGTATGGCCCGATCATCCTCCACTGCATACCAGAATAAAGATCGGGATCGACGGTTTGCGCCAACAACCACGCGCCTTCGAAGAGGGAAATGACGAAAAGGAGCAAGCTGAAAAACCCTGAACAACGGAATGTGCGTGCGATCATTGCATGGGCCCTCGGGACGCGAGAGCATATCCTGTTTACGGCTCTCGTGGCAACCCGTTCCATTGCCAGGTAGTGGCTCAGTTTGAGTTCGCTTTAAAAGGGCGCGGCTTCACAGTCTGCTGAGAAGCTCGGTTACACGCCGCGTCACTCCCTCAGTGGCTAAACGGTTTGCTGAAAAACTCGATTTGCCCTGCTCGGCCCCTAAAGGGGCATCTGATTTCAAACGACTTGCGGTATCGCTAAAGCGATACCCTGATACGAAACACGAGTTTTTCAGCAAACTGTAAAGCCGCTATTGATTTAGCGCCGTGAACTGACGGTGGTCTGCAGTGCGCGTCGAGAGTTTTTTCAGCAGGCTGTTTTAGCGGCTGAGGCGATGCGGTTAGCGAACTCGGCCACTACGCATCGCCAGCAGGAAACTTGGATAGGGAAAAAACAGGTCCGCGAAAATCGCGGCGAGGAGTGTGGGCAACATGAACTATGCGAGGGCTGGGTCAGTAAGTTCATCGGATTTGGAGTCCCGGATGGAGTCGCAATCAACATCAAAGCTAATCAGCAGCTTCATCGAACTCCGTCAGCGTGCGCGAACGCTTGGACCGAAGCGCGTGGCGGTGGTGGTCGCCGATGACGAGGTTGCCTTGACCGCCGCCGAAGAGGCCTTGCAACTCGGCATTGCGCGTCCCGTGCTGATCGGCAACGAGCGCAATATACGGGACAAAGCAGAACAGCTGAAGCTGAACGCATTACTCGCCGAGGCGAAATTCGTAGCCGCCGAGGATTCCGCTGGGACCGCGGTCGAGATGGCCCGCGGTGGAAACGTGGATGTCTTGCTCAAAGGGCATCTTCGCACCGATGAGTTGTTGAGCGCCGTTCTGCACAAGGAAACTGGCCTGCGCACCGGGCGTCTGCTGAGCGACGTGCTTCTTTATGAGGACGTTTTGTCGGGGCGGCGCAGGCTGGTTGGCATTACCGACGGCGGCTTGAATGTCTTACCGGATCTTGAAAAGAAAAAACAAATCCTCGAGAACGCGATTGAAGTTATGCGCAGCCTTGGGCTGGAGCGTCCGAAGATGGCCATCATGAGCGCAACCGAAGTGGTTTCGAACTCGTTGCCGTCGACCGTCGATGCCCAGGCGCTGGTCGCGATGTGCGCGGCTGGCGAATTCGGAAATGTGGAGGTATTCGGCCCGGTGGCGCTCGATTGCGCACTCTTAAGATCGGCTGCAGAAGCCAAGGGAATCAAGCATGCGGCCGCTGGATATGCGGACTGCATGGTCGTGCCCAACATTGAGGCCGGAAATTTGCTGGGGAAGGCCGTGAAGTATCTCGGCGGATCGCAATGTGCGCACGTAGTGGTGGGAGCGAAGGTGCCGATTCTGATTCCGTCGCGTGTCGAGAGTGCGGACGACAAAGTCAATGCCATCGCGCTCGGGGTGATCTATGCCACACGGTAGCGGCCGTGTTCTCGCGATCAATCCCGGTTCAACATCCACAAAGTTTGGGGTTTACACGGAGGATGGCCCCGAGCTCGTGCGCACCGTCCATCATGCGGATGAAGATCTGGCGCAGTTTCGCGGGCGTCCGGTGCTCGATCAGTTGGACTATCGCGCCGGGCAGATCAAGAGCGAATTGCAAAAAACGGGATATGGCGCGGCCGGGTTCGATGCGATTGTGGGGCGAGGTGGATTGCTGCCGCCGGTTGCCAGCGGGACCTACCTTGTGGATGACGTGATGCTCGAAGAGCTTCGGCTGTCGCGCCGGGGAGAACACGCGTCGAACCTCGGTGCTGTGCTGGCGCATTTGTTTGCCAAAGAGGCTGGGGTGAACGCCTACGTTGTCGACCCGGTCAGCGTGGACGAATGGCAGGACTGCGCGCGAATGTCCGGATCGGCCCTCATGCAGCGGTCGTGTCTGTGTCATGCGCTGAACACCAAGGCTGTGGCCAGACGTTTTGCGCGGGAACAACATCGCGAGTACAAAGAGATGCGATTGATCGTAGTCCACATGGGCAGCGGGACTTCAGTTTCGGCGCACCAGGGCGGCCAAATGATCGACAACAATACGGGCGAAGACGGCCCCTTCGGCATCGACCGCTCTGGGTCGCTTCCGGTACAACGGTTGATCGAGCTCTGTTACAGCGGCGTCTATACGCAGAAACAGCTCGACCGATTGGTATTTGGGGCCGGCGGCGTCTCGTCGTACCTCGGTACAAAAGATTGGATCGAGGTGGAACGCCGCATCGACGAGGGCGACGAGAAGGCGGCCGCAGTTTGTGAGGCTATGGTTTATCAGATCGCGAAAGAAGCAGGAGCGATGGCCGCCGTTTTGCGCGGGAAGGTGGATGCCGTGTTGCTCACTGGCGGAATGGCACACTCCAAAAGAATCGTGTCGCGACTGAGCGAATATCTGGAGTGGATTGCGCCAATCAAAGTTTACCCTGGCGAAGATGAACTGCAGTCCCTCGCGGAGGGGGCGTTCCGGGTGCTCAGCGGGGAAGACCAGCCGAAATGCATCTCACCGACTATTTCTCCACGGCCGCTTCAGAAGGCGTAGCGGAGCGCGAATTCAGCTGTGCTGCCGTTGAAATCCGGTGTGGAAATCGGCGCCAGCCCTACTATTGCGTTGGACGCCTGCCCCTTGCCGTTGTAGCCGTAGTAGTTCCAGGTCATGCGGTAAGTGAAACCTTTGCCCAAGTCGAAAGTCGCCCTCCCATACGGCTTCTGATAATTGAAAGCAAGCGTTCCCGGCACCTGAAGCGGATCGATGGCGAGTGTATTTCCCCCAACGAAGGTCCCCGCATATCCGATGCCGGCGGTGACTCGCGGCGCAGGCTTCCACGTGATGTCGCCATAGGCGTAATGCTGCTTGCTGGAGTAAAACCCCACGCCGGGACCGCAGTCGAACTGTATCCCAACCCGGTTTGGCAAAAAGAAGTTTGCGTGGCGGTGCCTGAGTAATAGCAAATCTGCGCTTGGGTGGAGATGTCGGTATAGGTATAGCCAAGATCGTAGTACACCTTGGACTTCGGCATGAGGGTAACGACGAAAGCAGGTGGTCTCTATTCTGCAGAATACGGGGGCTTTGGCCTGTACCGAAAAAGGCTGTTAGCCTTCAGGTTGTTCTTGTGGAAGCCAGCAACTGCGTACTCCACACGAAAAGCTGAACGCTAACGATGTTTTTAGAACTCGTAATGCACTCCAGCGGTTACGTTGTTTGCATGGAAGTTCCGCGGAGCGGTGAACCCGTAGGCTGGACCGCTCATCGCAGTATTTGGCAGAGTGCTGCAGGGCACGACCGGAGCCGGCATAGTCGGCGTCGGAAGCGTGCTGGAGGGATTGCAAAACTGTGCTCCCGAAGGACCACCCTCGCCGTAGCCGAAGTAGTCATACTCGCCCTTCCAGATCAGATTCTTTCGCATCGCATAGGAGAGATTCACAAAAGGCGTCTGGTAGTTAGAGACCAGCGATCCGTTCACATCGCGCGGATCGTTAAAAAAGCGGCTGCCGTTGGCCGAGCTTATCCGGTAGCCGATGTTGGCGTGGAACTTGTCGACCGGCGAAAGGGCCAGGGCCACGGACGCGTACTGCGTTGGAGCTTTCATGAAGTCCTTAGCCGGACCAAAAGTATAAGGACCAGTTCCCCCGCGGGGAAGCGGAGACGGGCAAGCCACGCCGGTGGGCGTCCCGGCGCCCGGTATGGTGGGGCTTGAGGCCGTGCCGAGGAAGCAGATGTTGGTGGCCGTGTACACGTCGCTGTAGGCATAGCCGATGTCGAACCCGTAGTGCTGGTTCGGCATCAAGTCGGTGTTCAAACTCAATATGCGGCTATGATCGACGTGCTGGAGCGGGCCATCGACGGACGGTGTGCCTGTATTGTTCGTATTGTTGTGGCGCTCGAGGTCATTGTACGCGCCGGAGAACGTCGCCCAGGTCTTCGGCCGGTAAGTAGTGTGAATTCTGTAATGCTGAAGCTCGCGGGGTGCGACCGGGGTGAGGACATTGTCGGCGTACAGAACCTCGACCGAACCGTTGATGTGCCAGTTGTTCGCCGGCTGCAAAGCGACGCCGAAGGTACCGCCGTTCTCGTGGATGGTGAAGTTGGAGATGCCGGACAGGTATCCCGTGGTGTTCGCGGCACCTTCGCCGATGTCGTGCTGCTGGTGGTGCCAGGTGAGCGTGAACATGGTGCGATCCGTAAGGTCGTACGCCACTGTGAGGTTGTTCGTGATGAACTTCTGGCCGAAGAAATCAAACAGCGGCGTAGCCACGGTCGGACTGCCTTCAAACGTAGAATATGGCTTGCCCGTGACCGGGTTGATCGGAGTGTTGATCACTGTGGTTGACGTCGCGCTATTGATGGTCGGGGGCACGGAAGTCGAAGTCACGGTGGTTAGACTCGTAATGTTGGCAACTCCCGGCTGGTGCACATTCGAGTAGTCGATCTGCTCGGAGATGCTGAGTTTTTTCAGCACCTGCCAAGTGACGCCGTAGTCGGCGGCGATCGCTTCCCGCTTGGCGCTGGCGTTGCCGGCATACGTGAGTTCGCGGCTCGTTCCCGCCAGACCCTGGAAGTCGTCGTAGTAGTTCGGCAGGCTCGTGTTCGCATAGGTGTAGCGAACGTCGCCGTTCATCGTAACGTTCTTGATGCTGGAGCTTTGTAACCGGAAGATTTCGGTCGGGAAGATTTCGCGGGTTGGCTGGGAACGCGAATAGCTGGTAATCACATTACACGTCGGATCGACGATGGGTAGACCGTTCGGAGTCTGCGCCGGGGAAATTCCAGCGCCGGGGGCGCAGGTGATGCCGACCGGCTTGTTGATCGGATTGTCGTAGTTCTGGAGCACCGCGACCCTAAGTCCGTCCGCTTCCTGCAGGTTGAAATACTGGGGCGCCCCGCTGAAATAGGAATCGCCCTTGTAGTGAGTGATCTGCTCTTCATAGGTCAACCGGGTCCGCGATACGGGCTTCCACTCGACCGATCCGGTCCAGTCATCGGTGCTGTTGCGCTGATACTCCTGGAGCAGCAGGTCGTAGGAGCCGGCAACCTGATAACCGCTGGGCGACAGGCTCGGTCCCTGGAAGATGTTCTGCGAGTAGCCGACGCGGAAGGTCACCTTCGACAGCGGAAGCAGTGTAAGGTTGGTGTCCGTCATGCGGCGCACCGTGTTGTACATAAACGGCGACTGCGTCACCTGCGGCCACGCGTAGGAACCCGTCGCAGGGGGAACGAATGGAATCGACTGGCCGGGCGGAAGGTTCGGATTGCCCAGCAGGTTGTAGTCGAAGTACTGGCGGTCACGGCGGAACAAGCCGGAGAACTCGTAGAGCTTGCCCTTGGAAAAGTCCACCTTGGCAACGTTGTTCGGATCGCCGCCGAACCCGCTGGCAAAGGCTTTCAAGTGATCGACGAGGGTGTGCTTCGTGCCTGGCAGCGCGCGCAGCTCATAGGTCTCGCCCAGTATGCGCGGACCGGACTGCTGGTTGACCAGCGTGTCGTACATGGCACCGCTGCCGTCGACATTGGCCACATGTCCGCCCAGATCGATCGACTCATGAAGCGTGTAGCCGTCCGGAGGGGTCTGGTTAGACACAAATATTGGAACCTGCGCGACGGCAGTGCCCGCCGTCAAGCCCAAAATGGCTGCGGCCATGCCCCCGACCATGCATCGGGCCGCCGCCAGAGAATGCTTTTCACTCAGCAGCCGGGAAATCCATCCTTGGATCATCATATGAAAGCCTCACTTAAAAAAGTTGCTCGTCGAGACCTTAGAATCCTTGCGCCCAATCGAAACGCGGCCGCCCCTCCGCCATTCTCCAGGCGCGTTGCCATCCCTGACTCCTACCTGAGGAACGCCGCATTCATGTTCGAACCATGAATATAGGTATGGCAGTTCGTGCAAGTTACGGTTTCCGACGACCCCGCGCTCATTCCGTGAACCGTGTTGGCAGCTACGCCGCTGTGGCACTGGTTGCAGAGCGGGTTGATGGACGGCATGTTGAGCAGACGGGCGTTCTGGGAACCGTGCGGAGTGTGGCATCCCAGACACCCCTCGGCCTTGACCGCGACGTGTTCATAGACGAACGGCCCGCGCGTCTCGGTGTGGCACTTGGTGCAGATCATGTTCTGGTCGGCCGTGGACTTCAGGTTGTTGGCTAAGAAGGTGCCGTGCACGTCGTGGCAATCGCTGCACGTGATCAAGCCTTCGATCACCTTGTGGTGGAACGGCATATTGAAGGCCGGCTTGGTGTCGGAGTGGCACTGGAAGCAAAGCGCAGGCTGCGCAGCCTTCAGCAGCTTTTCCTCCGTGCTGTGATGAACGCTGTGGCAGCTGGTACAGCCGACGTTCGCCTTGGCGTGGGGCGAGCGGTCAAAGTTCGGGTGCGCTCCCGCGTGGCAGGTCAGGCACGTGGCGTCAACCTTTTTCGTCGACGCGTCCTTGAACCTGAATATCTTCGTCACGTCGCCGCCGCCGGCCACGTGGTCCGCCCCGGGACCATGGCAGCCTTCGCAACCCTGGTGCGAGGGGCCACCCTCCTTATTAAGCATGGTCTTCCAGTGCGGCGTTTTTTCCCAGGCGTTGTAAGTTTCCTCGTGACAGGTCTTGCAGGTCTCCGCCCCCACGTACTTGGAGGCATCGGGAGAAGGCGCACTGGCCGCGGGGGCGCTGGCGGATTGAGCGCTCTTAGCGGAAGCTTGCTGGCTAGCGTGGCCGGGAGCAACGACGCCGACGAAAAGAAAAAAGAAGACGGAGAAAAAAAGAACCCGAGAGGCCCTGAAATTTGCTGGCATTAGCACGCCTCCTTCGACGATTTTTGCGGCTCACGGTTTGTCAATCCTCTGACAACAAGACACGCGGCCGCAAGCCGAAACTGCGACAAGACGACAAATTTCGTAACGCCACTTCCTTTTTTGGGAGGAGGCGCAAAAAGAATCGCCGGAAAACAGTTGGCAGATTAAAAGGTTCTTATGCATTTGACTGTTCAAAATTGCACACTTTCAAGAATCCGGAGGAACAACCGTGTCGAGGGCAATCTTCACAGTGGATTCGCCCATCGATCAGAGACATCCACGGCACAATTCATCTCGCAGGTGTGATCGCGGTGACGGGCGGCCCGTTGCAGGATATTGGAACTCTGCAGAACATCAGCTTCGTGATGAAGGGCGGCGTGATTTAAAAGAAGTAAGCCGCAGGGATTCGAAAAAACGTGGGCAGGTTGGTGAAAGCGAAAGTGACTGAGAGCCGAGAGCCAAGTCTTACTTCAACCCCCTGACCACATACGCCTCCGATAAGATACGGTCATAGAGATACGCGTACGCAGTGCCATCACCGGAAAGATGAGGTACACCAATGGTCGCGCCTCCCGCGCCTGTTTCTTCTCCGAAGGTTCTCCACGGTTCGATTTGTCCGCTCTGAATATTCACGCGAGAGACCTTCGCGACAGTCGCGCGCCCTCGGTTAGGGATCACATATACCGACTCTCCGCCCGGCGTCCAGCCGATAACGGAGTAGCTCGCGTCGAGCCCTGGTATCGGATGTGAAGCGCTCCCTTCCAGGGGCCAAATTCCCCATTTCCCATCGGGTCCGCGCACTGTCATACTCGTGCCGTCGGGCGAGATTTGCCAGCCGGAGAACCCCTCGGGAGTGATGGGCTTGGAATTGCCGCTGGCCAGATCAATCAGGTAGTCGCGCCCGCCATGTCCAGCTTCAATACCGAAAGCCAGCAGTCGTTTGCCATCCGGGAAAAACCGAGCCATTTCATAGCTAACGTCATCGTGCGTAAGTTGCTTGGTTTCGCCCGCTCCCGTGGGCACCAGGTTCAGTGGTCCGCCCTTGGCCGCTCTCGTGATCACCCATCTTGCATCGGGCGAGATCGCCATAGCGCGTCCCTCGCCAATACGTGCCGGAGGCGACCCATCTGTATCGCGCAGAAACACCGTGTAATTCGGTCCCCCACCATCGCCTTCTTCGTCGAACACGATCTTTCGGCCGTCGCGGCTGATATCGCGCAACTCCGACCATCCAAACCACCCCAGTTCACGCTCTTCTTTCCCGCCCGGCGCCATCCCTCGGATCCCCAGGCGCGTGTGATTCGCCACGGCCAGCACTGTTCCATTACGCAAGTCTTCCAGCCACATGCCTCCGGGCACATTCGCCATCGTTCGCTGCTTGCCTGAGAGAGTCACGGCCCGTGGGTTGTTGGCGCTGCCCGTGTCGGTGGAGGTAAACCAGATCTCATCGCCCGATGGAGACCACAGAATTCCCTCCACCGATGTCCATCAGGAGGAAAGTCTCTTTTCCTTTTCTTTACCATCCGCTCCGATTACCGCCACCGAACCCTCGTCATCCCCGCCTGTGTTTTCGTGGTCGGCAAAGGCGATCCAGTTGCCGTCCGGCGAAATCTTCGGTTGGCTGATCCAGTTGATGCCGTCGAGTAAAACCTTGCCGATGGGATATTCCAGACGCCAATGGTTATTCTCGGGAACGTAACGCACCACCGCCATGCTGTCGCCGTTCGCGGAAAAGTCCGCGTCCTGAACATTGTCCAGCACCTCTCGTGGCGTTCCTCCACTCAGCGGAACCCGCGCCAGCGTTCCGCTGCGCGCGTATCCCCCGTAGTAAGTCGTGTTCAGCCGAATCGCCATTTCTCCGCCCTTGGATATCGCCAGCAATTCGGCACTCTTCAACCCCAGTTCGCGGGCTCCCGGATCATCCGTGCGCGACATATAAAGCTGCTGCTCGCCGCCATCCCAGGACGCGCTGTAAACAATACTGCCGTCGGGCGTGAACCGCGCATTGCCGATGGAACCGGTGCGGAACGTAATCTGCTGATACTCAGCCAGAGGCGCATGACCGCCAGCTCCCCCGTGCCACCAACCGAGACCATACACCCCACACGCCAGCGCAAGACCAGCCGCGATTCCGATGAAAAGTCTGCGACGGGATGGAACGTTCCGAATGTCAACGCCGGCCGTCGCCACTCTAGCCGCGCTGCCGGAAAGCCCGGAAAGGTGTTCCAGGTCAAATGCAATATCGCTCGCGGAGTGGAACCGCGACTCCGGGTTTTTCTCCAGGCAGTGCTGCACAATGCGTTCCAGCGCCGGAGAAATATTGCGATTCGTCTCGTTGAACTCCGGAGGATCTTCCTTCAGAATCGAGCTCATCGTATCCGCGGGAGTGTCGCCATGAAACGCCCGCTTGCCCGAGAGCATCTCGTAGAGAATTGCGCCAAAGCTGAAAATGTCGGAGCGGGGATCGAGCGACATGCCGCGCACCTGCTCCGGCGACATGTATCCCGCCGTTCCCATCACTACTCCGGCCTCGGTGCCGTGAGTCGCCGTCGGCAATGACGTGTGAGACGACGAACCGGGCTCGGCCTGCGTGAGCTTGGCGAGGCCGAAGTCCAGAATCTTGACTCGCCCATCTTTCGTGACGAACAGGTTCTCCGGCTTAAGGTCGCGATGAATGATTCCTTTTTCGTGGGCCGCGGCCAATCCGTGCGCGATTTGCAAAGCGTAGTCCAAGCTTTTGCGGGTGGCAATCGATCCGCTGCGCAGCCGCTCCCGCAGTGTCTCTCCGTCAAGCAGTTCGGAAACGACGTAAGGCGAGCCCTCGCTCGTACCAATGTCGAAGACGGCCAGAATGTTAGGGTGGTTCAGGGCAGCGGTGGCAAGTGCCTCCTGCTCAAACCGCCGCATGCGATCGGCGTCGAGCGAAAGTTCCCGGGGCAAAACCTTGATCGCCACTTCGCGTTTGAGACGAGAGTCCCGGGCTCGATAGACCTCGCCCATGCCGCCCGCGCCGAGAAGGGAGACAATTTCATAAGGTCCAAGTTTGGTGCCGGGAGTCAGGTTCATAGGTGGGCGAGATTATAACGCAAGAAGAGCAGATGTCAGTTCTCAGATTCCGATACGGCAGTGGGCTGTTTTGAATCTTGGCAGGGCCAACTGAGTGCCATTTCAAAACAGCCCACTACCCAGAGTCGTTGTTCTTTGACTAAAGGATGACGCATCCGTAAGATGTAGCAGCGCGAAAGCCAACGTCTCTCGAATGATCGGCCAGAATATCTCCCATTACCGCGTTGTCGAGAAGCTTGGCGGCGGCGGCATGGGTGTGGTGTACAAGGCGGAGGATGTGAAGCTAGGCCGCTTCGTTGCCCTCAAGTTTCTGCCCGACGACGTCGCCAAAGACCCGCAAACCCTGAGCCGTTTCGAGCGCGAAGCCAAGGCTGCTTCCGCGCTGAATCATCCCAACATCTGCACGATTTACGAAATTGACGATCAGCACGGGCAGGCGTTCATCGCCATGGAGTTTCTCGATGGCATGACGCTGAAGCACCGCACTGCAGGCCGGCCGCTGGACACCGACACTCTGCTAGCCCTGGCCATCGAGATCGCCGACGCGCTCGACGCCGCGCACGCCGAAGGCATCATCCACCGCGACATCAAGCCAGCCAACATTTTCGTCACTAAACGCGGCCACGCCAAGATTCTCGACTTTGGATTGGCGAAGATGGGACCGGCTCGCGATGCATCGAGCAAAATCGCATCGGCCAACACGGTCACCGGCACCGTCGACGCGCAGCACTTGACCAGCCCCGGTTCGACCCTCGGCACCGTCGCCTACATGTCGCCGGAGCAGGCTCGCGCCAAGGAGTTGGACGCGCGCACCGATCTGTTCTCCTTTGGAGCGGTCCTCTACGAAATGGCCACGGGCCAGTTGCCTTTCCGGGGCGAAAGTTCCGCGACCATCTTCGATGCCATCCTAAACCGCGCTCCGGTGCCTGCCGTGCGGCTGAATCCGGATGTACCTCTGGAACTGGAACGCATTATCAATCGTGCGCTCGAGAAGGACCGGGAACTGCGCTACCAGCACGCCTCTGAGATGCGGGCCGAGTTGCAGCGCCTCGAGCGCGATACCGACTCGGGCCGCGTATCCGCAGCCAGTGCCATGCCGTTCGCCGAAAGCGGGTTCACTCCCGCGCCGGCCGCCGCCACACCTTCTTCACCATCGGCCTCTTCATCTGCCTCATCTCCGGCAGCTTCGGTCTCTTCCGAGGGCAGCGTGGCTCCGGTTCATCCTTCAACCTCGTCTGTCACGCTTCCTCCGGCGGCGCCGTCCAGTTCGCGCATCAAGATCCTGCTCCCCGTCGCGCTGGTGGCCGCAGGACTCTATCTGCGTTGGCGCTCGACCGCGCCCGCGCTTACCGAAAAAGACACGGTCGTCCTCGCCGACTTCACCAACTCCACCTCCGACTCCGTCTTCGAGGACACGCTCAAGCAGGCCCTGGCCGTCGATCTGGAACAGTCACCTTTTCTCAACATTCTCTCGGACCGCAAAGTGGGCGAGACGCTGAAGCTGATGGGCCGGTCGCCTACCGAACATGTCACTGCCGACGTGGCCAAGGAGCTCTGCCTGCGTACCGGCAGCAAGGCCGTCATCGGCGGCTCGATCTCGAATCTCGGCAGTCAGTACATCGTCGGCCTGGATGCCGTCGCCTGCGGTACCGGCGATGATCTGGCTAAGGAGCGGGCGGAAGCCCCCGGCAAGGAAGGAGTGCTCAAGGCACTCGACATTGCCGCGACTGCCCTGCGTTCCCGCCTCGGCGAGTCGCTCGCGTCGGTGCAGAAATTCGATGTGCCGGTGGAGGCGACGACTCCGTCCCTTGAGGCCCTAAAGGCTTACAGCATGGCCATTACGACCAGCCGCACCAAGGGCGATGCCGAAGCGATTCCTTTCATGAAGCGGGCCATCGAACTCGACCCGAACTTCGCGATTGCGTACGAGGGACTGGCCATCGAGTACGGAAATCTGGGGCAGGCGACCCTGGCCGCGGAGAACGGCAAGAAGGCCTACGACCTTCGCGACCGGGTCAGTGAGCGCGAACGCTACCGCATCACGGCTTACTACTTTAATGACGTAATGGGGGAACTGGAGAAGGGCACGGAAGCGTACGAACTGTGGGCGAAAAGCTACCCACGAGACGCCGTGCCCCCTGGCAATCTGGCCGTGGATTACTGGATGTTGGGACAATTCGACAAGGCCATCACGGAGGCCGAAGCAACGCAGCGCATTGCACCCAGCATCATTAGCTACGGGAATCTGGCAAGCTGGTATACGTCGCTGGGCCGGATCAAGAATGCCCGTGACACGCTGGCGGAGGCCCAGCAGAAGGGCTTTGATGGACTCCTGATTCGCGGCGATCTTTACGCGCTGGCCTTCCTGGCGGGAGATAACGCCGAGATGGAGCGCGAGGTGGCGTGGGCCGCGGGACGCCCCGGTGAAGAAGACCAGATGCTGACCAACCACGCTGATAGCCAGGCCTACTACGGGCGCATGGAGAAAGCGCGCGACCTCTCCCGGCGTGCTGTCGACTCGGCCGTACGGGCGGATTCCAAAGAGGCCGGAGCCACGTGGCTTACCTTTCAGGGACTGCGCGAAGCTGAGGTCGGTAATGGCGCAGCGGCGCAACAGGCCGCCACGAGAGGTCTGGCTTTAGCTCCAGGCAGGTATGTGAAGGTGATCGCAGCTTTGGCGCTGGCGCGTGGCGGCGATGCGGCGAAAGCGAAAACATTGCTGGACGCGGCGGAGAAGGCCGAGCCTACCAATACGCTTCTCAAAGTGTATTGGTTTCCGCTCATCGACGCCGCGATTGATATGGATCAGTCCGCGCCGGACCGCGCGATCCTTGCGCTCGAGCCGGTGCTCCCTTATGAGCTTGGAGGCAATATCGGCTGGATCTATCCCGCCTATATTCGGGGTCAGGCTTATCTGGCGCAGAAGAATGGTCCGGCTGCGGCGGCCGAATTCCAGAAGTTGCTCGATCATCCCGCCCTGGTCGGGAACGGGTTGCTCGGCGCGCTCGCCCACCTGCAGATTGCGCGCGCCTACGCTCTGTCTGGCGATACGGCGAAAGCTAAAGGCTCCTACCAGGATTTTCTCGGCCTCTGGAAAGACGCCGACCCCGACC
>JBAWFQ010000227.1:0-5512 GCA_049592035.1 Terriglobales bacterium
TGCGGGCCTGGACTTTGTATTCCCCCTGCTTGGGCTTGATCTCGACCTTACGGAAAGAGCCGTCGCGCGCAGTGTTGGTGGGGGTGTAACCAATGTTGTACTGGCTGCGCAACTCCTGCGCAATCTGATCGAAGGCCTGGCGAAGTTTCTCAATCTTGTTGCCCACTTCGATCATGCGTCCGCCGGTTTCCTGCGTGAGTTTTTTCATTTCGGTATCGCCGCTATAGCCCATGCCGCCGTAGAAACCGCGGTCGGCGATAAGCAGCACGTAGCAAATGGCATCGGCCTTCTGCGCGGCTTCGATCGCATCTTTGATCTTGAGGCGGCTGCCTTCATCCTCTCCGTCGGTGAGCAGGATCATCGCCTTGCGTCCCACTTCGTGGCTGAGTTCGTCGTGCGAAGCGAGATAAACTGCGTCGTAAAGCGCGGTACCGCGTTGACCGGACGCGGAACACGGAATCGGCCCTTGCGGGCCAATCGGGCCGCCAGCACAGCCGAATCCGCCGGTGTTGATCTTGGCTGCGTTGAGTGCATGCCGAAGCCGGCTCACGGAGTTAGTGAAATCCTGCAACAGCGTAATGTCGACGTCGAAGCTGATGACAAAAGCCTCGTCCTTGGAGCGCAGCGTGCTCTCGAGGAACGACGCTCCCACTTCTTTTTCCATGTCGAGGACGCGCATCTGGCTGCCGCTCGAATCGATGAGGATGCCGAGCGTCAGCGGAAGATCGGACTCGGCCTTGAAATACTTGATGGTCTGGGGCTGGCCGTCCTCGAACAGATCGAAATTCTCTTTGGCCAGGTTGGGAATCAGCGCACCGTGCTTGTCTTTGACGTTGAAAAACAACTGGACGATTTCGACGTTGACTTTGAGCGTCTCGACGGATTGGTCCTGCGCCTGACTGGTGGAATTATTGGAGCTGGGTGCAGCCGGCGAAGTCGGCGCTGGAGCAGGAGCCGGCGTGCTCTGGGCGGCTGCAGGAAGCGACAGAGCAATAGCCAAACCGAAAACACCCGCCGCCAGGTAGGGTTTGCAATGTAGTGTAGGCATTAGAGTTTTTATCCCGAGACTTTGCTAGTCTATCCTGTAATGACCTGTAACGGTTAGATGCACCAAACGGGCGCAACCGGGCATCTCAATAGTGTAAAACGGCAGGAAGCCGCGATGCGCGGGCCAAGAAGGCATTTGAAGAAAAAGAAAGCTAGAGGGTTTCGGGATGGCCACGAAAATTAGCGCGGCAATAAGGCTGGGACTAACGTTAGGGCTGGCATTGTGCCTGGTAAGCGCGGCGGCGGCGCAACAAAAGCCTGAGGACATCCCCGACGCACCATCGGCAACGCGTCCCATACCGCCTCCTCCAGCCCCCAGCCCGCGCCAAGAAGCTGAGGAAGAAGCTAAGCCCGAGACGCCGCCGGCAAACGCGACTCCGAACCTGGGCGGCATTCCCCGAAGTACTCCAGATGATGCGAATCAGACCCCGCCCCCACCCCCGCCTGCGATGCCTCCGATCAAGACCGTGCCCGCAGGCAGCGTTCCGAAGGATGTGGAAACCGGCCAGGATGTCGGGTTCACCATCACGCACGTAACGAACCTGGTGCTGGTTCCGGTTACGGTAAAGGACACCGACGGACGATTGGTCGGCGGCTTGCGGCCCAGGGATTTTACCGTTCTGGAAAATGGGCAGGTGCAGAAACTGACGTTCTTCACCAGCGATCCGTTTGCGTTGTCGGCAGCGGTCATCATCGATACCGGCATGCCGGACGTGGGTTTGAAAAAGGTGCAGGAAACGCTCTCGGCGTTGCAGGGAGCGTTCAGCCAGTTCGACGAAGTGGGGATTTATACCTACAGTAGTACGGTCGGCCGGGTCTCGGACTTTGGCGGCGTGGGCAAACAATTGACGGCGGTTCTGAACGAGATCAAGGCCTACAGCGGAGCCAACAATGGACCGCCGGTGACCAGCGGGCCGCTTGGTCCGCAGGGACCGGTCATCAACGGTATGCCGGTCAATGCTCCCATCGACCCGGTTTCAACGCCTCCCAAGGTTGCGCACGTATTGAATGACGCGATCCTTTTGGCGGCACGCGATCTTTCCAGGCGCGATCGCACGCGCCGCAAGATTATCTTCATCATCAGCGATGGCCGCGAGCTGGGTTCGACGGCCAGCTACAAAGACACGCTCAAAGTGCTGCTGACGCAGAACATCACTGTGTACGCGGTCGGAGTGGAGGGCGCGGCTATCCCGATCTACGACCGACTGCAGCGCATCCACTTGCCCAAAACAAACGCTCTCGTGGGCTACAGCGACATTCTGCCCAAATATGTCAATGCAACCGGCGGAGGCACAGTCTACGGCGAACTGACGCAGGCCGACATCGAGCGAGCTTACGCCAGCGCGATTGGAGAAGCACGCTATCAGTACACGCTTGGTTATGCTCCCAAGTCGAGCATCGGAAGCTACCGCGACATCGATGTGCAGGTGCATGGGCACCCGGGCGTCAAGGTTTATGCGAAGGCAGGATATTATCCGTTGCCGACGCCACGATGAATTGGTTTTGGGTAGGGCACGGCTTTAGCTGTGAAGTTTCAATAGGTTGTTGTCCATTCGGTCAAGAACTGGGAAGCTAAGGTTCGTATCAGGGTATCGCTTTAGCGATACCGCAAGTCCGTTTGAAAACAGATGCCCCTTTAGGGGCCGGACATCGGAATTCGACTTTTCAGCAAACTGTTCAGTCCGCTGAAGCCACGTCTCTCGACCCAAAGCCTCCATGAAACAAATTCAGTAACCTGGGTAACCTGCATCATAACCTCCCGGTGTGATATAAAAACCAGCAGGAACCGATACTGTAGTCAGTGGATTAAGTAGCGAGAGGCTCGCGCCTTAAGGGAGTGGTTTGCGAGAGTCCTTTTGCCAGAGTTTCTGAGGAAACCTTTTGAGTTTCATCAACTTCGCAGCGCGCGAGATCAACTGCAAAATCGTCTACTATGGCGCCGGGTTGGGCGGCAAGACGACGAATCTGCAGTTCATCTTCCAGAAAACAGCTGAACAGCAAAAGGGCAAGATGATCTCGCTCGCCACCGAGACCGATCGTACCCTGTTCTTCGACTTCCTTCCCCTCGATCTGGGCAACGTACGCGGCTTCAAGACGCGCATTCACCTGTATACGGTCCCGGGACAGGTTTTCTACGACGCCAGCCGCAAGTTGATACTGCGCGGCGTGGATGGCATCGTCTTCGTAGCCGATTCGCAGCAGGAGCGCATGGACGCCAACGTCGAGGCGCTCGACAACCTGATGGCGAACCTGAAAGAACATGGCTACGACTTCAACAAGATTCCCTACGTGCTGCAATTGAACAAGCGCGACCTTCCGAACGTGATGCCGGTGGACGCCCTCTCCAAGGAACTACGGAAGAAAAACGAACCGGTGGTCGAGGCTGTGGCCTTCCAGGGCGTAGGCGTATTCGAAACGCTCAAAGAAATCGCCAAGCAGGTTCTCACGGAGTTGAAGCAGGGCGGATAAGGTTGCGTAGGGACGGGCGCCCTCGCCCGTCCAAGCCGAGCGCAGCTCGGCAGCTACGCGGCCCCAGCAACTCCAGATTCGCTGCAGTTGCTTATTGCAGTGTCCCCGAGAGCTCTTCCCACTCCTTCATCAAGCTCTGCAGATCGTTCTTGCGGCGCGCCAACTCCTGGGTCTGGCGCTGAGTCTCGTCCGCGCTCACAAAGCTCTGGAGTCCTGTCTCGCATAGCGCAATTGCCGCCTCGGCGCGGGCTATTTCTTCCTCTATTTCGTGCAGACGGTCTTCCATCTGCTGGCGCTTGATCGGATTCAAGCGCTTGCCTTTGGGTTCGGCTGAATCGGCCGCAGCCGCGGGAGACGCGGCTAGCCGCGTCTCTACGGCTGGAGATTTCTTCCCATTCACGGGCGCTGTCGTCGGGGTTGATAGAGTCGCGGGCGCTTTCGCTGCTTCCACGGCAGCCGCGTTCCGTCCCTGCTTCCGCCAGAGATAATCCTCGTAATTTCCCGGATAGATTTCCACTTTGCCGTCGCCAATCTCGAACACGCGCGTAGCCAGCTTGTCGATGAAGTAGCGGTCGTGAGAAACGAAGACGACCGTGCCTGTGTACTTCATCAGTGCCTCAAGCAAGACGTCCTTCGCCCGCAAGTCGAGGTGGTTTGTAGGCTCATCGAGCAGCAAAAAGTTAGCCGGATGCAGCAGCATTTTCAGCAAAGCGTAGCGATTGCGCTCTCCACCGGAGAGCACGCCAATGCGCTTGAAAACATCGTCCCCCGAAAAAAGAAAGCAGCCGAGCAAGCTGCGCAGCTGGGTTTGCGTGGAGGCGGGCGAAAGTTCGCCAAGATCGTCAAGGATGCGCGCTTCCTGGTCAAGTTCTTTGTACTGATCCTGCGCGAAGTAGTCGAGATGGACCTCATGGCCGAGTTTGTAGTCGCCCGCGCTCAGTTTCTCTTGTTGGGCGAGCAGCTTGATGAGCGTCGACTTCCCCGCCCCGTTGACGCCGACCAAGGCGATGCGTTCACCGCGCTCAATCATGAAACTTACATTCTCAAAAACCTTGTGTTCGTTGACCCCGCGCTGGGTGCCCCACGTCTCGCGGTTTTCGAGACGTGGGGATTTTACGTAGCTCTTGGCAACATCCTTAAATTCGGCCACGATGCGCCCGCTCGGCTTCGGCTGCGGAAACGAGAAGTGGACGGTCTTTTCTTCTTCCGGAATTTCGATCCGCTCCATTTTTTCGAGTTCTTTAATCCGGCTTTGCACCTGCTTCGCCTTGGTCGCCGTGTAGCGAAAGCGGTTGATGAAGACCTCGAGCTGATCAATGCGGTCGCGCTGCGTCTTGTAAGCGCCTTCGAGCTGCTCCTTGCGCGCCGTTTTCGCGGTCAGGTAATGGTCGTAATTGCCGACGTAGAAGTGAATCCGTTTGTTCCAGATTTCCACGATGCGCTCGACGGTGATGTCGAGGAAATAGCGGTCATGCGAAATCAGAACAAACGCGTAGGGATAAGTGGTCAGATACTCCTCAAGCCAGTTGCGGGCTTCGAGGTCGAGATGATTGGTCGGCTCGTCGAGCAGCAACAGATTGGGCTTCTGCAGCAAAAGTTTGGCAAGCGCGATGCGCATCTGCCAGCCGCCGGAAAATTCTTCGGTCCGCCGCGTCCAGTCGTCGCGCCGGAAGCCCAGTCCAGTCAAAACCTGACCGACCTGCGCTTCGAGCGTGTAGCCGTCGCGGGCCACAAACTCGTGTTCGAGCTTCTGGTAACGGTCGGCGACATTCGAGTATTCCGCGCTCTCGTGGTCGAGTTCCGACATGCTGCGGGTGAGCGCCTCCATTTCCTTTTCGATGGCATGGAGTTCGGCAAACACCGCCATGCACTCGGCGAAGATGGTGCGCCCAGTGAGGGTCAGGCCGTCCTGCGGAAGATATCCAGTCGAAATACCCTTGGCGCGCGAGATCGTGCCGTAGTCGAGCGATTCGCTCCCGGCAAGAATTTTCATGAT
>JBAWFQ010000228.1:0-55964 GCA_049592035.1 Terriglobales bacterium
TCAGGAAATCCTTGCCGGACAGCGTCCGACTATGGATACGTAACTTCAGTTGAGAAGCATAAAGGTCCTTGTCAGACCGATTCGTGAACCGAAAACTGTAAGTCTGACCAGCAGCGCCTTTGTTTGCGAATCTGACGTTGGTCGGACTGACATTCAACGAATAGGGCTAAAGTATCCACCCAAATGCTGCTATTCCAAGAGCAACGAAACACAAAACAATTCCGCGACTGATATTGCTGTGCAGCCAAGGTGAATGCAGCGTCGGATGGATGCTACATGCAAAGATAGCCACTGATATCACAATGGTGATCACCCTGCCAGTGTTATCAGCGCTTAGCTGCGGAGCCAATAGAAAGAGCACGAGAACCATGACACCGGCCAAACACCACAGCGCAACATCCCCTCTCGATATTCGCTCCTCTGGCATCGCACACACCGCCTTGATCTCCGAACGATATTTGGGTCAGTCGGGTAGAAACAGTTCGTCAAACAGGCGTCTTAGCAATCGTTGATAGGCTTGCGATCCGTGCTCCTGCAAATACCTCTGTTCAGCGGGGCGAATAGGGTTGGTATCTGTTGCGCTACGAGTCGAGCTAGACGCTAGACTCCTGTCCCGGTCTAAACAGCCTATTTCTTCTTTGCAGCCCTCAGCTTCGCCCACCGTGCCCGCTGAGCCGCGGCAATTTTCCTCCGTGCTGACGCCGACATGGTGCGCTTGGGTTTCACCGAAACTGCGTGACCTTTCACTTTTGCCCATCTTGCCTTCTGCGCCTGCGCCATTTTCCGGCGTGAAGCGGCCGATATTATTCGCTTCGTTTGGCGTGTGTTCTGGGACACTCCCGTACCGTTCAAAGACTCAATTGCGGAAATTGCTTGGTCTAACTTCTCTAACCGCAACTGTGTTCCGCTGCGCTCCTCGCGAAGCTCCTGAAGCGCATTCCCTAGATTTGCCATTGTTACCCCCTCGGGTATTTTTGACCGCCCCCAATTGTATAGGACTCGGCGCCGGGCGCGGGTTCTAGAGCAAAGTGATAGGCTGTCTTCGATTTGGGAGGCGGTCAACGAGTGTAATTGAGATTTAACACCAACTAACTTCCGTGCGATTGCTGGTGTGTGGGGTCACGGCAGAGGTGGCCCCTTCACTGAGCAATAGTGAACAGACTCCGATTCTGCACGCTTAGTACTGTGTATGCGGAGGAGCAAATGGAGAAACCCCAGCTTGATGCCGCGCTTGCTCCGATCCAACGCCTGGTCCACGATGTGTCGGGAGACCTGCACGTCGTCGTTGCGGCCAGCGAGCAGGGGTACCGCGAAACCGCCTTGGAAGCCTGTATGTTGGCCAAAGAGAAGCTCCAGGCGATCCGCGAGGAGTTGCTCCGGCCACAGCCGGGGATCGCGGAGCCACGGTACGACTACGACAGCTAGTCTCTTTTCACCAAGTGCGGGCCGAACTTGACTGCGATGAAGGAGGTTCCCTGTGCAGTGGCTTCGATGGCACGGTGAGGTGGTTGTTGCGGGGACGAACGCGCGGATGCGGCGTCTCCTCTCAGTTGATACAGCCCCAACTCTCCGATCTCGGATTCTCGCCGCTCTCGGAAGCATGCGACCCGTCACGGACACGGTTCCGTCACCGACCGGTCGGGGTCAATGTAATCGCGCTCTATCGCCCGTGCGCCGAGGCAATTTCACCAACTATTCTGCCGACACGACAGTTAAGGCGCTAAGCTTCTACAACAACATATGAGCAAAAGTGCACAGACATAGAACACTTAACCCTGTTAATGAGTAACAGGAAAGGATGTAAATTCGCATGAGATAGGGAGGATATCGTGAAATTACTCACGGTTCTCTTGCTTGTTCTATCGTCGTCGGCAATCGGCGCTTTCGGCCAAACTGCTATCAATCTTGGAACCGCTGACAACTTCGGCTTGCTCGCCGGCTCCGGCATCACCAACGTAAGTTCACTCACCTACATAATTGGCGATGTAGGCAGTTCTCCGACACCCACTGTAACTGGCCTCACACAATCTCAAGTGAAGGGTACTCTGTACCTCGTGGCGAGCCCCGTGACGGCCCAGGCGCAGACGGATCTGACGGTAGGATACAATGACGCGGCCGGCGCGCCGTGTGGCACCGACCTTACCGGCCAGGATCTGGGCGGAATGACACTTGGACCTGGAGTCTACTGCTTTTCGTCTTCCGCCGGACTGACTGGCACTCTGACGCTAGACGCTTACGGGGATCCCAAGGCGCAGTGGATTTTCCAGATGGGCAGTACTCTGACGACTGCCAGCGAGTCCTCGGTGCTTATCGTCCTGGGGCACAAGGTCAAAAAGGACGGGCCAATGCCGCTCTGGAGCAAAGGTCAAAGAGGGTGCAATGTGTACTGGCAGGTCGGTTCCTCAGCTACTATTGGGACCGGTTCCAATTTCCTCGGACAGATCTTGGCGCTTACTAGCATCACGCTGAACGGCGGGGTCCTTAAGGGTAAGGCTCTAGCCAGTAATGGTGCGATCTCGATAACTGGCCAGGAGACGGTTGACGGTCCGCCATGCGATTCTAAGGGTGGAAAGTTGCCTTGGCCTTCCACTGAGTAAGTCCAGAGGCCGAGACGGAGAGTTCATGCGGCGACTCAGTCCCAAACCGCATATGCCGCTTAAGAACGTGAGCGTGAGCGTTTGACTAATATAGCTTTCGCAAAGACGTTTCTGTGTTGAAGTAGTTTGGATGACGGTAGAAAAAAAGTTGCCAGGCCCCAAGCCACGTAAGCGCGCGGAAGGCCAAATCGGTCGGCTAGAGAAAAAAATAGCGCAGCCCGCTGGGCTGCGCCATCGTTTAGAGCAAACGACACCGGGGGCGACCACTTGGTGCCGCATAGCTCGTTAGAGGGCAAACTACCAACAGCGCTGATTCGGAAACTGTTCAAAATTGAACAGTCGGGAAAGTTTGTTGGCGAAAGCAGGCGTGGGTGTTGAAAAAGTCACTGCGATTAGCGGGTGAGATCTGGCGAAAGCATGTTAGAAGAAATCATCTCTTCCCATGCTGTGCTGGATTTCCATTTTCGGAGGCCTGCTGATCATGATGGGGCAACACGACCGCTCTGAAGCACTGTTCTATTACTTCCGCCTGGAAGATCAGGTTCCAGAGACTCACCTGCTGCGGCTCATCGATAAGCACATCAGCTTTGCCTTCGTGCGCGAGAGGCTGAAAGAGAGTTACAGCGATATGGGCCGCCTGTCCATCGATCCCGAGCTTCTGCTGCGCATTCTGTTGATCGGCTATTTGTATGGCATCACCAGTGAGCGGAAACTGGTGGAGGAACTGCGCATGCACCTGGCGTGGCGCTGGTTCACGGGCCTGGGTTTCGACCAGGAGATCCCACATCACTCGACGTTTTCCAAGAACCGGCACGGGCGGTTTCAGGAATCGAAACTGTTCGAGCAGCTCTTCGAACGGATCGTGAAGCAATGCGTGGAAGTGGGGCTGGTGCGAGGGAAAGAGCTGTCGGTCGATGGCAGTTTCATCGAAGCCAATGCCGCGAAAGAGAGCCGCATTCCACGCGAGCAGTTGGCGGAGGCGGCTCAAGTCAACCATACGGTGCGCCAGTTTCTGGTGGAACTGGAACAGCAGAACCCGGTCGAAGAACCGGTACATCAACAGGATCAGGTGTCGACCACCGATCCGGATTCCACTTACGCCACCAAGGGTGGCACACCGGCGCGGCTGGGATACTACGACAACTATCTGGTGGACAATCACAGTTGTGTGATCGTGGGAGTGCAAGCTACGGCGGCGCGAATGAGTCAGGAAACCGTTGCCGCGCAAGACATGCTCACCCGTTTCGCTCAATGGCAAGGACGAGAGCCGTTCCCACCCCGATTACTGCCGCAAGTCTCGTCTCGCCAACCACACTATCGCAAGACAGTGAGCCAGCCCCGGCAAGACCTTTCGGGCTATACCCCCGGCGACAACTACGGACAAACGTCCCAGGCGGCGTTACACTAACACTGTACTTGGGCACAGCTAGCCCCGAGAGGATCGGGTATGGCACATAAGGAATTGCGACGCAGCGTGTTACGTCTGGTCCTGCTCGCAACGCTGTTTCTCGCAGCGACCATGTGCGCCAGGGGTTCAGCGCCTCCGCAAGGTTCAGGTCAGCAGGTCGGCAAGGTCCTCAGCGTTCGAAAGGTTTTGCGTGATCGGTACGTTTTTAGTCGCTATCCACGAATCTACTACTATGTGCTTTATTTTGCGGTTCGAGCTTCCGACCAAACGTACTGCATCGAGTACGAAACACCCGTTCTCGATGAGATTGCTGATGTTTTTTCTGCGAAGGACTAAGGATGTCGAGTTCGTGTTCCACGGCAAGAATCTCACCCTCAGAACACCACACGGCCGCACGATCAAGGCTCACCTGGTAGACGAAAAGCAATGCTAACCGCAGTGGTGCAGAAGGGTTGTTGTTGCAACATCCCCATTACACTCACTGACCGCGGGACTGACCGCGGGAGCCAATTCTCAATGAGTGAAATCGCCGTCACTGGGTTCGGCTAACCAAACGTGCTCTCCAATCTGGAAGTCGGCGCTTTCCGATGCTAGGCTCGTTTGGTTAGGCAGGGGCGACGTAAGAGGCCGAGGTGATCTGACATGTTTGTCATTGAACGTGTTCGGGCTGCTGCAGAGATTCGAGAACAAAGCGAAATGAATACCGTCGTAAATACTCTTGCGGCTGCTGGCCACCGGCCAGTGCTGAGGTCAATGGTCACAGCTGCAACCCATGTGGCTGCTCTCCACGAAAGCAGCTTGGGGGTGGACATCCTCGCCAGTAGAGACCTCGCTATCGCGCCCTGCAACAGCAGGCAGACGCTCCAATCGGTGACCTATTATTCACCGGCACGGAAGGGTTCGCAGATCGGTGCTACTTTGTTCAACCCTTCAACGCGACTCTATTCGTTTTCGAGATACGACATCACTCTATTGCTACAGGTCTTCCTGATTTTTGCACGGCAGTCGAACAAGCAATTCGAAGCCGCCTTGACGGACGACGGGTCCGTGGAATGAACTTCACCTGGAACCCCATTAAGGAGCGCATTAAGCCTCGCCCTGCGGGTTCGTCTCGTTTTCTCAATACGGAACTGAAGACAAAGAATCCCGACTATTCCAGTGAAGAACTTCGTGCCGCTCGGCTGCTAGTTGGGTCGGATGCCCGCAACTTTGTTCTGCAACTAGCGAAGATTGGCAAAGTTCGAGAGACCGATGCCAAACTTCCGACTGCGTTAATCGAGCAGCTACAAGCTGAGCACCTGCTCAGCAAAGAATATTTGGTGCTTTGCAAAAAAGACTCGCACACCCTTTGTCAAGTAGCAAATGCTGATGACCTAAAGGAGATCGTCAGCGGCAAATTCGTCTGTACAACGTGCGGACGTAAATTCAGCGACGAAACGGTCTTAGAGATTTTTGCCCAAACCCCTTTTGGCAAGCAACTGGTGAGCAGCAGCCGCTGGATGACAATCTGGATCACCGACCTGCTGATTCAGGCGGGTCTCTCCAAGGAGACAATTGCCTGGAGTGCAACGTCGGGCGATGATGAAATTGACATTATGACCGACGAACTAGGACTACGCATCTTTTTCGAGCTCAAAGATAGAGAGTTTGGGCTAGGTGACGCGTACCCGTTCTCCTATCGGATGGATCGATACGGCGGTGACGTTGGGGTTGTGGTCAGCACTGACAAAATTGCTGAAGAAGCATACAAGTTTTTTCGAGAGCAACAATCTAAATCAACCGCCTCGATCGAAACGTTGGCGGCTGAGCGAGTCGAAAAAGGCTTGCGTGAATTGATCGACAAGTATTCGCGGGTTGGTGTCCAGAGAACACTGGCTAGTTTATCTGAACCACTGGGGATCAATATCGTGCCCGTTGAAGGCGGCGGGGAAAGTGGCGCTTGCCTCGCTCGGAGAGACTCGTTTTGGCGCTGCAATTCCGCTACTTGCGCCTTCAGGTGGGCGATGGAGCTTTGCAGTTGTTCCAGAGTCTGCCTAATTGCGGATCGGGCCACCCAAATACCGCAGCCAAACGCGGCAAGAAGGAATACGCCGATCGGCAACCAATCAGGCATGGGTAGAGTGTAACGCTAGGGTGTCTTGATTTACAGGTGGATGCGCGAGCAAAACTCACGCTCGCGCCCGCCCACGCAAGAAAAACATTGCGCACGCCCCGAAAACGCGCCCCACAAAATCCGCAGCCCACAATGCCTCAAACCCCAAAATCGCAGTATTTGCGTAGCGGGGCGTTGGGCCACATTTCCACGTCTTTCCTCCCACTCGCGCCCCAACAATGCGCGGTAGCCCTCGGGAACGCAAGGGCGGCACCATTCCATACGTCGTCCCAAGCCGCGTCTGCCATAAATGCAACATTTTCTTGCGTTTATAGGCATTGCGTTCGTCAGCGTCAGGGTTGTTCTGTGACGCGTTTTATTTGTGGCTTGTGACCGATTGCACTGTCCTCAGCGTGGTTCGAAGAATCCTGGGGGCTTGCGGTAGATCTTCGCCAAGTGCAGAAGTTCCACGAAGTCGACTCTCCGCTCGCCGGATTCTGATTTGGAAATGAAAGACTGCGGACGCGAAAGCAGTTTAGCGACCTCAACTTGAGTAAGCCCAGCATCAATTCTGGCCCGTTTCAGCCGTTTCAAGAACAGTCGATATTCCCGAATGTAGTCTTTGGTTTTCAGTCGCAGCCTCGATATCCCTGAGGCAGCTTTTACAATCCCGAGTTGGGATATCCCAAAATCGAATATGGCGGTGCTCTAGTTCGGGGACTACAATTCGGCTGAATATCCTTCCCCAGCAGACTGTCGGACTACTCTCGAAGGATATTTCCAGGAGGCTCTGCATGTCGGATGGGCCCCGGCGCACACGCAACACTGCGCTAATTGCAGCAAACCAGTACCAGCGGCGTTCGCCCAAACGCTGAATTTGTGTCTTGAAGCACAGCGAATTCTGCATACGCTCTACCACCGTAGCTATGACGATGACTGACCAAATCGGAGTCCGCGAATCCGCATCAAGCTGTCGCGTGGGGTTTCGGTTAGCTCCTGCTGATTTCTGACGAGGATGGCAATTCGTGCGCAAACACCCGTCCAGTGCGGCAGAGCGCTAGATTAAGATCTACTTTTTGCAGCATTGTCGAGCCGTTGAATTGCGGGTTTCGAAATCGGGTGCCTAAAATCCCCTCTCCAGCTGGGAGGTGGACATGAAGGCAAAGCAGATAACAGTAGCAATTTACGCTCGGGTTTCTACCCGCGACAAGCAAGAGACGCTAAATCAACTCGCTCAACTTCGGGAATTCTGTAAACGGCAAGGGTGGCAAGTCTTCACTGAGTACATTGACCACGAGAGTGGCTCTGTCTCTGCGCGTGAGGCATTCCAGAAGATGTTCCTCCAACCTTTGGTTCCATCACTAAGGACGACCTGCATTCACTACCGCTGGCCTATCCGCCAACGGAACTTCTCAAGGAGTATGACAAGGTCGTTTCCAGCTACAACCAGATGGTGTTCACTCGAAGCACGGAGAACCTGCAACTCGCGCAACTCCACGACTGGCTACTGCCGATGCTTATGAATGGTCAGGTCACTGTCGCTTGATCTGCTGCACGTTTGATCCATTTGCATCGTTTCAAGGGTCCGTTTCACCAACGGAACAATGTCAGCAGGATTTGAGTTGAACTTCGTCTTGCGAGAGAAGTACTTGATAGAGAAAACCTGACTCAAACGCCGTGCACTGTCGAAAATGTGCTCATTCTCGCACTTAATGAAGGGCTGGCGGAGAGAGAGGGATTCGAACCCCCGATACGGTTTCCCGTATTCCAGTTTTCAAGACTGGCGCCTTCAACCACTCGGCCATCTCTCCGATTACTACAGTTTTACTACAGTTCGCAATTTTCTAAGAAGATCGTTATACATTCCTCCTTCGTTTTCAACCGCTTACACGCTGCTGAGGTTCCAGTACATGGGTTTTCAAGACCGGAGCCATCAACCACTCGGCCACCTCTCCGCTGCTACAGTTTTACTACAGTCTCCGGAGTTCGAGAAAAGGTTCGGGAAAAGGTCCGAGGGAGCCGGGAATGAATCGCCACGGCTATTTCGTTCCGTTTGGATAAACGAGTATCTTGCTGGCTTCTCCGGTTTTCAGGCGGGCCATGGCCTTGGAAAAATCCTTCATCGCGATACGGTCGGTAATGACAGGATGAAGATCGAGGCGTCCGGCCTTCAGCAAGGCGGTCATCTGGTACCAGGTCTGGTACATGCGGCGCCCGTTGATGCCTTGAATAGTCAGGCCTTTGAAAATAATGTCTTCGGAGAAGTTGAGCGGGATGGGTTTTGAGGTGAGGCCAAGAAGCGAGATGCGTCCTCCGCGCCGCACGATGTCGAACGCGAGGCGGATCGAATCCGGAACGCCGGCCATTTCGAGAACCACGTCCACGCCAAAGCCTCCGGTTTTTTCGGCGACGATGGCGCGCACATCTTCCTTGGAGGGATCGAGCGCATAGTCGGCGTTCATCTTCTCGGCGAGCTTGCGACGGTGTTCGTTGACTTCGATGGCGAAGATAGTAGTCGCGCCTACGGCTCTGGCGACCGCGATCGAAAACAGTCCGATGGGGCCGCAGCCAGTGATGGCTACGGTTTTCGCGGCGATTTCTCCCGCCAGCACGGTGTGCACCGCGTTGCCCAGCGGATCCAGGATGGACGCGTACTCCTGCGGAATGGCTGGATCTAGTTTCCAGATATTCGATTCGGGGATGACTACGTACTCGGCGAATGCTCCATTGGTATCCACGCCGATAATTTTCACGTTCTGGCAGATGTGGGCTTCGCCGGTGCGGCATTGCAAGCACTTGCCGCAGGCGACGTGCATTTCGGCGGATACGAAATCGCCTTCCTTGACGCTGGTGACTTCATCGCCGAACGCGACTACCTCGCCGCAGAATTCGTGTCCGGGGATGAGCGGCGGATGAATACGTCCCTGAGCCCAGCGATCCCATTCAAAAATGTGGAGGTCGGTGCCGCAAATGGAAGCGACTTTGACTTTGCAGAGAACATCGGTGCGGCCATAGCTGGGAATTTTGACTTCGCGGATTTCGGCGCCGGGCGCTGCTTCCGGCTTGACCACCGCAAGCATAGTGGTGGTAGAAGTGCTGGGCATGGAGGCCCCCTATCAGTACGGAATTAGAAGAGCAAACGAGTCATTCTACACCTCGATTGAACAGGTTGCCGACCGCGCGGGCGGTCTCAGGCAGCGGCGACTTAACGTAACTTCGTGATCAGTTCGCGTTCCAGTGGTTTAGGTTTTGTGCATCCCCCGAGAATGCGCTTTCGGGCTCGCGGTTTTGTAGTCTTCCGATTTACCTCGCGGAATGCTGAGCGTCCGCCATTGCTCGGAACACAGGTGTTTGGCAAGGAAGACGATTTGTCCGATGTGCTGCGCGTAGTGAGCCAGAGCGCGGTTGAGCGCCTGCATGACCGTGTGCGGCTCGGAGCGTATGGTCACCGTGCGTTGCACATCTTCGGGCGTGAGCGAGTCGAGCGCGGAAAACACATGCTCCCACGCCTGCTCCCACCAGCGCAGAACTTCTTCGCGCGTGGTTTTCTCCGAGACTTCAAATTCCCGATCGCGAAAACGGTCGGGCTTCTCGCCGTCGCTGGCGAGGAAGTCGGTGAAGCGCGAGCGGGCGTTGCCGGCGATGTGCTTGACCAGGGTAGCTACCGAATTCGATTCCGGATCGAGCGCCACGAAGAAATCCTTCTCTTCAAGCTGAGCCATGGCGGCTTCGCCCATGCGCTTGTGGCCGCGGAACTGCCGCTTCATTTCTTCGAGGTAATGATTAGCGAGGTCAGGCATATAAATCCTATTGCAGAAGTTAGAAGTCAGATTGCAGAAGTAAAACCGACCGGAGAAAAGGAACGCCGTAAGCTAGAGATCTTACTTCTGCAATCTGACTTCTAACTTCTGACTTGCCTTTCTACGTCGCACGCAACGCGAAATCCGTAGTCCGCGTATTTGAACTCCGGTGGAATGCTGGAACGGGCCGCACAGCGCGACATCTTGACGTGGTGACGCCAGGATCCTCCGCGAGATGCCCGCCGCTCGCCAGTTTCAGGGCCCCGTGGATTGCGCTCGGGCGACACCGCATAATACTTCGGCGCGTACCAGTCGCTGCACCATTCGTGCACATTGTCGCACATGTTGTAGAGGCCGTATGCGTTCGCCTCGGCGCGGGCTACAGGTTCGGGGCCTGTCTTCCAATAACCGGCGCAACGCGCGGTATATCCGGCCAACGACTGCGGAGACTCATCGCCCCACGGATAGAGTGCGCCGTCGCGCCCACCGCCGGCCGCACGCTCCCACTCGGCCTCAGTCGGCAGACGGAACTTCGTTCCACGCGTCGATTTGCCGATGGTTTCGCTCAGCCACTCACAGTAGCGAACTGCATCGTGCCACGACACTCCCACAACGGGCTGCTCGGGATGATTGAACGCGGGATCGCTCCAGAAAGGCGGCGGCAGAGTTTTAGTGTCGAGCAAGTACCACTCGTATTCAGCGTTGGTGACCTGGCGCGCGGCGAGCAGAAATTCGTCAACCCAGACGCGATGCACGGGCTTTTCGTTATCCTGCCCCGAGTCGCAGCCCATGAGAAACCAGCCTGCGGGGATGCCGACGAGCGTGGGAACATATTCTCCCCTTCGTGGCGGGGAGAGCAGTTGCGTCGTTTTCATTTCCGTCTGCCGGATCCATAATGCCTGCGCATCAATGTCAGAGCGCCCGCAGCGCGCGGACTACGTCTTCAATTTTATTCTCCTGAAACAAACGGATACCTGCGACGCCCGCCGCTCCCGCTTGCAGACCCGATGCAGCGTTTTCCATGGTGACACCACCCAGAGCGAGGACTGGGATCTTGGCCTGGCACGCTTCCCGCAAGGCGGCAAGGCCGGCAGGTGGCGTTTCGACAGAGCCTCGTTTTCCGAAGACTGGAGCGAAGACAACGAAGTCGGCTTTCCCGGACTCCGCACGCAACACATCGGCGGCCGCGTGGCAGGAGGCCGCAACGAGAAAGTGGCCGGTGGCCGGTTGGCAGGCGGAGAACTGCACAACCGCACGCACTTCCCGAGGCGACAGATCGTCTGCCCGAAGATGTACTCCGTCGCCTCCCGCGGCCAGCACGACATCGGTGCGGGAGTTGACTAGAAGGCGAGTTCTCGGTTCTCGGTTCTCAGTTCTCGGTCGAGTATCGTTGCGCAGAACAGAAAGGGCGTCCCTCGCCAGCATTTCCAGTTCCTTCGCGCTTAGGTCTTTCTCGCGAAGCTGGATGTAGTCGACGCCCGCGCGCGCGGCTTCGGCGACTTTCGCGAGCAGAGCTCGGCGGCGCGTCTGTTCGTCGCCCCGAAACTGGCTGCGGTCGGTGATGTAGTAGAGAAGGCAGCGGTCCGCCATCACCTCTCAGCGTACTACGGACGCTCACCCAACGAGCTCTGATTTCATAGCTGCCTATCGGCTGAGGGGCCTTACAGATTGCTGAACCTAAGTTTCGCATCAGGGCATCGCTTTAGCGATGCCGTAAGCTCTCAAGATTGAGATGCCCCTTTAGTGTGTGCCTGAGAACCCAATTCCTCACACTTGCGGTGGAATAGAATCCGCCAGCATCAGCCGCAAAGCGGCGTAAGAATGCACCCGCGGCGCAAGCCGTGGGTGCAAGTGGGAAACGACAAAGCCCCAGAGGGGCGAAAGACGAGTTCTCACGCACACTCTTTAGGGGCCGAGCAGCGCAAATCCAGTTTTTCAGCAAACTGTGACGCCGCGCCCTATCCTTCTTCATGCCCCGTGCGAGGCAGCGTCAATAGAATGATCAGGACTATGAGGCCGAAGATCGCGAGGATGAAAATGCTGCCTTCCGGGCCGGTGACGCCGCCGCTGAGAACGGGCTTACCAACGGAGTGAGTAGCGAGCAAGTGGTGCTGCACCATAATTCCGCTGTCGGCTACGCCGTAAAGGAAGGATTGAGACCAGTCCCACGCAGTGTGAAAGCCAATCGCCCACCAGAGAAAGCCGGTGCGCCAGAGACTTAGGCAGAAGACAATGCCGGCCAGTCCAGCGGAGAGCATTCCGATCGGAGATTCGCCGGGATTCTTGCCGTGGCCGAGGCCGAAGAGGAAGGAGATGAGCACAGCGGACGTCCAGAAGCCGAGGGCTTCGTTGTGGCGCGTTTTCAAGGCCCATCGGTAGAGGCCGGCGAGACCACGCGTCAACGTGTATTGAACGTAGCCGCGGGTGAGGTACTCCTCAAGCAGGCCGACCAGGAGAAAACCGAGCAGCCAAGTTGCTCCGTAACGAAAAACATCGCTGCCAAAAAGCAGACGGCGGTCGATGACTAGCAGTCCCGTCTTCCAGAGGGTCAAAACCAGAAGAGAAAGACAGACAACTCCCCAGGCGAGTCCGGCGAAAAAGTGGGCAACTTTATGGCTGCCGCCAAGGCCATAGACGGAGTTGGGACGGCGCTCAATCTTCGACATGATCCAGGTGACGAGGAGAAGCGCGACGAAGGGGATGGATTCAAAAAGTATGCCAGCTTTGGCCGATATCTCCGCGGGCTTCGCGGCGTTTGGATCAACGGGGTGGACCTTATGCAAAACGAAGTTTGTCGCAACCAGAACCGTGGCCATCATGGCGATGAAGATGAGCAGGCTCCAGCCGGCGCGGAGGCCATCCTGGCCGATGAAGATCTTGTGAAGAACGGGCGGTTGCGCGGGCGCGATGGGTGCGCCTGGTTCGGTCGGGATCAGCGTCGAGCCGGAATTCGGCGTTGCATCGATATTCAATGCGCCTTCCTCGTGCTTCGGAAATTGATTCAGCCTTTTCGTTTCACCGCATCGCGGCCGAAATGCAATTGTTGCGGCGGGGGGGCCCGCTCCAAGAGTGTATACGGAATCAGCGCGTTGGGAGTTCAACTCGCAGCTGGACGAGAACGCCCACGCTACACACCCTACGGTCGCGTCTTGGCAATCTCTGGCACAGCCGCTTCTCCCGTGCGCTTGGCTTGTTGCGGGGCGAGATGGTACGTGGTTAGTCCTTCTTTCAGGAACTCGAAACTTTCCTCGGGCGAATCGGACATCTTGAAGAGGTCGAGATCGCCGGGAGCGATGGTGCCGGCGTCGACCATCGCTTCGAAATTGAGAATCTTCTTCCAGTATGCGCTGCCGTAAATGACGACAACAATCTTCTTGGCCAGCTTCTCCGTCTGAGCGAGGGTGAGGATTTCAAAAAGCTCGTCGAGCGTGCCAAAGCCCCCGGGAAAAATCACCAGCGCCTTGGCCAGGTACGCGAACCAGAACTTACGCATGAAAAAGTAATGGAACTCGAAGTTGAGCGAAGGCGTGATGTACGGGTTCGGATTCTGCTCGAAGGGCAGGTTGATGTTGAGGCCGATCGTCTTTCCTCCCGCTTCGTGGGCGCCGAGATTGGCCGCTTCCATGATGCCCGGGCCGCCGCCAGTGGTGACGACGAAGCGGTGCCGCTTGGCGGGAATATGCGTGGACCACTCCGTCAGCAGCCGGGCCAACTGGCGAGCGTCTTCGTAGTAGCGAGCCATGTCAACTGCGGCCTCGGCGCGCTTCATGTCCTTCGTTTGCTGCGCGGCGGGAAATTGAGCGCCGTTGCTGCGGACCTCGGTCAGTTGGTTACTGGCGCGGTCGTGGCTGTGGATGCGGGCAGAGCCGAAGAAGACGACCGTATCCTGAATCTGCTCGCGGCGGAAGCGCGAGAGCGGCTCGCTGTACTCGCTCAGCAGCCGCAGAATTCTGCCGTCAGGACTGTTGAGAAAAGGTTCATTCTTGTAGGCGAGGGGAGCGGGTTTGATTTTTGGATCAGTCATAATTCAACGATTGTGGTATTGAGTCCGCACTGAATTTGTAATTTGTGATTTGTAATTGGTAATTTGAACCCCTCCGGCCCCGCACCAGCGGCTTGGTCTTAAATTACAAATTACAAATTGCCAATTACAAATCTCCCCGCCTTTCATTCCTCTTCCTGATACTGAATCGCCTCCCAGAATCCGATCCACACGTTAAGCACTCCCAGGCCGGTCGCAACCCCGCGCGCGAAGCCGCTGGCCACCACCGCGCGAACCATGGGATACGGGAGGAGGAGCGGGTTGTCCGACCACTCCGGACGCCAGGGCAGAATTATGAGCATCACCCCCAGCGTCGCGCACAAAAAGACGAACAAAAGCACTCCGATGCGCCGAATCCACAGACGCGCAACCGAAGGCGAGGATCTCGCAACCGAAACTGGAGTTGGGACTGCAACGCCAGGGACCGACGTTTCCGCCGGAGGTTTGAGCTCCCCGACACTGGTGGGTTCGCCGGCAAAAGGCAGCTTGGGGTCGGAAATCATCGTTCGGGAGTCATCGCTCGGGAGTCATCGTTCGGGAATCATTGCTCGGACGTCATGCACGCGTCGTTGTATGTAAGGCCGTGGAGTAAGCGTGGGACCGGCGACATCCCCAGCGCAAATTCCGAACCCACTTCGTGCATTCTACAGGGAATTCACAGCAACTGCCGAGCTTCGCCCCCCGTCAAGCCAAATGCTGGCTCGGCCGGGCAGGTGAGGAAAAGCGCCCCTGCATGGGGCGCTATAACTTTAAAGCCTGAATGCGTTCGGCCACATCGCGATAGTCGATATTCGTGCCGTATACGCTGGTGAAATGACGCAGAGCCGCGGGCTTATCCTGGGCGCTTTCGCAGGCCGACCCGAGTTCGTAGTTGATGGCCAGGCGCGCTTGGTCATCGAGTCCGGGAATGCTCAACGCCTTCTCATACCAGCGGATGGCGGCTTCCGGAACTCCTTTATCGAGGAAGCACTGGGCCAGCCAGGTGTAGGTCTGAACCGGCTGGGCAAAGGCATGGCCGCGATCAATGGAGGTACAGACCTTCTGCAATTCAGCGATGGCTTCGTCGAGCAGGCCCATTTCGCGGAAGGCAACGCCCAGGTTGTAATGTGTTTCCGGGTCGTCATCGCCGGCGATAACTTCTTCTTCGAGTTCCTGCTTCAACTCGCCAAACATCTCCGAAAGATCGATGCTGCCGGAGGGATGCATGGCCTGGGCTCCGGCGCCCAACGGACGGACGGGAGCAGGACTGTAGCTCATGGCAGAAGCGTTCGCCGGAGCACCTATCGGAGCGTCTATCGGAGCGCTTGTCGAACTACGAGCGTTCCTGGCGGGCGCGGCAGCGGTAGCAGCGCCCCCCGCCGATGCAGCTATGGTTGGCGCGGGCGGAATTTCAACTGCAGGACTTGACCCTTCAAGCTGGACCACCGGCTCACTTTCCGGTTCGGCCGTTTTGCCTGCTGCTGGCGCCGTCGCCACCGGCCAGCCTGGCAATACTGGCTTGCTAAGAGGCGGCGCTTGCGGAAAAGAATCGCCGAGCGAAGCTTCGAGATCGGCGACAAACGCGTTCAGCTCACTGCCGGGAGCAGATGCGGCATGCGCCGGTTCCAGTTCAGGGACAGACTCCACTGGAGCCTCACGGTGGATTTCGCCGTGAGCCTCCTGATGATAGGCCACCAGATCGGGCGACGTGGCGAACTCGGACGCGGGCTGGGCCTCTATTTCAACTTCGAAATCCGCAGGCTCGGCAGCACTGATTTCGGCGGAACCGATTTCGGCGGAACTGATCTCGTCTGCATTGATCTCGGCGGCGTTGATCTCGGCGATTTCCGTTTCGGGCTCGGCCTGTGGCTGGGCGGCAGCCGCAATGGCAGCCCGCAACGGATCGAGAATGCGGTGATCGCTGGTCAGGGACTCGAGCTTTTCGAAACCGCCGTGGGCCTGATCGGTCATGAAGTGCTCAAGATAGAAACGAATTTCCTCGACGGTCTCGGCGATCTCGGGATTGCCAGACTGATCCGCTTCGATGGCATCCGCTTCCGCAACCGGAGCTTCTCCATCGACCGAAAGCGAGTTCTCCCACTCCGAGGCAAGGTCGGAGTTGGCTTCCGAGGAAGGATCGGACGCGTCGGAAGAGGCTTGAGCGGCTAAACCGTGTCCGGTCAAGTCATGATGCGTCAGATCATGATGCGTCAGATCACGATTCATCAGGTCGTGAGTGGACACATCATGATCGGGCGAATCGTGGACGGCAAATTCCGGATGCGCGGCGTGCGCAGTTTCGCGAGCCGAAGCTGCAGCCGTGGGCCAGGCCGGAGTCGCAGCAGCGGACCGCGCAGCAAGCCGTGGAGCGGGTGCGGGCGAAGCGACCTTCGCGGCAGCGGCCGCCGATCCCACCGACAATGGACCAGCCCCCGCGCTCTGTTCATAACGCGCGGCCAGCTCTCCATAACGCACGGCTTCATCGGGGTAACCGGCGTCGTGGTACACACTCTCGAGCGTTCGGCAACAGACAGCAGCTTCGGTAAAGCGATGGAAGCGGGTATGAAGGGCAGCGAGACGCTGGTTCAGGCGCGCGTCACGCGGTGCTTGGGCCAAAACGCCCAACAGGGGCACAACCGCCTTGTCGGGCAAGTTGTAAGAAAGGAACAGATCCGCGTCGGTAACCGCGGAACGCACGGCGATGGCGACGTCATCCGGATACGCCTGATCGATGACCGGGGCGATCGCTTCCAACTCCTCCACGATGACCGACCCTTCCTCGGCGGTAATTCCGAGGGCGGGCGCTGCTCCCTCCATGCGCGACACCACCTGCTGATAGTTCTGCATGTGGAGCTGGTTCTGGGGCTCGGTGGTGGCCAGCATCTGGTACAGGTCGCGAGCGCGAGCCAGGTTTCCGTCCTTCACGGAGGCGTGCGCCAGTAGCTCGGTAACTTCGTTGACGTGCGTGCTCTCGCCGCCCTTGTTCAGCAGCAGCAACAGCGAGTCCAGTGCGGAGGCATCGTCGCGCACATGGGTGATCATGGTGTGCAGGCTGCCTAGCAGCTTGGTCGAGTCCGTCGCCAGCAGGCGATCGGCATGCCGGGTGTAAACGTCGAGCGCCTCGCGATATTGACCGAGGCGGGCGCAACCCTCCGCCAGCAGAAACAGTCCCTGGGGATCGTTGTGCACAGTCAGCAGCTTCTCGGCAATGGGAGCGCTCTTGATCGAGTCCCCGGCCTTCAGGTATGCCCGCAGCAGGTCGCGTAAACCATCGGGATGAGAATCGAGGTCGGCCGCCTTCTCCAGGTATTCGATGGCGCTCTTGGGATCGTCGGCCTCGAGGGCGGCTTTGCCGCGCAGCAGCAGAACGTAACTATTGCCGGGCTCGAGCACCAGCATCCGCTTCAGCAGATCTTCGGCGGCCGGGAGCGAACCACGGGCGCGCAGCGATTCCGCAGCCGCGCTGAAAATCTCCCACGCTTCCTTCTTTTTTCCCAGGCGCACATAAACTTCGGCGAGTTTGACCCGCATGGGCACATTTTCCGGGTCCATTTCGAGGACTTTCTGGAAAAGGCGTACCGCCTGGTCCAGGTCGCCCGCCTTCATGAAGTCTTCTGCTACCTGCAGATATTGGGCGCGAGCGTCGTTGAACAGGCCCTGCTGGGTGTAGAGTTCCGCCAGCTTCAGAGAGGAATCAACGCTCGGCTGCAGCTTGGTGATCTTCTTGTACATGGCGATGCCCTTGACCGTGAAGCCCTGGGCGGCATAGGCATCGCCAACCTTCTTGAAGCACTCGATGGCTTTTTCGCTGTCGCCGAGACGGGCGTAGAGATCGCCGATGGTGTTGTTGACGGTCAGATCCTTTTCATCGTTCTTCAGGACCTTTTCATACTCAGCAATGGCGTTCTGCAGCTTGCCCTGCTGCACAAACTTTTCCGCGGCGCTGAGGACCTTCTGTTTGTTGAAACCAAAACCAAACGCCATATAGGGAGCGGACTCCAGCCTTTTTCCCGCACCACGCCAGCGATATTCACCGGCGCCGAACGGCTCCGAACCTCGCCGGGAGATTCCCGGACGAAACCCCGCAGTTCGTGCAAATAGGATCGCGGAGTAAGGTAATTGTAAGGCCGGGTACTCTCATCCCGATGGTTACCGACGATTACTGGGGTTACCGAAAGGGAGTGTACGTCCGGTTCCGGAAAAACCCGCCCCACGCTTTCCAGAATGGAGCCAAGAAACCGCCACCAGATGCCACCGCAACCCTTCATGGTGTATTCTGCAACCCTGCGTACGGAGCTGCGCCGCTTAACAGATTGCCGAAAAACTCGGTTTCGTGTCAGGCATCGCTTTACAGATTGTGGAAAAACTCGGTTTCGTATCAGGGCATCGCTTTAGCGATGCCACAAACTCTTTAAATTGAGATGCCCCTTTAAAGGGTGTGTGCGTGAGAACTCGTTTTCGGCCAATCCACTGGAACTATTTCCATCCGCTGGAGCGATCAAGATTCCTGCAGCCGTGCTGCGCTCGACGGAACGGCCGAGAATCCAGCCCCGGAGGGACGACCGAGTTCTCACGGACACCCTTGAGGGGCCATGCAGCGCAAGTCAAGTCTTCCAGCAAACTGTTAGGGAGAAACCGTGAAATCATCAAACAAAACCCTGCCCGCGGCCAACAAAACAGATCCAGTCGATCTCTACGACCAGCTCATCGCAACCATTCCCGGCATTGAGCGCAAGGGCGATGCCAATCCTTACACTTCTCTAAACGGAAACATGTTTACCCTGTTGCACGGTTCCCGATCGCTCGCTATTCGGTTCCAGACGATAAGCGCGAGGAATTTCTGAAGAAACACAAGACCACGTTGTTTCAGGCGTATGGCGCGGTCATGAAGGAATACGTCGCTGTCCCGGACGCTTTACTGAAAAATACGAAAGAACTTCAGAAGTATCTCGAATTCAGCTACGAATACGTCCAGACGTTGCAGCCCAAACCGACCAAGAAACCGAAGAAGGCGAAGAAAGAGAAAGAATGATCGGCGAGTCTTGAGCGCAGCGAGCTACTATGGGCGGGTCGTTGCCGCTGCCATTTTGCCATCTTGCGCCAGTGTATCGGACCAGCGCTGCCGCACTCCCTCCAGAAACTTCGCCTTGTCAGCCTTCATTTGTGAGACTAGCGGCTCATTGCCCGTGTCTTCGTGGGCGGCGGCCCAGAGAACCATTTCGGTGAGCACGGGGGCGAGATCGATTCCTTTCGCGGTGAGAGAATAAATCAACTTTCGACCGTCGGCCGGATCGGGCTGCGTGACGATTATTCCACAAGCTACCAGCTTCTGCAGGCGATCGGCCAGAATGTTCGTGGCAATGCCTTCGTAGCACTCCATGAATTGCTTGTAGCTGCGGAATCCGCGCAGCATCATGTCGCGGATAATCAACAGCGACCAGCGATCGCCCAGCATCTCCACCGAAGCGTTCAGGGGACACTCCGACCGGCGCCTGGTCTTGCGCTTCCCGGACATATCGTTATCATAATATTTTTCACTTGCATTTCACAAGTAATATGTTGAATAATTCCCGGCAGTGGGGAAGTCGAAGTTCAACGGTTCCGATCCATAAACATCATGCAAGACCTTTAAGGAGGAACACCATGCCAGAAAAACCCACGCACGAACAAGCGCAACTCCACCTGCAAATCTATGACATGCGCCGCGAGGCCCGATTGCGCCAGGCTCGCGATTGGTTCATGAAGAACTACTTTGTGGAAAATCTCGAGGACTGGATGCGAATCGCCGCGCCTGGGACGGAAAATGGCGCGCTCGTGATGATGGTGATCAGCTATTGGGATCAAGCCTGCGCCATGCTCAACTACGGCCTGCTGCACGAAGAGCTTTTCTTTGAGACCGCTGGCGAATTTTTCGGGGTTTGGGACCGCGTCCGGCCCGTTCTCCCTCAGGCTCGGGAAAAATTTATGAATAAGCAGTTCCTGGCGAACCTGGAAAAAGCTGCCCAGCGCTACGAAGCCTGGATGGAAAGCCGCAACCCCGGCAATATCGCCGGCATGCGCGAATGGATGAAGCAGATGCGCCCGCAGCCGGCAAAAGCGGCTTGAACGAGTGCTGAAAACCTAAGTTTCGTATCAGGGTATCGCTTTAGCGATACCGCAAGTCGCTTGAAATCAGATGCCCCTTTTAGGGGCCGGACATCGGAATTCGACTTTTTCAGCAAAACTGTTGAAGCTGATTCGGACCCGAGGGTAATAACGCGCGAGCCTGCGACTCGAGCGCACAAACGTGCTTCCGCGGCGCAGGCTTAGACTCCAAAACGTCTGGAGGAAGGTTCATCGCATGCGCCGTCGTCTACGCCATCCCACGAACATCGGTTCTAGGTGCGATTCTTTTGACCGGCTATCTCGGTGGCGCAACCGCGACGCACGTGCGAGCCGGTGAGCCCTTCTTCTTGCCGATCGTTGTCGGGGTCGTGGTCTGGCTGGGGCTTTTCCTGCGCGATGGGCAGTTGCGAGCGCACATTCCATGGCGAGGACCGAAAGCGACTTCGTAAGTCCCACCATAGCGGGGTTTCTAACCACAACTATCAGTACATCCGAGGAGAACGATATGCAAAAAATCACGCCATTCCTCTGGTACGACGGAAGAGCCGAAGAGGCGGCAAACTTCTACACCTCCATTTTTAAGAACTCCAAAATCCTGAACGTTGCCCGCAACGGAGACGCCGGGCCGGGTCCCAAGGGGAGCGTGATGCTTGTGACCTTCGAACTCGAAGGACAACGGTTCATGGCGCTGAACGGTGGGCCGCATTACACCTTCTCTCCGGCCATATCGCTCTTTGTCGACTGCGCGACGCAGGCCGAAGTGGATGCGCTTTGGGACAAGCTTTCCGCCGGCGGATCAGAGGTGCAGTGCGGATGGCTGAAAGATAAGTTTGGCCTGTCCTGGCAGATCATTCCGCGAGCTTTGATGGAACTGATGCAGGATAAAGATCCCGTGAAATCGCAAAGGGTCTTCAAAGCCATGCTGCAAATGATCAAGATTGACGTTGAAGGGTTGCAGCGAGCGTATCGAGGCGAGTGAAAACCGGGGCGAATGAAATCGAAGGAGGGGCGCGGCATGAGCCAAGTACGAGTTCTAGTAGGTACACGCAAAGGCGCTTTTATTCTCGAGTCCGACGGCAAGCGCGAAAAATGGAATGTCAGCGGCCCTCATTTTGCGGGCTGGGAGATTTATCACCTGAAGGGCTCGCCCGCCGATCCCAACCGCATCTACGCTTCGCAGTCCAGCGGATGGTTTGGACAGATGATTCAACGCTCCGATGACGGTGGCAAAACCTGGCACCAGCCCGGAACGCCGCCCGGAGAGCCGGCTGCTCCTGGTCCTCCGAAGGCCGCGAGCAACAAGTTCGTCTATGACGCGTCTGCCGAAACCGGCAAGCCGCTCACCACCCATCAGTGGTACGACGGCACGCAACATCCATGGGAATTCAAACGCGTGTGGCATCTGGAACCGTCGCTCACCGATCCCGACGCCGTCTACGCGGGCGTCGAAGACGCGGCCTTGTTCCACTCGACCGATGGCGGCGAGAACTGGCAGGAACTCTCCGGACTGCGCGGCCACGGCACCGGACCTATGTGGCAGCCGGGAGCGGGCGGAATGTGTCTGCACACCATCATTCTCGATCCGAGCGACCCCAACCGCATCTATATCGCTATCTCAGCGGCGGGCGCTTTTCGCACCGACGACGGCGGCAAGACTTGGAAACCGATCAACCGCGGACTCTATTCGCAATACATCCCCGACCCGAGGGCCGAGGTCGGGCACTGCGTCCACCACATTGCGATGAACCCATCTCGTCCGGGAGTGCTCTTCATGCAGAAGCACTGGGATGTCATGCGCAGCGATGACGCGGGCGATTCCTGGCGCGAAGTTAGCGGAGACCTGCCGACTGACTTCGGTTTTGTGATCGACGTGCACGCCCACGAGCCGGAGACGGTCTACGTGGTGCCGATCAAGAGCGACTCGGAGCACTTTGTTCCGGACGGCAAGCTGCGCGTGTTCCGCAGCCGCAGCGGTGGCAACGAGTGGGAGCCCTTGACCAAAGGCCTGCCGCAAACGAACTGCTATGTCAACGTGCTGCGCGACGCCATGGCCGTCGATGCGCTCGACCAGTGCGGCGTATATTTCGGCACCAGCGGAGGGCAAGTCTATGCCTCAGCCGATGCTGGAGACAGCTGGGCCCCGATTGTGCGCGATCTGCCTCCGGTGCTTTCGATTGAGGTGCAGACACTGGGATGATTTTTTCAGGAGCTACGCCGCAACCATGATCCGCGTCATTCTTCCGCACCATCTACGAACGCTAGCGCATGTCGGCAACGAGGTGGAACTTGACGTCGAAGCTCCGGCCACGCAGCGCTCGGTTCTTGACGCGCTTGAGGCTCGCTATCCGATGCTGCGCGGAACCATCCGCGATCAGGTTACGCACGAGCGGAGAGCGTTCTTGCGCTTCTTTGCCTGCGAGCAGGATTTGTCCCATGAGCCGGCAGATGCTCCATTGCCAGAGGCGGTTGCATCGGGGAAAGAGCCTTTCATTGTCATCGGGGCCATTGCGGGCGGTTAGCCCGATAAGCGCTAACTTAAGCAGCCAGATAAGAATTCAACCAGGAGAATCCCATGTGTCAACAGATATCAATGATGCGAAAGATCGTCAGAACACTCACATTGCCAGTCTTCGCGCTGGCGATCGTGTTGAGCGCAGCGCGGCCGGGGCAAGCACAGGACGCTAAAACACCCTATCCGAGCATGGCACCCGTTGAGCAATACATGATGGCGAATCGGAATTCCGAGATCGCCCTGGCGCGGAGCGCGGCCCCTGAATCCATTTCACGCGATGCCGAGGCTCTGGTTCTCGGAGGACATGGTTACGAAACCGCAGTCAAAGGTAAGAACGGTTTCGTGTGCTTGGTTGAACGCGGGTGGACCGCCCCAATCGACAATCCTAACTTTTGGAATCCCAAGCTGCGTGGTCCGATCTGCCTCAACCCGCCAGCCGCACGATCCTATCTTCCACTCACAATCAAAAAGACCGAGTTGATACTAGCCGGACAATCCAAAGCGCAAATGTTCGACAGCATAAAGGCCGGCATCGATAAAAAAGAATTGCCGACGCCGGAATCTGGCGCGGTGGCATATATGTTGTCCAAGGAACAGTACTTGGACGATCGTGCCGGGCATTGGCATCCTCACCTGATGTTTTTCTTTCCGCTAACGGACGCTGCGACCTGGGGCGCAGATCTGCCAGCTTCCCCGATTCTGTCAAATGACGACCCTCAGGATCGACTGACCATCTTCATGGTTCCGGTCGCCAAGTGGTCGGATGGCACGGCTGATGCTGATCCCATGCCTGGGCACTGAGGTCCGATCTCACCGAATTGGGCGCATGGAAATCGCTGCCGGGTTGCGCCCGGCTGAGGCAGGTGAGGACACCTGCCCCTACCTAAAACAAAATGGACGGGCCGAAGCCCGTCCATGTTTGCTCTCAGCTTTCCCCTTACCGAGCTTTTACCTTACCGCTCTACCGCTTCTCGATCGGCGTGAACTCCCGCGTCTCATGTCCAATCCAGATCTGACGTGGGCGCGCGATCTTCTGCTCGGGATCGTTCAGCATTTCCTGCCACTGCGACAGCCAGCCAATGGTACGCGGAATCGCAAACAGCACAGTGAACATCTCCGGCCGGAAGCCCATCGCCTGGTACATGATGCCGGAGTAGAAATCGACGTTCGGATAGAGCTTGCGCTGCACGAAATAATCGTCTTCCAGCGCGATGCGCTCCAACTCCAGAGCAATCTCCAGTTTGGCATTGCGTCCGGTGACTTCGAACAACTGGTCCGCGGCCCACTTGATGATTTTCGCCCGCGGATCGTAATTCTTGTAAACCCGGTGCCCAAAGCCCATCAGCTTGCCTTTGCCTTCTTTGATCTTCTTGATGTAGGCGGGCACGTTTGCCTTGCTCCCGATCTCATCGAGCATACGCAGCACTTCTTCGTTCGCTCCGCCGTGCAGGGGTCCGGAAAGCGCGGCTGCCGCGGCCGCAGTGGTCAGGTAGGGGTCGGCCTGCGAACTGCCCACGGCGCGCATGGCGTTGGTGCTGCAGTTCTGCTCGTGGTCGGCGTGCAGAATAAAGAGGATATCGAGGGCGCGCGCAATCACCGGATTGGCGACATACTTCGGCTCGACCATCTTCCACAGCATATTCATGAAGTTTTCGGGATAGGTGAGGTCATTGTCAGGATAGACGTAGGGGAATCCGACGCTGTGGCGATAGGACATCGCAGCGATGGAGGGCATCTTGCCGACCAGGCGCTTGATCTGCAGCAGCCGGGTAGCGGGGTCGTGAATATTCTTCGCTTCCGGATACACCGACGCTAGCGCTGCCACCGTGCTCACCAGCATCGCCATGGGATGGGCGTTGTCACGGAAGCCTTCCATGAATTTCTTGGTGGATTCGTGCAGCATGGTATGCAGGGTGATGTCCTTCACCCAGCTCTTCAATTCCTCGGCCTTCGGCAGTTCGCCGTGCAAAAGCAGGTAGGCAACTTCGAGATAGGTGCAGTGTTGGGCGAGAACGTCGATAGGATAACCGCGGTAGCGCAGGATGCCACGATCGCCGTCAATAAAGGTGATCGCGCTGCGGCACGATGCGGTATTCATAAAGGCGGGGTCGTAAGTCATCAAGCCGAAGTCCTCGGCGCCGGTCTTGATCTTGCGCAGATCCATCGCACGGATGGTTCCGTTTTCCACCGGAACCGTGTAGCTCTGCCCGGTGCGGTTATCGGTGATTGTTAAAGTGTCTTGCGGCATTGAAGCCCTCCTCAAATTTTCGGTGACCGGCAATGTTTCCAGCGGCATTTTTTCAACCCTCCTTCACGATAGCGAAAAAAAGATAGAGTTTCGGGACGAAACTCGAGCGCGTCAAATCGTATCCGTCCCGAACACCCCGCGCTGTAACCTGCGTCACAAAGGTGTGTTTTTTTGTACGCTGCCGTGCCGACAAGGGAAATGTTATCAGCAACCGGGGGTAAGTGCGCGTTCGGTAGCGATTTCCAAGTATTAGCAACGGCGGGGGTTAGCACCGCCGTCGCGTGAATACGGCGCTCGGGACGCGGGAGCGGACGACCATCAGAGGCTGCGGAAAAACGTCGCCAACGCAAGGAAAAGGGAAGGGCACGACCTTGGTCGTGCCGCTAAGGCGCTGAAAATAAGTTTGCGCTTCAGCGCCTGAGGGCCGCCTTTAGCGGCGGAACAACTTTTTCCGCAGCCTCCATCACTCGTTCATTCGTTGGCTACCCGCCGATGCGGTTTTACGGCCAGGCAGCGGGCGAAGATCGCCGAAACCTGCGGAATCTCTTCTTCATTTAGACGGATCGCGCTGCCCAGTTTCTTCAAGGCCACATTCAGCGCGGCGGGCTGCGGGCCCGTCAGTTCCACGAGCTGCTGCCACTGCTTCGCGACGGGAATGCGCTCGTCACTGTCAGCGTCCTCGCAAAACTGATCGGCCGCCTCGGGAGCCGTTCCGTACTCGTCGGCTACGTCTTCATGAAAGTATCCGCGCAGAAAAGTGTGCAGCGCGGGAAAGTTTTCGGTGGTAATTTCCGGTTTCGTGGTCATGAGCGGCACTCCGGATAAGAAGTCAGAACATAGTAATCGTTTGGCCCGGCATATTTCAGCACAACCAGCGCGTGCGAGCATGCATGAGACTGGTCCTCGCCACGATTGATGGTGCGTCCAATCGGAGTCGGGCTGTCGTAATCGAGCACCAGGTTGGGATGTCCGCCGGACCGGCCGAGCCAGCGCTCGATTCGGTCATGCGATTCTGCGATGGCGGCGCCCACGGCATGTTCCGCGGCGGCGCGATCGGTGTAAGTGGATGCGCCGGTGATGCCGGGTTCGCGGCGCAGACGCTCGAGCAGTTGCTCGTCGGTCTGCCCTACGTGCTTGCGGAGGATGTGTCCCCCGGCAGCCTCGTCCTGGCTTAAGTCGCGCACAGGATGAAGATCGCTGTTCGCGTGGGCCTCAACCCTTGCGGACATCGAACCCGACGGCGCCGAACTCGAGCTGCTCGTGGCCGCCGGCGGCTGACATCCAATCAGACTGCACAGACCGAGCGTGAGAACCACGCGAAATATCGCGCGGACTATAACGCTGCGAACTCCAAACAATCGAAGCATTCCACTCCAGATTCCGGCCTCGAACGCCGGTATCCATGTAAAGTTCTGGGAATTGTGCTACTAAACAGGGTGTGCGGGCAAGTGTTCTACGTAGTAGGTGAGTTTAAATCTGTTTTGAAAGGGCACAGCTTAACAACTTGCTGAAAAAACTAATCTCGTTGCGCTTATTTTGGAACCAAGGGTGACACCTGATCTCGTGGCCGTATTTGGAACGATGGTTGCCCCATCCTTGCGCGTTTTTTGCGAGAGGGTGGGATTCTACGGTAGCGTCCATCTTGGGATGGCACTCGCTGTTGGGATGTTGCATTTACTCTTGCTTTTGGGTGGCGCAGCGGTTTACCGCTGCGATAACCGTCGTATTTTCAGTGCGGCTTTAGCCGCTGGGGGAATGTGTCGTCCGAAATGACCCACGACCGTGTTCTGCATACGCTGGACCACTTCGAGCGTTGGGGGAACGACTGCGCCTACGTGTTTCCCCGCGGCTACCGTCACGAACGCTGGAGCTACCGGCGCGTGGCGGCCGTGGCCTATCAGTTTGCCCGTGAACTCGAAGCGCGACAGATCGGCAAGGGCGATGCGGTGCTTTTGTGGAGTCCGAATTGCGCAGAGTGGGTCGCGGCGTTTCTGGGATGCGCGCTATGTGGCGTGATTGCCGTTCCCGTGGATGATGCCTCCAGCCCCGATTTTGCTCGCCGCATCAGCTCGCAGGTGCGAACCAGGCTGGTCGTGTGTCCGCGGGAACGGGCTGCGATTTTTGAAACCGTCGAAGCGATTGATCCCGCCGATCTTGAGGCGGCCGTCGCCGCGCACCCTTCCGAGTGCTTTCGTCCTACTTCGATTCAGCCTTCCGATTCTCTTGAGATTGTTTTTACTTCCGGCACCACGGCCGAGCCCAAGGGAGTCGTGCTCACCCACGCCAATGTCGTCAGCAATCTGGCTCCGATTGAAACTGAGATCCGGAAATATTTGAAGTATGAGCGGCTCGTGCATCCGATTCGCTTTCTTAACTTGCTGCCGCTCAGCCACGTGTTTGGGCAGTTTCTGGGAATCTTTCTGCCTCCGCTGCTCGGCGGAACGGTAGTGTTCGAAAATACCTTCAACCCTTCTGAAGTCATGGCCACGATACGCCGCGAACATGTCTCGGTGCTGGTAGCTGTGCCGCGCATGATCGAATCGCTGAAACAGAAGATTGAACGCGATCTGGGTGAAGACTCTGGCACGGGCTTTGCCGCTCGCTACACTGCTGCCGAGAAGCAGCATTTTTTGCGGCGCTGGTGGACTTTTCGCGACGTGCGGCGGCAGTTCGGATGGAAATTCTGGGCCATGATCAGCGGCGGCGCGGCCCTCGATCGCGAGACCGAAGAATTCTTCCATCGCCTGGGATACGCCGTGATCCAAGGTTACGGGCTGACCGAAACGACTTCGCTGATCAGCCTGAACCATCCTTTCCACACCAGCCGAGGGTCGATTGGCAAGGTTCTGCCGGGGCGCGAACTCAAATTGGCGGAGGACGGCGAAATTCTGGTGCGTGGCAGCGGTGTCGCCAGCGGCTATTGGAACGGGCGCGAATTGCAACCGGTCACGAGCGAAGACGATGCGAGTTGGTACCGCACCGGCGACCTGGGCGCGCTCGATTCGCAAGGCAATCTTTTTTTTAAGGGACGCAAGAAAGAAGTGATCGTCACGCCCGCGGGCATGAACATTTATCCCGAGGATCTGGAAGCGGCGTTACGCGCTCAGAAAGAAGTTCGGGATTGCGTGGTCGTCGGACTCGAACGCGGGGGAAATGCCGAGCCCTGCGCCGTGCTGATTTTGCGCGACCGAAGCGCCGGCGACGCGGCTGTTGTCGGCGAGGACTTTGATGGTGAGGTGAAAAACATAGTCGAGCGCGCCAACAAAACTTTGGCCGAATATCAGCGCATGCACCGTTGGTTTGTCTGGCCTGAGGAAGATTTCCCCCGCAGCGCCACGCAGAAACCGCGCCGCAATGTGATTCGTGACGCGGCCGAAGGCGCATTTGCCGGACAAACTGCAACGGCAACGGACAAGAGTATCCGCTCCACACGTACGCTCGCGGAATTGCTGGCGCGCATCACCGGCCGCCCCATGGAGAGCATGACGAACCTTAACCCGGACGCCAACCTCGAAAGCGGCCTTGGCCTCAGTTCGCTCGACCGCGTCGAACTGCTGAGCGCCCTCGAAGACCGCTATCAGATCGACCTCAGCGAAACCCGATTCGCGAATGTAGCCACGGTAGCCGATCTGGAAAAGCTCCTGCGAGCCGGCAGGTCAGAAGTTGGTCACGAGTCGTCGCTCGTTGCCAGACCCTCCGAGAGTCTAACGACTAACGACCCAACGACGAACGACCAACGACCGACAGCCTCTCAACGCTTTCACTATCCGCGCTGGACCCTGCGCTGGCCAACTACCTGGGTGCGGCTGGCTGCGCACTATCTGCTGGCACGGCCCGCCGTGTTTGTTCTGGGATGGCCACGCATCACAGGACTTGAAAACCTGCGCGGCCTGCACGGTCCATTGCTGGTCGTCTCCAACCACATCTCGGATGTCGATGTCGGTTTCATTCAGACCGCGCTTCCCGCACGCTTGCGCCACAAACTTGCGACCGCAACCGGCGGAGAGGCGCTTGAATTGCTGCGTTCTCCCGGAGCGAACGGCGGGTGGTTCCATCGAATCTTCGTGCAAAACTATGACCGGGTGCGGTGGACGCTAGGCGTCGCCTTGCTGAACCTGTTTCCCCTGCCGCGGCGATCCGGCTTCCGTAAAAGTTTTGCATACGCCGGCGAGGCGGTGGATCGCGGCTACAGCGTCCTCGTCTTTCCGGAGGGAAGACACACGGAAGATGGCGAACTGCTTCCCTTCCGCACTGGAATCGGCTTGCTGTCCAACAATCTGCGCATCCCGGTCCTTCCGATGCGAATCGATGGTTTGTTTGAAATCAAGAAGGCGGGAAAAAAATTCGCCGCGCCGGGAAAAATTCAGGTGCGCATCGGCAAGCCCATCCGCTTCGCGCCGGAAACCGACCCGGAGGAAATCGCGCAGGCGCTGCAACGAGCGGTTGCGGAGTTGTGATCCCCGCGGAGATCACGTAGTGCGTCAGTTTGAATTTGCTTTGAAAGGGTGCGGCTAAAAGCCGCAATGAAAATGCGACGGCTATCGCGGCGGTAAACCGCTGCGCCACCCAAAAGCAAGACCAAAATCGGGTTTTTCCGCAAACTGTGAAGCCGCGCCCTTTTCAAAACCGCTTCAAACTGCACCAGCACCCTCTTTTTGCTCTTAGAGCTAGTTGGGCTGCTCTTGTGGTACTGGCGGTGGGGACGGGATGGAGTTGGTCGGGGAGGGGAATTGGTAGTCGCGCGGCGCGACTGCCAGGTGCTGGGCGATGGCGGCTTCGGTCTTTTGGAGTTCGTCTCCCAAGGCTGGAATGGTTAGCTCGGGGATGACGCGGTCGGGCTGCTTATTGCTGTTATTGGTCGCGGCGGGTTCGATCCCTTCTTCGTCAAACTCCTTGCCTTCGACGGTGGACCAGGCGGTGGCTCCCAGGGGACGATTCTCGACGGAATCGGGATCGACCACGACCTGGGTTGGCTTCGGTTCAAAGGAAGTGAACTTGACGTTGAGGGCGGCGGTGCGCAGGACGCGGAGGAGGAGTGAGGCGGTGGGGCGGTCGATCCCCCGGTTGATGAGCAGACGCATGACCTCGGCGAGGGCGAGTTGGATGGAGTTGGCATCTTCGAGCGAGTCTAGCTGGCTGATGGCAGGCTCGGTAAAGAGAAGATCAATTTTGGTTCTGGCGATGCATTGTTCGTGAAAGAAACAACGCCTGGCATCGCGCAGGGCGGGCGATCCGCATTGGATGCCGTTGACTTTGATGTGCTGGCAGCGACGGATGGTAACTGGGTATGGCGACATTGGTTCTCCTGTTAGTCGAGTTACTGGCTCTGAGTTACTGGTCTTGGTAACTGGTCTTGGTAACGCGCAATAGAAAAGGGTGCGGAGGGATCCGCACCCTTTTTTCATCTATAGTTCTATTTTATCAATTTGGGAGGGGTGGACGGACAGCTTTTGCGGATTTATTTTCCGAGTGGTTACAGTGACTTAGTCGGAAAATGGGAGAAATGGGGGCTTGACAAGATTTTCCCCAGTCATGCGGCTAGGGGGTGGTGCGGTCCACTTTTTAGCGGACTTCAAGCTGTGACAGAGACCTCCCATGCGTCTCTGACGCAGACTCTTATGGGGGTGCGTGAGAACTCGTCTTTCGCCCCTCTGGGGCTTGCTGATTTCCCGCTTGCCCCCCGGCTTGCGCCGTGGGCTGCATTCTTACGCCGCTTTTGCGGCTGATGCTTGCGGATTCTATTCCACCGCAAGTGTGAGAATTGGGTTCTTCCGCACACACCTGTGGGTCGCTAGCGGCCGGGATCCAGATCTCGCATTATTACGTGCAGCACCTGGCCGGTCACTCGCGCTTCGCGCTCGGAAACCTCCGCGTTTGGGACGTTCGTGGCATCGGCGTGGTCTCGATACGTGCGCGCAACGGCGGGCAGGCGGGCGCACCCGCCGCGGATCAGTCCCGCCTTTTCGGCGATGGCGAGGCGCGTCTGGAACGACCAATCGGCAATCGTTTTTTCGGCGGTCATTTTTTCGCCGATCATTCTTTCAGCCAACTCCCTTTCAGCCAACTTCCCTCTGAGCGCGCCCGAGGCAGCGAGCGCACTCAGCCCCTTGTGTTCGAGGGCATCGGTCACGATGGCTTCCAGGATTCCGCAAGAAGTGCGCAGCGCAACGTCATAGTCCGATTGCTCCAGTGCGCGTTTACTATCAAGGTAAGCCTGCTCGAGGACCGGGCGCAATTCGGCGTTGTGCACGAAATCGAACCGGTGAGGCGGCGCTTCTTTGGTGGCAGACGAGGAGTCGGTGACGCCGGAGTCTTTGCGGGCGTCCAGGCCGGAGAGCGAGGCAACCGCTTGCTCGAGGACTCCGAGCAGTCGCTGGACGATCTCGGCAGGCGCCGCTCCTGTGACGGCGTCACCCGCCGCCGAGCGCATCAGAAATGCTTGGCTAAACGAGCGCGCCAGCCAATGGGCCTTGCTGCCTCCCGACAACTGATTGATGGTTACACCACAGTCTTCCTGCCAGACGCGAGTCGCCGCAATCACCGATGGGTCGGAGGAATCGGCCGCCAATTTGTCGCGAACGGCTTGCCCGCGGCCGATCAGGCCTTCCAGGTGGGATAGGTAGGTTTCGATTTGCGCTTGCAGAGTTTCTTCCATTCGCTGTATTTCTCCTACTGCTGGCGGCGTGACAAGAAGCTCGCGGGTTGCCGATCTTGAACGCTATTTAGGCCCAAATAATCGCTTGACGGCCCTAGGCGACGATGTTAAAGTCCTTTCCGCAAGTGGTACGATCAGTGGACCAGTATATCGCAGGTTCGCTATGCGGCCACCAGCTTCTAAAATCACGGCCCAGTGGGTGGGCCGGCACAATCTTGTGGAACAAAGTCGTTCTGGTAATGTGCGGTTGACGTCCAACCGCGCGGTCTAGGAGATATAGTTATGGCTGCTTCCCCGGCCTCGCTGATTCACCCCTCGCGTATTCCCAATCGATGGATCCAGTTAGCGGCAGGCATCGTGGCGATGATGGCCATCGCCAACCTGCAATATGCCTGGACACTCTTCACCAAGCCCATCCAAGCTCATCTCCATGTGTCATTGGTCGCGGTGCAGTGGACTTTCACTTTGTTCGTCGCGCTGGAAACATGGCTTGTGCCGTTTGAAGGATACCTGGTCGATATCATCGGACCCCGATTTATGCTGGGCCTTGGTTCGATCATGGTGGGTCTGGGATGGATCGGATCGGGCTATGCAGAGACCATCAATGGCCTCTATTTCTGGTACGGAGTGGGCGGTATCGGCGCCGGGATCGTCTATGGTGGCGCCATTGGGAACGCGCTCAAATGGTTCCCTGACCATCGCGGGCTTTGCGTGGGCTTCACGGCCGGAGCTTTCGGCGTAGGCACCGCGACCACCATCTCTCCCATTGCCAATATGCTGAAAGTCTCGGGCTATCAGCATACCTTTATCGTCTGGGGAATTATTCAGGGAGTGGTGGTACTGGCTTGCGCCCTCTTTCTGGCAAAACCACCGTTGGGATGGACGCCGCCAAACTGGAAAGAGAAAGAAGCGAAGATCAAAACCAAGGTCAATACTTCGGCGATCGACATGACGCCGTTGCAGATGCTGCGCCAGCCGTCGTTTTATGTCATCTATCTGATGATGACCATGTTGGCTTTCGGCGGTTTGGTGGTCACGGCTCAACTCAATCCCATGGCTTCTTCGTACCATGTGGATAAGATCGTCGTGGCCTTCGGCATGACGGCCCTGGTGTTGGCCATTACGGTCGACCGCGTCCTGAATGGGTTCACGCGTCCCTTTTGGGGATGGGTGTCGGACAACATTGGGCGCGAGAATTCCATTTTCATCGCCTTTGTTTTGGAAGCGATCGCGGTCTATGCTCTGCTCCAATTGATCAATCGTCCGGTTTGGTTCGTGGTGTTATCGGGCTTGTGTTTCTTTGCCTGGGGCAACATTTTCTCATTGTTCCCTTCACTCACCGGCGACCTGTACGGAAAAAAGTGGGCCACCACGAACTATGGAGTCGTATACACCGCCAAGGGTGTGGCCGCGGCCTTTGCCGGGCCCGGCGCCGCCTGGTTGTTTACCAAGACCGGCTCCTGGACGAGGGTCTTCTGGGCAATGATTGTGTGCGATCTGGTGGCGGCTTTTATGGCTCTGCTGTGGCTGAAGCCGATGGCGGCCCGGGCCGTCCGAGATTCGCAGAGCGCAGCAGCTTCGACGTCCAATGTAGCGATGCCGATCAAAGCGCGCGGTGTGGCGTAGAGGAAGCCGGCTACCGGTACCGTCCGCCAGACGAAGAAATCATGCGCTTGCGTGAGCGGCCATACCCTTGGCGGTTGGCTTCGCCGACTCCACGGTTCGTGTCCCGGAACCTTCTACTTCCGTGCTGATTTTGAACTGGCCCACCAGGCTGCGCAGTTGGGTGGACATTTCCACCAGTTGCTGCGACGCCTTCTGCGTGGCGCAGGCTCCCAGCGTCGTACCTTGAGCTCCCTCCGCGACACCCGCAATGTTGCGGGTGATCTCGCTGCTGCCCTGCGCCGCTTCGGTCACGTTGCGTGACATCTCGGTGGTGGTGGCGTTCTGTTGCTCGACGGCGGCGGCAATCGAGTTGGAGATTCCGTTGATTTGGTTGATCACTTCGCTCATCGACGCAATGGCGTCCGTGGCCGCTTCGGTGTTGCTTTGAATGGCTTCGATCTTCCCGCGGATGTCTTCGGTTGCTTTCGCGGTTGCCTTGGCTAGCTCCTTCACTTCGTTGGCCACCACGGCGAAACCCTTACCGGCTTCCCCGGCCCGCGCGGCTTCAATGGTTGCATTCAGGGCCAGCAGGTTGGTCTGCTGGGCAATGGATGTGATCAGCTCAATGACCTGTCCGATCTCGGTCGAGGAAGCGCCCAGCTTGGACACGGTGGTGGTGGCGGTTTCGGCCGCTTTGACGGCCGAAGTCGCGATGTTCGCGGCTTTGGTCGCGTTCTTGGCGATCTCGTTGATGCTGGCTCCCATCTCTTCGGCACCGGTAGCAACCGTCTGCAGGTTTTGGCTGACGGCCTCCGCTGCCTTCGAAACCACTTCGGCTTGCGTCGAGGTCTCTTCCGAGTTGGCGGTGATCTGCTGACTGGTCGAATCCAGTTCGTCACTGGCGTGGGCTACAAGGGCCGCATTTTCTGTGATGGCGAGGATCATGCGTTTCAGGCTGCCACTCATCTCGTTAATTGCCGCCGTGAGGTCGCCAAGTTCGTCCGAGCTGCGGACCCTCAGGTCGTGACGGGTCAAGTCGCCAGCGGCTATGGCTTGTGCCTGGTCCAGAATGGATCGGACGGCGGCGGTGATGGTGCGGCTGAGGAAAATGGCCACGGAAGTTCCGATGGCCAGGGCCACGAAGACGGTCACGGCCATGGCCCAGTTGAGCGCGCGGTTCGCCGCATGCAACTCTTCTTTGTTTTTGGCTAACAGCGCAACCACCGAATCCGCCAAGCCGTCCAGGGATTTCTTGACCGCGATATTGGCGGGTGTGACTAGCTTGGCATTTTCGTTGCCCGCACGGATCACCGCATCGCGTTCACCGCTTGCCGCGTGATTGATGGCCGCGTCTTCGGTAGAGCGCAGCCAGGGAAGGTGCTTCTTGATGTCCTCCAATCGGTCACGATCCTCGGGCGGCCATTTCGGCGCCAATTCGTCCAATTGGGCGACATCTTTTCCAACGGAACTCCAGGCTGTTTCATACGCCTTCTTCGCTTCCTGCCACAGGGCCCGGTCGGTTCCCGCGAGAATGGCTTGGCGACCCTTGACCTGGGTATAGTTCAGATCGCGCTGCAACATTCTCGAGACTTCGATCGCGGGAAAACGCATTTCAATGGCGGCGTCTTCGCTTGCCCGGATGCTGGCCGAGCGTACGTAGTTCATCGCCGCGCTGAAGACCATCAAGGCGAGGATGCTGCCAAAACCCACTCCGAGCTTTTTCCCGAGGGTTAACTTCATTTTTTCTTTCTCCAAAAGGTCGCGCGGCGCCGATGCTCCGAAAACGATCATTGCTGCTTCAATCATTGCTGCTTCAATCAACGGCAGGCGTTTGCCGATGAATGAGATGGGGCGCTCGCGAAAGGGACGGGCCCCTTCCGCGGGTTGCACGCAATGTGTGGTCGAGATGTTTATCGGCGAAATTTCAGGGAAGGGTTAGAGGAGTGGAGAGAGTGGCCGGCACGACCTTCCGTGCACACGAGCGGTCAAAGCCAACCGGATTGCAGTCTCACACGGAGACAATCGCTTGGAAAAGGTCGCCGCCCAAACACACTTTAAGGCAGGACCTACGGTTTCGCTGCTTGCAAACGCTCTTCGAGAGCCTTTACCTCGACGTTTAGTCCTTCGGGAAGATGGCTGCCGAAAATCGCGGAATGCTCCTTGATCGAAGGCACTTCCGCCAGCCAGCCTTTGACATCGACGGCGAGCAGGTCGTCCACATGAGCGGCCTTGATCTGGCAAAATGCCCAGTATTCTTGGAAGATTAAATAACGCACGTTTTGGTAGCAGAGGTAGTCACTTTCGCTGCCCTTTTCAATTCGACTACATAACCCGCGGTCTCTCGGCGCCCAAGAGGTGCATACTAGGTGCATATTCGAGAGATCGCTCAAATTGCTGCATCGCCGCCGTGGCATCCGAAATCCGCGGTTTTGATGGAGCAGGCCTGCGTTACCCCGACATTCGCCTGCCGCAAGGTCCTTTGAATCGTCCTGTCGGCTACGCCTAGCCGGTACAGATTTTGTTGCAAGCCGCATGCTGTGATGGTCGTCCCAGCCTGCGGGCTGTTTTCACCAGGGTCTATGAGATCAGGTAAGTCGAAGTGTCAGCGGCGGCAATACCAATGACAGCCCCTCGACCTCAACCGTCCAGAGGTCGCCTCGATTGGTGGAATGGCCGGCCGTGAGCGTTCCTGAGCTGACGATTTCCCCGGCGCGCAACAGCTCGCTCGGGAATCGCCGCACGATGGCGCGGGCGAGCTCCGCCAGACACAGTGCCGGGCTCCGCAACGAGTTCCTGCCAGAACCTTCCTCCACAAACTCGCCGTTCTTCGATACCCGCACTTTGAATCGCGGTAGCTCGTCCACTAGGGCTGCGATGCAGTTGGGCCGTACCTCGACGCGCTCTCCGATCACGAGTGCGGCATGAAGTCCAAACGATGCGACGAAATCGCTGGGTTGAAACTGCCATTGCGGAAAGGGACAATCGATGATTTCGAATCCCATCGCCAGCCACTCCGTGGACGCGAGCGCAGCGGCGGCGTCAGGGGCCTGAGCGCCATCGGTGACGATCGGCTGTTTCAATCCGAAAACGATCTCGGGTTCGATTTTCAGCGAACGGGGATGTGGGAGCCTCAGCTCTGTGGCGTTGCCCTCAGCGTAGTGTACGGTGTCGTCGTACATGTGCGCCCAGACCAGGGTCTCAAGCTTGAGTACCCGCCACATGGCTTTATTGGCATAACCAACCTTGCGGCCAACGCTTCTGTGTCCATCAGCTTCGCGGAAATGCTTGAGCGTGGCTTCAACCTCATAAGCGGTGTCGAGATCGAAACCGGGGCGCGCCGAGGGAGGGATGGCGACCATCGCGCCCGTCTTAGACGCGGACATCAGTTCCCGCGCTACAGCTTCAATGTCTAGATGCGACATAAGATTGGTCTAGGCAACTCAGATTGCGGCGGTACCGTCTCGCCCTGAGGCATGCGCATACGTCGCGCTATGCACGCCGTCAGCGATTCCAGACGTTGAGCATCTTAACACCCTTGGCTGCGCCGGACCTGGCCCGTCCTGATAAGATTTTCGCTGCAGTTCATCCGGGAGGAATTATGCGAAATAATTTTGTCTTCGCTTGTATTACAGGGGTGGCATCTCTCGCCTTGGCGCAAAACCCGGTCCTGCCATCTAAGCCTGACGACAGCGGGCAAGCCAGCAGCGCTCCCGTCGACTCGCAGCTGAAGAATATGTTCGAAGCTAAGATCAAAGCTGAATGGGAAGCGCTGAAGAACAAAGACAAGAAGAGTTACGCCGAACTGCTGGCGGACGATTATCAGGGCGTCGAGGTGGACGGCCGGGGTGAGCGCAATAAGATTCAAGCTGTTAACGAACTGGTTCAGCAAAATGTCTTCAACTATACGCTGTGGGGGCATAAGGTGATCCCCTTGTCACCGGATGCCGCCCTCGTCATCTACGAATCCACCATCCAGTTCCCGCCCGGGGCGCAAATCCGCATCTCTCGCGTGTACATCAGCGAGATCTGGGTGAAGCGCGCCGGGCAATGGAAGGAACTGCACTATCAGGAAACCCGCGTCAAATAACCTCGCTCCGCACCGCGGATATATTGCAACCGTTGCCATAGCCTTGCCATCTCAAACGTTGTGGGAGTGCGACAAAGAGGAGGAATTTGTATGAGCAAAATGTTTTTCGCTTTGCTGCTCGCAAGCAGCTTTCTCCTGGCGCAAGGCAGCAGCACCATGAGCCAGGATTCGTCGAAAGCCTCCAAGGGACAGGAAACGATTCAAGGCTGTGTCAGCCGGTCGAGCGGCGATTACATATTGATGAAGCAGGACCCAGCCGTGACTTACGAACTGCAGGCTACCGGCAAAATTAAACTTCACCGTTACCTGGGGCAACGCGTTGAGGTCACGGGTACCAAGTCGCCGTCGATGAGCACCAGTTCCGACACGTCAGCAAGATCGGGCTCTCCATCCCCGGTGACGCTTACCATCACCTCGATCAAGACCATCGAGAAGGAGTGTTCGACGCACTGAGTCTCTAAGCAAAGGGGAGGGGGGCCGAGTTTCGGTCCGGTCTTAGTCGCAATCCGGCGGCATGGCCATAATCGCGGATTCGGAGTCGCACGGCGGTTTTTTCTTTGCTGGTTCTAGCAGGGCTGGGCGACTATAGCGAAGAATCCACAAGCCCTCGTTGTTAGTGAGGTAAATCAAGCCATGGCCGCCGTCCGGAAGTAGGCTGGTAACTTTGTTGAAAGTCTCCAGCGTCTTCGGATTGCGCGGGTCACTCAAATCGAGCACGCGAACCGTTGAGGTGGGATGGTTGCTGCTGGTAAGAGTCGTTGGTTTTCGTTCCGGAGCTTCCGCGATGGCCACATCGGGGCTAACGATCTGAAGGTTGCCCGCGGTTGCCTGATTCGATTCCGCCGTCCGCTTCAGAAGGTTCGGCTTCTCGGGCTTGGTCACGTCCACGATCATGAAGCCTTGCTTCGCGGCTTGCTGGACGTACAGATACTGTTTCCCTTCCTCTTTCTGGAGCAGCATCTGACTGCCCGTCGCCAGTGGCAAAGGCAAGTGGGCGATCACGGTTGCAGGGACTTCGGTGGGTTTCGCCGTGGGCTGCTCGCTTGCGCTGGTCATAGCGACAAGAATCGAACAAACTAACACGCAGCCCTGCATTGCTGCTCTACGAAAAATCGCCATAAAATCACTTCACCGACGTCGAACTCGGAACCTGTCTTGCCTTCATGCGCGACTATATCACGTTCTCTCGTCCGATTCGCATTGACGCACACACTCCGCCCGAAACACCGAGCCCCTCGGGGACGGATGTTTCGGGCCCAAGCTCATTGTTGCGCGATGACGTCAATGCATCCGGCACCGGCCTGCGTTCCACAGATTGCGCCCGCTTGCTGAGGCATGAAAACATGGTTATTGCCGGGGTCGACCGCGATGCTATGCGCATTGGTGTTAACCGGAAGGTTATACAGCCAAGTGTTCGATCCCGCATCGATGACGCCCATGACCGGACCGGGAAGCATGTCGCGCGCCGCAAGGTAGTATTTGTTGTCGCCGGGGTTGTACCACGTTTCGTCTACGCCGCCAGTCTGGGTGATTTCCACGCAGTTGCTGCTGGTAGCCGCCACCCCCGTGCAAGCGATGCTCAGGCTCGGAGTGTTATGAATAATGTACTCGTTGGCCGGGAAAGCAAAGCCGTCATGGTCGGCGCAGCCGATGAGGAAATAATTCCCAGGCCCCGGGGTAACGCCGGTGGGCATGCAGTTCAGCATGGGGAAACTGTTTACCACAATCGGACCGACCGGGCTCAAGGGATTGATTACATCTACGCTTCCGACGGCAAGGTTGGTTGTGGAGTTCGCGTTCGAAAGTAGGAAATATCCCGTGGCGGGATCCCAGGCGTGCGCTCCCAATCCCGCCGGTGAGATAGCGGCTTCGCATATAGCGCCGGCCAATGTCGGGTTACAGGTCGGATCGTAGATGCCAGTATTGGTGTCGATGATCGGTCCGTGGTGGCAGGCGATTGTGTACGACGAGCCGCTTAGGGGAGTGCCGGCGAGTGGAGTGGTGCCAGTCCCGGAGGCACCCGAGAGCGTAGTGGGATTCGACGGATCCGGACATGGGAAGCCATTGTTCTGGTCGACCACAACGGTGTTGTCGATGGGGTAGGCGCCATCGTAATAGATCTGCCCAAGAATGCAGGTCGGAGGATTAAGGCCGCCGGTTGTACTTGGCAATGAGGACGATCCGTTTCCGAGGGGGCTACCAAGAGCAGCTGGACCATACGGAGTGACCGGATCGACCGGCAGACAATTCGAAGTGCGCGCAACCACGCCCGAGACATCGATGAAGGTGATGAAGGGAAGTCCAGGGTCGCCATTGATGACCGCGAGTATCTGGTCCTTGGGGTCATACGACAATTCGTCGGCGCGGTCGTCGCCGCATTGCTCGTTAGACCCCGCTTCGCCGTTCCAGGAGGCGAGGCAGGCAGAGATTCCATTGGGTCCGTCATAATCGGCCGAGACGCCCGTAGCAATATCGGCGATTACCGTGGGGGGATTCGTCGTGAGGTCGAAAACGACTACGCTGGAACTGCCATTTCCGGTGAACAGAGTTTTGCCGTCCGGTGTTGCCACTTCGCCGTCAGGGCCAGACATGGGGTTCACACCGTTGCCGCGCGAGGCACAGCACTGAGCACCGGTAAATCCGCCCAGCAAGCCGTTGGCGCCGAACCCGGAAGAAAGGTGGAAAGGTTCCGTCGTTCCGGGAGGCGCGGTTCTGCATCCGAATCGAGTAAAATTGCCGTTCACCCCGACGATAGGCGGGATGGTGGGAACGCAGGGACTGGCGTTGTTGCCCGCTCCCGACACCCCGTTGGCTCCGGTAATGGAGTTCACGGCGATGTTAGTGGTGGTGTCGATCACCTGGACCGCGATGCCGATGCGGTCGGAGACGTAGTCCATGTTATGGCCGGAACCGCTGGGGTTTGGCGCGATCCAGCTGATGTCGAAGGAGTTGAATGGACCACCCGGCTCACCGGTATTGTTGTGCTCGGGAACGGCGATGACGTCGATGACGGCGTACTGGCCACCCGTGGTGGTGCCGCACGTGGGACAATTTGCAACATTTCCGCAGCCGCTCATGATCAAGAACATCGCGGCAACCATAACGGTAAACAGAATCCTCGTTCTCATCGAATTCCCTCCTGCGATTTCCCTTTCCGACGGCGGTGAACCGCCCCGGCAAGTACCAAACTCGTTGAATATTCCAGCTGCCCCTGACCCTTCCCTCCCTAACGGATACTGCAACGGGTAGGCTCTAGAATCGGAACTGCACTCGCTGGGTCACCACAAAGTAGTTCTGCGGCAGGTTGCCGATTGTACTGGGTTCCTTCAACTGATCGATGCCCAGATTAAGCACATACTTCACCCAATAATTCGGATACCAGTTGAGTCCCATCGTGTATTCGAAGGTGTGGTAATCGAACGTTGGCACTTCACCCGCGACGACGCCATTGTCGTAGAGGCTCGCGCCGGGTTCGTTGGCCTGGATGCCAGTAAATCGGAAGGCGAGTTCCCAGGCTCCCCATCCCCGTCCTTGGCCGCCTGGAGTGTCGGGACCAAACATTGGACGATTGACCCGCGGTGTGCCATTTTCCGGCCGCTTTTCTCCCGTCAGCAAGTAAGTGGTGCTCAGGTCCCACGCCTTGGCTCGGATGGGCGGCAGGCTCATGTAACCGAGCCATCCCGCTTGCAGGGAGCCGACGTTGGTGCGGTCCATATTCAGCTGATCGTATTCGCCGCGCAGAGCATAGCGCCCCTTCAGGTAGGTAAACTCACCGTTGTAGCGCTGAATGTCACCGTTAATGGCGAACTGCGGAAAGAAGTTGTAAGCGCCATCGGGCAGCGTGCCGTTGAAGCTTTGGTCTCCGGAAAGCCCGCGCGATTTGGCAAAATCCACCGACCCCCCAAAGGCTAATTGTTTGAACCACGCGCTCTTGGTTTTGCGCCATGGATAGAAGCGAAGCCGGCCAATGACCTCGGGTTGGTTGGTGGTGTTGGCGAGCGCATATCCCTTGCCGTTGAACGCGCCCACCCAGTACTGCATCACGCCACCGTCGATGTCTCCATGTATAACCGCGCCGGGACTGCGGTAGGCCGTGGCTGCCGACGGGTACAACAGGGACTGAAATCCGCGTTCGATAAAGTCCAGGCTGGTGTCGCCGATTCCGGTTTCCTGGCCAAAAGGAGCTTTGAACTGGCCGGCCTGGAATTGGAACTCAGGCTTGATTCTTACGTTGAGGTAAACGTCGCGCACGACCGACCCTGAAGTCGCCGCGGCATCGGCGAGGATCGCAAAATCAAAGTGCGAACCATAACTGCCTTGAAATCCGAAACGGGCCTGACGCAAGACAAACGTGTCCGAGGGTGCTCCGTCGCCTTTGTAAGCACGGTAATCGGTATTCACGTAGCCATACGGACTGATGGTGAACTGTCCATCCGCGCTCCGAATGAAGAAATGTTCTCCATTCCACCCGGCGGTAAGGGGAGCATCTTTCTTGGGCGCAGCGGATTGAGGCTGATCCACGAGCGCCGACTCGATCACGGGGTCGGGCTCCACTAGAACCGCATTCACCAGATGAGCCGCAACGCCGTCGGGGGCGTTAATCGGCAGCGCGTTGGCTTCCACGGCGGTGTCAGCCACTGGCCGAACCTGGGCCGAACTCTCGTGCGCCTTCCCCGCAACCAGCTTCTCGACCAGAGCCTTCAGCTCTTCGATCGTCTGCCGCTGCGCCGCGACCTCGCTGCGCAACTGGCTGACTTCTGCTTTCGTGGCGGCCCCTGAGGCCGATCCATCAGTCTTGCTCGCGGGTGCCGTGCCTTGAGCGTTGGCGAGCGAACCGGGCGTCATGAAAACCACCAGAAGCACGAAAAACGTTATTAGCGAGCGCATGTGATTCTTCTCCCGGGAGGATTTGCAAAACGGATATTCGTCAAGGCACACACGTACGGGCAGTGCGCTGACTTGTTCGATCGAGCCACGAACCGAAAGATTTCCTGACTTAAAAATGAGTTCATATCCGGTATGAAAAGCGGACCAGTTATGACTGGCCGGTGTACCATATCGCAAGGATGGATGTCAAGGGAAGTTTCTCAGGCCTCCGCAACGGACGGTCACTTTTCGAAAAATTTGTCCCTGCTCAATCTCGCGGTTTGGTTAAACCTTTAGTTGAGGCAAGGCGGCGCTTATCTTGACAGCAATCGCCCCGAGTGTTCCCGCGTCATCCCTGATAAAATCGGCGCTCGTGTTCGCGCCGTTGTCCCGGAGTAGTTGCTTCTCTGAACGCGGTTTTTCAGCCCATTATGGGAATGCACTTCGGTCAGGCTGTCTTCTTGCTCGTCGCGGGCGGTATCGCTGGCTCCTTGAACGCATTGGCGGGTGGAGGCAGTTTCGTCTCCTTCCCGGCGTTATTGTTCATGAGAATTCCCGCCGTCGAAGCCAATGCGACCAATACCGTCGCGCTCTGGCCCGGCTTGGCGGCCAGTACGCTCGCTTACCTGAGACGGCTGAATGCACCACTCCGCTTATTGCTCCCTTTGCTCGCGACCAGCGTTATCGGGGGCTGGGTTGGAGCCTTGCTGCTGTTAAAAACTCCGCAGCATACTTTTCTGCGCCTCGTCCCCTGGCTGCTACTCGGCGGCACTTTGCTGTTCGCCTTCGGCAATTCGATCCGCGCTCTGGTCGGCAAGACGGCGGTGATTGACGATCTGCGGGAAATCTCAGGGCCAGCCATCGTACTAGGTTCGATCGCGGAGTTGCTGGTTGCAGTCTACGGCGGATACTTTGGCGCGGGCATCGGGTTTATGACGCTTGCCATGCTCGCGATGATGGGAATGCGCGACATGCATGCCATGGGCGCGATCCGAACCTTGCTCGCGGTCGCCATTAACGCGGCTGCTGTGGTCACCTTTATCGCAGCCCGCGCTGTGTTGTGGCCGCAATGTGGCGTGATGATCGCAGGCTCCCTCGCCGGCGGCTGGTTCGGGGCGCATTACGCCCAGAAGGCGCACCCCGGGAAAGTACGGGCCGTGGTGATCGGTGTCGGCGTCGCGATGACCGCGTATTTCTTTGTCACCGTGCGCTAGCAACCGGCCGAACACTTTAAGAAACCTGCATCTTGCAGATGCCCGGCCAGTTTGCAGTAGCACTATAATCTGTGTGGATTCACAGGGTGAACTGGAATGACTCTGAAGTCGGTTGGAACACTTCTGGACGTTTTACATTTTGCAGACAGCCACACGGCAGTCGTTGTTCCCGAGCTTGGCATCCGTGTCACCTACGATTCGCTGCGCCAGCAGGTCCTAGCCATGGCGAATGCCTTGGCCTCGGCCGGCGTTCGCCGTGGCGATGCGGTGGCCATCGCGTTACCCAACGGATTGCCGGCGATTGTGAGCTTTCTCGCCGCCTCCATTGCCGGAACCGCTGCCCCTTTGAACCCGGCCTATCCCTACGAGGAGTTTCTTTTTTTCCTGGGGGACACCAATGCCCGGGTTATGCTTTGCCCTCCCGTTGGTGCGGAATTTGCGCGTAGCGCTGCCGCCGACCGCAAGATCCCGGTAATCTCGGTCGGAATGAGCGACCACGGCGACGTTCATCTCGTGGATGCTCCCACCGGCGCCACTGCGGTCGAGCCCACGCCGGACGACATCGCGCTCGTCCTGCACACCAGCGGAAGCACGGGACGGCCGAAGCGGGTTCCCCTGCGCCATTTCAACCTCGCCGTCTCGTCGGCGAATATCGCCAACACCTACGCTCTTACAGAAGAAGATGTTTCTCTCTGCATCATGCCGCTGTTCCACATTCATGGCCTGATTGCCTCCACCATGGCCACTTTGCTTTCCGGCGGAACCGTGGTGGTTCCTGGCAAGTTCAACGCGCTTTCTTTCTGGCGGACGGTGCGCGAGCATCGCGTGACCTGGTATTCCGGTGTGCCCACCATGCATCAACTTCTACTCGCTCGCTCTCACGAGAAGCCGGTGGAGGCGGCTACACTGCGCTTCATCCGTTCCTGCAGCGCACCCCTGTCGGCGGAGCTCATTCACAAAATTGAGCAGCTCTTTGGTGTACCCTTCGTGGAAGCCTATGGAATGACCGAGGCGGCTCACCAGATGACCTCAAATCCTTTGCCGCCGCGCCATCGCAAGGCCGGTTCCGTGGGAGTGGGCACCGGGTTGCGCATCAGCATTCTGGACCGGGAGGGCAATCACCTCAGCACCAACCAGCGGGGCGAAGTCGCCATTCAGGGCGCCAGCGTATTTCGCGGATACGAAAACAATCCCGAAGCCAACGCTCGCGCTTTTGTCAATGGATGGTTTCGTACCGGCGATGAGGGATTTCTGGACGAAGACGCCTATTTACATCTGACCGGGCGAATCAAAGACATCATCATCCGTGGCGGCGAAAATGTCGCGCCGCATGAAGTCGACGAGGTTTTGCTCCGGCATCCGGCCGTCTCGGCGGCGGTTACATTTGGCTGCCTGCATCCCGTTCTGGGGGAAGAGGTGGCCGCCGCCGTGGTTCTGCACGAACCCGCAGGCGCTACCGAATCCGAACTCATCAAGCACTGCCGCGAGTTTCTGGCTGCATACAAATGTCCAACCAAAATTTATCTGGTGGAGAGCATTCCGACCACAGCCACCGGAAAAATTCGCCGCCGCGCCGTAGCCGCTGCGCTCACCGATGACCGGCGTGCTTGATCGACGAGGCAGTGATCTGCAAGCGAGTGATTGTGATGGATAACCGACGATGAAATTCCTGATTGCGGGAGCGGGCGCCATCGGTGCCTACATCGGCGCCCGCATGGCGCAGGCCGGCTTCGATGTCACCCTCTTCGCGCGCGGGCCGCACCTTCGCGCCATGCAAGAACGCGGCGTGCAGGTGAAAAGCCCCGAGGGAGATTTCGTGGCGCACCCCACCATCGCCAGCTCTCTGGAAGAAGTGGGCCCGGTGGATGTCGTCTTTCTAGGAGTGAAGGCGCACGGCCTCCCGCAACTGGCGCCGCAATTGAAGCCCGTACTCGGTCCAGATACGACCGTGGTCAGCACCCAGAATGGAATCCCGTGGTGGTACTTCCAGGGTTTCGGCGGTGAATGGGAGGGATTGCGGCTGGAGCGGGTCGACCCCGGCGGCGTGATTTCCGCGGCCATCGAAGCGCGCCGGGTGGTCGGGTCGATCGTTTATTTTTCCACCGAGATTCCGGCACCGGGAGTAATTCAACACATCGAGGGCAACCGCATTTCTCTTGGCGAACCAGACGGTTCTCGCTCCGACCGCTGCCGCCGCATTGCCGAGGCGCTGATCGCCTCCGGTTTACGCTGTCCCGTCACCGCTCGCCTCCGGCACGAGATTTGGGTGAAGGTGTTGGGCAACGCTTCCTTGAATCCGGTCAGCGCCCTGACGCGCGCCACGCTGGTTCAGATGGTCCGCGATCCCGGCGTTTGTTCAGTAATCAGAAACATCATGCAGGAAGTGGAAGCCGTCTCCCACAAGTTGGGCATGGAGTTGCCCGTATCCATCGATCAGCGCATCGCCGGCGCGGAAAAAGTTGGCGAGCACAAAACCTCCATGCTCCAGGACTTGGAAGCCGGCCGGCCGATGGAACTGGAAGCGCTGGTGGGCGCGGTCGTGGAACTGGGCGAGCGTGTCGGACTACCGATGACCTGCACCCGTACCGTATACAACTGCACCCGACTGCTCGCGCAATCCGCAACGCGACAAGCAACAACTTGAACACTCAGCGAAACCCTCTACTCCGAAATCGCCAAAAACTAAATTCCCTGTAAGTGGGGGACGTACGTCATTTCGTAATTACCGACGTAATTACGGACGTAACGTTTCTCTGTGTTAGAGATTACTTAGTAAGTGACGACCGCCGAGAGGCGGTGCGATTCGGCTCCCCCTACAGCCGTTGTCTACGACCTCGGCTAGTTCAAGGAAAACCATGGCAAAGAAAATCCTTGTAGTTGACGACTCCAAGACGGCCTTGCTGATGGAGCGCGAGATTCTGGAAAAGCGTTCCCGCTACCAGTGTGTGACCGCGGCCGACGGCCAGGAAGCCGTCGAGAAGGCGCAGCAGGAACGCCCCGACTTGGTTTTGATGGATGTGGTGATGCCCCGAATGAATGGATTTGAGGCTTGCAAAATAATGCGTCAGCATCCCAACACACGCGAGATCCCCATTGTTCTGGTCACCACTCGTGGCGAAGAAGCTTACTTGGAGGCCGGGTTCCAGAGTGGATGCAATGACTACATTACCAAGCCCGTTGACGGCGCCGAACTCGTGGCCTTGGTGCAGAGCTACTTGGGCGAATAGTGGAGCGCCGGGCGTCCTCGCCCGGCCACCACACTTCAGAGCAACCGCGATCCATGAACTATGAACGATGACAAGAGCAAGGCATTCGGGCCAAAGCCCTCTGGAGCACACGCGATGAACGATGTACGGCTGCGAGCGGCACGGAAGAGACTCGCCGAGAGCCGCGATCAGGAAGATGCCATCGAGGGCTTGCGCGAGATCGCCGCGAACTTCCTCGGCTCGGAGGAAATCGGTCTTTTCAGAATCGATCGCAGCACCGTAACCTTCCAGGTTCTTTGGTCCTTCGGGATCGATGTCGAAAAGTGTGACCTGTTACAGGCCTTGGGCGATTCTGGTCTGCGCCGGGTGATGAGCGGCGAGTGTCAGGTCGAACTCGTAGCTCGCGAGCACTCCGACGCCATGGCTATGGCTCAGGCGTTCGTTCCTATTCGTTTCGCAAACCAAACCATTGCCATCCTTGCGATCTTTCGTTTACTGCCCCAGAAACTCGGCTTCGACGGGTCTGACAAGGAACTGCTCAAACTTCTTTCCGAGGAAGCAGCGAAACCGTTGTTTGGCGCCAGCGCCCATTCAAGGCCGGTCATCGAAGCGCCAGGAATGGGAAAATGAGCGACAATACCCACAAATTTAATCCGGCAGTCCTCCCCGCGGAGTACATGAAGCGCTTTGAGCGCGCGGACTCCAGCGACTCTCGGCACTTCCTCTATCCGGGACAGGTATTCGTAACGCGCGATCCCATCACTATTTCCACCATACTCGGATCTTGCGCAGCCGTGTGCCTCTGGGACAGGTACAAGAAGGCGGGAGGGATGAACCACTACCTCCTGCCTGAGGGAGCGAATGAAGGACCAAACCGTCTCCGCTACGGCAATGTCTCCAATCCCGAACTTCTGCAGCGAGTTCTGGCGTTAGGCTGCGAAATCCGGCACTTACAGGCCAAGATCTTTGGTGGATCCTGCGCTTTCAGCGCCGACCCAACCTTGTCGGTGGGATCAAGGAATGTGGAACTCGCCGAGAGTTTTCTTCAGTCCGCGGGCATTCCCATCATGGAAAGAGATATCTCGGGGAAGCGTGGGCGCAGGTTGGTCTTTCACATCGTTGACGGTGCGACGACCATTAAGAACTTCGATCAAGTGTAGGAGGAGCAGTGGATCTGGCGGACTTCAACCGTGAAGCGATTTTCGCGTCGTTCCTCGCCGAGTCGGAAGAGGGCCTGGGCTTGATGGAGCAGGCGTTGGTGCAGATGGAATCGAGCCCTTCCGATCCGGAACTCCTGCACAGTATTTTCCGGGTTGCGCACACGCTCAAGGGAAACGCAACCTCATTGGCACTCAGTGAACTCGCTGGTTTTGCCCACGTCGTAGAGGATTTGCTGGATGTCTTTCGGGAGCAACAGGCCCTGCCCAGCACCGACCTGATTTCACTGTTGCTGAAGGTGGTGGACGAATTTCGGAGCATGGTTGCAAACGCAAACGCTGCGTCCCGTGAACTTACTCCCGCACAACAAGCTCTCAAGAAGCAAATCGCAGCGGAGGTGGAGAAGCAGTCGAAAAGAGTCATAGCCCCCAGCCAAGCATCCGTGGCATCCGGTTCCACCGTGAAGGCCGACGCACTCCCCGGCGCCAGTCACCGCACGCTGCGCGCCGATGTTGACAAGCTGGACCATATGCTGGCTCTGACCGGTGAAATTGTGATTGCGCAAGGCCGGCTGCGCCGCATGATCGAGAAACTCGGCACCGAACAGGGACGCGCCCTTCTGGAGATGCATCGCGAGGCCGAGCGCCTCTACATGGATTTGCAGAGCGAAGTGATGGGTATCCGCCTGGTGCCAGTCGGCCCCATGTTCCGCCAGTTTGTGCGTTCGGTGAGAGATCTTGCCCGCAGCCACGGGAAATTGGCCCGGCTGGAAGTAGTAGGTGGAGACGTCGAGATGGATACGACGGTGCTCGAACAATTGCGAGACCCCCTGCTACACCTGGTGCGGAACGCGGTCGCTCACGGTATCGAGAAACCGGCATTGCGCGAAAGCCGGGGCAAGAATGCTTGCGGACTGATCCGGCTAACCGCTGCCCATAGCGGCGGAAACATCATCGTCACGCTTCAGGACGATGGAGAGGGGTTCGTCCGCTCCCAGATTGTCGACAAAGCAAAACGTCTGGGACTCTTGTCTGGTAAGGACGAGATTCGTGATCAGGACATCTACAATCTGGTCTTCCGCGCAGGATTCTCAACCGCTGAGTCGGTTACCGATCTTTCTGGTCGTGGGGTCGGCCTGGATGTCGTTCGACGCAACATCGACCTTTTGCACGGGTCGGTCGAAATATCGACTGCTGCGGGCAAAGGCAGCACCATTACCATTCGCTTGCCCTTGACGCTGGCCATCATTGAAGGATTCTCGGTCAGAGTCGGTAGTGAAACGTTTGTCGTCCCGCTGGAACATGTGACCGAGTGTACGGAATTGCCAACGGAACAGCGCAACTCAGACCCCAGCGGGATCCTCAGTCTGCGCGGAACGGCTCTGCCCTACGTCCGTTTGCGGCGCGCATTTGGCTTGTCCGGTGAGGCCGCCAAGAAAGAAAACATCGTGGTCGTCAAAGTAAATGATTTCCATGCCGGCATTGCAGTCGATGAATTACTGGGTGGCATGCAGACGGTAGTGAAGCCGCTAGGCAGGGCGTTTCGCGGAGTTCCCGGAATCGCCGGCTCTACGGTGCTTGGGGACGGCCGGGTCGGTTTGATCATCGACGTTCCCAGCCTTTTGCGCGGAGTGATGCAGTCGACGTTGCAGGCACAAGCTTAGCAGGCACAACCTTAGCAAAGAGAGAAGCCCTTATAGGGAGAGGTGAAGGACCATGAAGACTTGGCAAGATCAAAAAATAGGCACGCGACTGGGGGTGGTCTTCGGAGCCATTCTGCTGTGCCTGATTGCAGTGGGAGGATTCGGACTAAGTTGGCTCGGTGGTCTGAATTCCAACATGTCGTCCGCGCTGCAAAAGCGCTACAACATGGTAGAGGCGACGCACCAGACGATTGAGAACTCAATCACCAATGCCCGCATTACTATCCAACTGTTCGAGACTGGCAACCCCGAGGAAGAGAAGAAGCTCAACCAGCAAAACGAGGCGATCAGTCACCAAATCAGCACGCAAGTCGCAGAAATCGAAAAGAATCTCAGCTCTTCCCAGGAGCGGGCACAATTCGAGATCGTCACGCAAGACCGCCAGGCCTATATTTCGGCCAGGCAAAAGGCTAAAGCATTGTTAGCGGACAAGAAACGTGACCTGGCGTTGGCAGCGTTGAGCGAAGACGTCATTCCCGCGCTCGACAAGTACCGCGCTTCGTGGCAGAAGTTCATTGACATTCAGACCGCTGCCATGGGGCAAAGCATGAAAGAGAGCCAGGATGCTTACGCCTTGGGCCGCAGGGTGGCATTGTTGCTGCTGGTCATCACCCTGATCCTGTCCACACTCGCCGCCTTCAGCGTTACCAAGAGCATCACGGTGCCCATCAAGCATGCGGTCGAGCACGCCGAGCGGATCGCCGCCGGTGACTTGACCAGGGAGATCCTCGTCACCAACTCATCCGAGACCGGCCAATTGCAGCAGGCCATGCAGGAAATGAGCGGCAAGCTGTCCGGCATCATCCGGGATGTTCGCGAAGGTTCCGCAGCGGTTGCTTCCGCAGCGCAGCAGGTTTCCGCATCGTCACAGAGTCTCTCCCAGGGAACCAGTGAACAAGCTGCTTCGGTGGAGGAGATGAGCGCCAGCTTGGAGCAGATGAACGCGTCCATTACCCAAAATGCCGACAACAGCCGGCAAGTGGAGCAGGCAGCGGCCAAGGGAGCAGCGGCGGCGGAAGAAAGCGGCGATGCCGTCAAAGAAACCGTCGAAGCCATGAAGCAAATTGCTGCCAAAACCTCGGTCATCGAAGAGATTGCCTACCAGACCAATCTACTGGCGCTCAACGCTGCGATCGAAGCGGCGCGCGCCGGAGACCAGGGCCGGGGCTTTGCCGTGGTCGCAGTCGAGGTCCGAAAGTTAGCCGAGCGCAGCCAGTTGGCGGCGCAGGAAATCGGCGGACTCGCGGGGAAAAGCGTCAGCGTGGCCGAACGATCCGGCCAGTTGCTGTCTGACCTTGTGCCGTCCATCAAGAAGACGGCTGAGCTGGTGCAGGACGTTGCCGCCGCGTCTACCGAACAGTCTGGCGGAGTGACGCAGATCAACAAGGCCATGTCCCAGGTGGACACCGTCACACAGCGCAACGCATCGTCCGCGGAAGAGCTTTCCAGCACGGCGGAAGAATTGGCGGCGCAGTCCGAACAACTGCAGCAGATGATGACTTTCTTCCGCGTCGCGGGAGAACAACCCGCTCATCGCGGTGGCAACGGCAAACAGCGTGCGGTTTCCCCTCAAGGCCGATCGTTGAGCAACCAATACGCGTCACTCACTCACGTTCAGCCAGTTCACGGCAAGCTGGCGGAGGAAGCTAACTTCTCTCCGTTCTAGGGTACGCGCGGCGCGTTCGACGATGCAAAAGAAGAAATGCGAGGAACGAGACGAAAATGAGTTCAAACTTGGAAGCGTCGAAAGCATCGGACCAGCGGAAGAACCAACTCCCGCGAAATGCGGTGCAGTACCTCACCTTCATGACTGCGGGCGAGGAATATGCCATCAGCATCGTGAAGGTGAGTGAGATTGTCGAGTACGAGGCGGTTACCGCTGTGCCCAACACGCCGGTCTGGATCCGGGGCGTGACCAACCTGCGCGGCCGTGTGGTCCCAGTGGTCGACCTCGCGGTTAAATTCGGCATGCCCGCCAGCGGCATCTCCAAGTTTTCCTGCATCATCATCACCGAGGTGATGTTTCAGGGCGAGCAACTAACCATGGGTGTTCTGGCCGATTCGGTCAGTCAGGTCATGGAGCTTTCCGCTGACGAAATCGAAGCGACGCCGCCGTTCGGCACTCGTGTCAAGACCGAATACTTGCTCGGAATGGGAGCCTTGGGCAAAAAGTTTTGCCTGATTCTTGACATCGACAAAGTACTTTCCGCCGACGAAGTGCTCGCCGTAACGGAGTCCGTTGCCGGCGATCGGCTTGCGGGCGACACGACCACGGATGCACCGGCCAAGCAAGCCCACTTCGAGGCTGGAGCCTAGCGGTGCAGGCGGGAACGGCTCCAGGAAAGGATTCTGGCAACTCCCGACGCATTGACGCCGACCCTTGCCCGGAGCAATCTCCCCAACTCACAGTCCGTCCCGCTCTGTTTCAGAAATTCCAGAAACTGATCTACGCCGAAACCGGCATTTGGCTGGGCAGTTCAAAGACCGCCCTATTGTGCGGACGCCTCTTCCGGCGGCTCCGGGCGCTGGAGATTGACTCCCTCGAACGTTACTACGAATGCGTGGAAGGCGATGACCAGCACGAAGAACGCGCCCGCATGATCGACGCCATCACCACCAACGAGACCCGCTTCTTCCGCGAACCGCGGCAGTTCGAGTTCATGGTACAGAGAGTGTTGCCCCGCTGGCGGGCGGAAGCCGAACGCCAATTGCGCCCCCGGCGAATCCGAATCTGGAGCGCCGGATGTTCCTCCGGAGAAGAACCCTACACCGTAGCCATGTTGCTCGCCCGGCATCTTCCACCGGAAGAAGGTTGGGATGCGCGCCTTCTCGCCACCGACATCTCGACCCGCGTTCTCGAAAAGGCGCGCAAGGGGATTTATCCCATTGCGAGGGCGCAGGAGATACCCCAGGATTTTCTGCACACTTTTATGTTGCGGGGAGTCGCGGAGCGGCAAGGCGAGATGAAGGTAAGAGTCGAGATCCAGCAATTAGTCGAATTCCGAAGGCTAAACCTCGACCAGGAGCCCGAACTCACCGAAGGGCCGTTCGACGCCATCTTTTGCCGCAATGTCCTGATTTATTTTGACGCCGCTTCGAAGCGCCGGGCGGTCATGAACCTTTCCCGTCATCTCATCGCCAACGGTTTTTTGTTCGTGGGCCATGCCGAGAACTTGTGCAGCATGTCCTCCGAGTTTCGGAGCCTGGAGCCGACCATCTACACCAAGACGCAAGACGAAGACAACGTGAGCACCGTGCAGAAGCAATCGTCGCCGCGACTCTAAGGCACTGCAGGAGACCTAAGAAACGTGCCCCATACGAATGGAGATGGTCTGCAAGTCCTGGTCGTGGATGACTCGGCAATGGTCCGCCAGGTTATGCAGTCGATCCTGGGTACCGACCGCCGGATCAACGTCCAGGCCGCGGCGGACCCCCTGATTGCATGGGTAAAAATGCAGAGGCAACCTCCCAACGTCGTCATTACTGACCTGGAGATGCCGCGGATGGACGGTCTGACGTTCATCCGAAAAATCATGTTGGAAATGCCCACGCCCGTCGTGGTCTGCTCCGGACTCGCCGCTCGCGGCACCGAACTTGCACTGCGCGCTCTCGAAGAGGGAGCGGTCGAGGTGATTACCAAGCCCAAAGTTGGCGTGCGCGAATTCCTGCACGAATCGGCTGTCACCCTCTTGGATGCGGTCTGGAGTGCGTCTCAAGCGCAGTTAAAGCCCCGTCTGCTGCCGGCCGTGCCTCGCCTAACCGCCGATGCTGTGCTGCCCCGCAAAGACAACTCCCGCATTGCGCGGGCTATAAACGGAGTCATTGCCGTGGGCGCCTCGACCGGTGGAACTGAGGCCCTGCGCGTCTTCCTGGCAGCTTTGCCGACCGACTGTCCGCCGGTCGTGATCGTGCAACATATGCCCGAAGTCTTCACCCGCGCCTTTGCCGAACGCCTCAACCGGGAATGTGGAATCGAAGTCGCGGAGGCCCGCGATGCCGACCGGCTACAAACGGGCCGGGCACTGATCGCTCCGGGCAATCGGCACATGCTGGTCAATCGTAGTAGCGAAGAACTCGTCGTCCAGATCCTCGATGGGCCGCTGGTTTCGCGTCATCGTCCGAGTGTCGATGTGCTTTTTCGTTCCGTGGCCATCTCGGTTGGGCCGAAGGCGGTGGGCGTAATCATGACGGGCATGGGCGACGACGGCGCTCAGGGCCTCGCTGAGATGAAGGAAGCTGGAGCAGCCACCATCGCGCAGGACGAAGCGAGCTGCATTGTGTTTGGAATGCCAAAAGAGGCCATTGCCCGCGGCGCCGTGGACGTCGTTATGCCTTTAGAGCAGATCGCTGGCGCAGTTCTGAACCTGCAGACTAAGTATGCAGGATGAAGTCCTTCCGTGCCGCCGGATGCTTACTGGTGCCAGCCAGCGTGTTCTTCGCGGCCTTCGAAAATCGTGCTAAGCAAACGTTGGATGCGCTCTTTTAGTGTCACGGGCTGAGCCACGGACGTTTCCGCAGTCTCGGTTCTCACATCCGCTTGTGGTTCAAGCGCGGGAGCAGTGCCGGTACCAGTAGCCATAAAAATCGCCTCTTTCTAAGAAATCTGTACCTTCAAGAAGTCTGTACTTGCGACAAACACCGATCGTCTGCCGGTAAGGAGGTGGGGAAAATCTCCAACTTGAGCTCTCATTCTAGGATGGTTTCAGACCTTGGCAGGAGATCACCAACGGCGTAGTCCCTAAGATTCGCCGGGTGCCCCATCCTTGCGCGTTTTTTGCGCAAGGGTGGGATTCCGCGGTAACGTCCAGCTAGGGATTTGGCATCTATTTTTTTTGGGGCGGCGCAGCCCCGCAGTCCCCAGTTCGCCCTATTTTTGCCGTAATGGGGGGTAAGAGTTTGACGGATGCGGTACCTCCCTCGCCGAGTTTTTCAGCAATCTGTTTAGTCGCTGAGAGACGGCACCACCGCCGCTCCAGGACAATATTTGCTGGGGACTTGACAAGGGGAGTATACTTCCTTGGTCTCTGGTCCACTTATCGGACCACTTACTATGCCGGCCCCGGTCAAATCCGACTTCGAAGTGATCCGCAGGAACAAGGTCTACGAGGAAGTCGCTAAGCAGATCGAACGCTTAATTCTAAACAAGCTGCAACCCGGTGACAAACTGCCTTCAGAACGCGAACTGGCGGAGACGCTGCAAGTCAGCCGCAGTTCCATCCGCGACGCGATTCGAGGCCTGGAACTGATGGGCCTGGTGGAACCGCGTCAAGGTGCCGGAACCATCGTTCGCGAAATCTCGGCGGAATCATTAGTCAATCCTTTCGCGAATGTCCTGAAGCATCGGAAGGAATTGGTGAGCGAGCTTCTGGATTTTCGTAAAATGCTGGAGCCGCCCTTGGCGGCGCGTGCGGCCGCTCACGCGTCCCCCGACGAAATCGAGGAGATGGAAGAGATTCTGCAACGCCAGGAAGTGACGCTATCTCGCGGCGAAGCCAGCATCGACGAGGACGCGGAATTCCACTACAGCGTGGCGCTGGCTTCCGGTAATAGTGTGGTGCTGAAGGTGCTCGACATAGTCATGGACCTGCTGCGCGAAACGCGGGAACGCTCTCTGCAATTGAAGGGGCGTCCGCATAAATCGCTCGCCGGCCACCGCCGGATCCTGGCCGCCATCAAGCGCCACGATGCCGAGGCGGCAAAGTCGGCGATGCGGCGGCACATTGAAGACGTCGAAGAGATTGTGCTGGACGAAGGATGAAGATTGACCAAGGGAGGTTTCTCCCTTGCGTCGGCGATTCGCAATTCCGTGGGGAAGCGATCGCGCTACATTGAATGTGGGGTTGATCTCCGCCAAGGGTAAACGTGGGCCCTCGAGCGGATTCGTTGAAGATATCGATGTATTTGTATGGTCGTTGGTCGTTAGCGAGCGGCTATCGACTACCGATCAACGATTGATAACTGGTTTCTGACTCAAGATGAGGACTTGATATGAGCTATACAGAACTTACCGTTTGGACGCGCGGCATCATTATGGACAAAGAAGGCCGCGACATCGTCAATTCCATTTCCGCCTCCGCCCGGTTGGAGGGCAAGTATGCGCAGGCGATGGAGAACTACGTCGATAATCCCGATCGCACCAACGCTCCAACCCGCAAGTACTGTCGCGTGAGCGACGAGGTGATCGAGAACGAGCTCACCTATGAAAACGAGCAACCCAACATCGTCGTACTGGTCGAAGGGACGATGGCCAAGGGTTGGGATTACATGCGCGGCATGCCTCCCGGCGGAACGCTGGTCATCAACACGCACTATACCCCGGACTACATGATTCGTTTCGTGCCCGGCGCGGAGCGGCTGGCGCAACTCGTCTGCGTCGACGCCGCTCACTTGGCCGACCATAAATGGCTCTATTACCGTCTCGGCGAACTCGGTCTCGACCGTCTTTCGACCGAAGGCGCCGCCGAGCGCAGCAAGCTGGTCGCGCCTGATATTGCGGCGCCGCTTATCGCTGCCGTGGTCAAGACAACGGGCATCGTCAAGATGGCGACGATCGAACCCATGATCGCGAACAGGCGGGCTTTCGATATGGCACTCGACCGATTGCACATCATGAAACTGAACCCAGTGGCTGCATAAAGCCAGTCGCTAGTCGTTGGTCGCTAGTCGGTCGCGGTCCTCGGTTTGCCAG
>JBAWFQ010000229.1:0-3865 GCA_049592035.1 Terriglobales bacterium
ACGACATCCTGTACGTGGGGCAGCAAAAACAGGACGAGCTGAATACTTATGATTTCGACATTGCGCCCAAAAAGATCGTCGGCAAGAAGCGCTATTTTCCGGGACGAATCTGGGTGGACGACCACGATTTTCAGATCGTGGAGACTTACGGTAAGACCGTACCCGACATTAAGAAAAAGAAAGGCCAGGAGAATCTTTTCCCCAAGTTCACCACTTGGCGCGAGCAGATCGACGGACAGTACTGGTTCCCCACCTACACGCGCGCCGAGGACACGCTCCAGTTCTCGATGGGCGGCGTAAGGATTCGCGAGATCATCAAATACACGAATTACCGGCGCTTCGGATCAAAATCCAGGATCACTTACGAAGGACAAGACGTGCAGAAGGCGGACCCGAATCAGAAGCCGGCGCCTGATCAGAAGCCAGCGGAGCCGCCGAAGCCGCAGTAGAGCCAGGCTTATAGGTTTCAGAGTTTCAGCGAGACCCGCGCTAACGAGTTCAAGGGGTGCGGTGTGGGCTCTGCGCGCTGCCACCAAGTGACGAGGCTAGCCACCATCTTCGACTGAGAGGAGTGGGTTGTAAGTAGTTGTAAGCCTTCACTCCAGGGCACGGCATCGAACACCCGCCAGTGCCAAAATCGAGGGCACCTGCCGCAGTGCCGAAGAACGCACCGCCCTTAAGCGTTAGAGCTGCGGAGGGCCAGATGACATTGTCGCCGCCGCGCACTTCGCTAGCGTTACCTTCGGAAGGTCATCGGATTGGGTAGCCGCCATCAGGAATCGCAATACTGTAGCGGGTGATGAAAGTTGCTTCTCGTTGACGCGACCAGGGATGGGGAGGACAATGGCGGCATGTTTTCGGGGGTTGGGACCTACGCCTCCAGGAAGAAATTCGATGAACGGGAAGAGCTTCGTGGTAATCACTCTCTTCGTCGTGGCCTGCAGCTTTGCGTCGGCCCAAACCTTTGGCTTCGCTTCTGTCGGCGGCGGCCAGTATTGCAACTATGAGCAGCTGATCCCTGGTGGCGGCAACACCTATGGCGGCATTGACAATCTCAGCGCTTGCGGTCTCAGCATCGACTCTGTCATCGCTGGCTTTGGTACAAAGCTGGATGCTACTGACTCGAATGGCTATACCGTATCGGGCGCGGGCGTGACGTACGGGGACAGCATTTACTCGGTAGTGGATGGAGACAACCAGTCTGAGTGGGCCGTCTGGACGTCCCTGACGACCAGCAAGCAAAAGGATGGCATTTTCCACGGCAAATTGGGCTGGGTCGGCGTTGCCAATATCACCGGCTTTGTCGGCGGAACCAACCAGGGCTACCTTTTCGAACTGCCGCCGAACAAGAAGGACTTTCATCCGACCCTGGGTACCGCGGCTCTTACTAAGGGTGGTTCCAAGACGAAGTAGCAAATCTGGCGGTGCAGTTTGACCGAGCTTCGATTGTGCCGGCACCCCTCATTGCCGCTTAGACTAGCCAGCGGCTCTATGCATGCGTGGAATGGGGATATCACGGGCCTACGGTTTGGTTGCGCTGCACGCGGCTGCCGAGCTTCGCTCCGGCTGGGCGGGCGAGGGCGCCCGTCCCTACGTGAGCGTGCTAGAATTTCCACAGCTTTTGACCCTACGCTTTGGATTTGGATCCTGTCTTGATCGAACTTGCGCCATCGATTCTCTCGGCGGATTTCGGCCACCTGGCTCAGGCGGTGGAGCGGGCTACGGCAGGCGGCGCCAGCGTCGTGCATGTCGACGTCATGGATGGGCATTTTGTGCCCAATGTTACGATTGGACCGCCGGTGGTGAAATCTTTGCGGCGGGCAACCCAGCTTCCGCTGGACTGCCATCTGATGATCGAGAACCCCGACCAGTACATTCCAGAATTTGCCGACGCGGGAGCGGACTGGATTTCGGTGCATCAGGAGGCGTGCCGGCATTTGAACCGGACGCTGAACCACATTAGAGACCATGAATGCCGGGCGGGAGTGGTGATTAATCCGGCGACCCCGGTGGAGACGCTTGCCGAAGTGCTTGACCTGGTTGACTATGTGCTGGTGATGAGTGTGAATCCGGGATTTGGGGGCCAGAAGTTCATCCCGGGAGCTCTGCATAAAATCAGGCGGCTGGCGGAGATTCGCCTGGCGCGGGGGTACTCGTACCGCATCGAAGTAGATGGTGGGGTCGCGATGGATACGGTGGCGGACGTGGTGCGGGCGGGGGCGGAGATTCTGGTGGCGGGGAATGCGGTGTTCGGGAAGGGCGATGCCGCGGTGAATGCGGCGGCGCTGCTGGAAGCGGCGCGGAGCGCGGCTTCGGTGCGGGTGTAGGAGAGAGCGCTGCGGAGCTTCGCTCCGCTGGACGGCCGGGGGCGGCCGTCCCTACGTGAGTTGTTTCGGGATACGTGAGTTATTTTGGGATCGAGGGTCTTTTATGCGGCGTGGGTTTATTTTCGTTGTTCTTGCTTTGATTCTCGCGTTTTCGGTGGCGTGCACCAATAAGAAATCGGTGAACCCTCTGGCTAATGTGGGCTCGAAACAGCCCGACAAGGTGCTGTTTGACCGTGCCATGGATGCCATGAAGCACAACCGCTTCGACGTGGCGCGGATGACGCTGCAGACTCTAATCAATACTTATCCGGATTCGGAGTTTATCGCGCGGGCGAAACTGGCGGTGGCGGATTCGTGGTATGCCGAAGGGGGCACGACGGCATTGCAGCAGGCGGAGTTGCAATATAAGGATTTCCGGACGTTTTTTCCCAACATGCCGGAAGCGGCCGAGGCGCAACTGAAGGTTGCCAACATCCACTACGAGCAGATGGAGAAGCCGGATCGCGACTACACGCATGCGATGCGGGCGGAGGAAGAATACCGGACGCTGATTCAGGATTATCCAGACAGCAAGATGGTGCCACGGGCGAAGCAGCGGTTGCGGGAAGTGCAGGAGGTATTGGCGGAACGGGAGTTCGACATCGGGCGATTTTATTATTTGCGGATGTCGTATCCGGCGGCGATTGCGCGGCTGAAAACGCTGGTGGAACGGTATCCGTTGTATAGCGGGGCGGACGAGACGCTGTTCATGATTGGGCAGTCGTACGAAGGCGAGATCAATGTCATCCGCAAGAATCCGCGTATGAACGAAGTGGCGAAGGCGAAGATGATCGACGACGCAACCAAGAGCGCGGCCGAGGCGTATGCGCGGATCATCACGCGGTATCCGGCGATGGACCGGGCGCTGGATGCGAAGGCGCGGCTGCAGGCGCTGCATCAGACGGTGCCGCGGCCGACGCGGGCGGCGCTCGAGAATAACAAGAAAGAAGTGGCGAGCCGGCGTGAGGAAGGCGTGATGTCGACCATGCTGGGAAACTTCGAGAAGCATCCCGACGTGGCCAAGGCGTCGCATTATGGGGAGCCGACGTTGGTCGATCCCGAACCGGTGACGGCAACGGGAGTGGTGCAAAAGATGGCGGGATCGCTGGGAACGGGCGGCGAGAATAAGGTCACGGTGGAAACCACCAATGGGCAGCCGCCGCCGAACCAGGAACCGCCGCGGTCAGATACTCCGGCGGCAACGGCGACGGCCGATGTGAAGCCCAGTGCGGCGGATCCGAATGAATTGAAGCCGAATGTGGAACCCGAGGCGAACGCGCTGCCTCCGCTGCAGCAGAGCAATCAGATCGACAGCAGCGGCGGCGGGGCGAGCGCGAGCGCTTCGAGTGCTCCGGCTAAGACCGAAGAGATGGCGGATATTACTTCGAGCAAGAAGAAAAAGAAAAAAGGACTGGCCAAGCTGAACCCGTTCTAGGGGGCTGCGGGGAAGTATCTCCCGCGCAAAACGTGTGACCTCAGCGGCTAAAGCCGGCACTGAA
>JBAWFQ010000230.1:0-6737 GCA_049592035.1 Terriglobales bacterium
GTGGATCGCAGTATTTAACCAATACCTGCCCCTGCGGCCGCCACTTCGATTACGGCCCGTCGGATGACGACGTCAACAAGACTTTCAAAATGAATGGCGAGTATCTGGTGCCGCGTGTCGGTGTGCCCAGGGCGTTTGACAAAATTGTGAATGGTTGGGAACTTTCCGGAACCGCTCTTTGGCAGAGCGGATTTCCGTTCACTATTTTCAGCGGTCAGGATAATTCCCAGAGCGGCATTCTGGGGGACCGCGCCGACCTTGCCGTTTCCACGATTCAGCAAGCTATCCTGCCGGGTGGGCGTTCCCATGCTGCCGAGGTCGCGGAATGGTTTAACACGTCCGCATTTAAGCAGAATGCACCCTTCACCTTCGGCAATACGGGAAAGAATATTCTTCGTGGACCAAGGTACTTCAGCACAGATTTGGCGATGGTTAAGAATGCCAAGCTCAGCGAGCGCTTCGCTCTGGAATTCAGAACCGAGTTCTTCAACGCCTTCAACAATGTCAATTTCGGCAGGCCGGACGGCAACCTCTCCGATATCGGCTACACCTATGGGGAGATTACCGGATTGGCGGGCTCGTCAGCCTCGAATCCCTATGGAACGGCTCAGCCCCGCATCATTCAATTTGGACTGAAGTTGGCTTTCTGAACTCCATGTCTGCCTGCTTGCAGGAACTTGCTGCGGCCCGCGCCGACCAAGTACACCGTGGAATCTACTCGGTGTGTTCGGCGCATCCCTGGGTCCTTGAAGCCGCCATGCGGCGCGCCCCCATTGACGATAACCCGCTGCTGATCGAAGCTACCTGCAATCAGGTCAATCAATTCGGCGGCTACACCGGAATGACGCCCGCGGATTTTCGCGACCGCGTGCACCAGATTGCAGCGCGAGTCGGCTTTGCGCGCGAGCACATCCTTCTCGGTGGCGACCATCTCGGACCTCACCCCTGGCAGGAACTCGGCGCCGAGCAAGCCATGAGTCATGCCGTAGAGATGGTCCGGCTCTACGTCCGCGAGGGCTTTCACAAAATCCATCTCGATACGAGCATGCCGTGCGCCGGCGATCCCAATCCTCTTCCGGAGGAAACGATCGCCAGCCGTGCGGCCTTTCTGTGCAGCGCGGCGGAAAAATTCTCCCCAAAAAACCGGCCAGTCTATGTGATCGGAACAGAGGTACCCACTCCCGGTGGCGCGGCGGAAGACGCAGCCATTGCCGTCACCAGCCGCGAGGCGGCCGAGCAGGCAATCCGGGTGCATCATCAGGCCTTCGCCAAAGCCGGCCTCGACGCGGCATGGGACCGAGTGATAGCGCTCGTAGTCCAGCCCGGTGTCGAGTTCAGCAACGAGAGCGTGGCCGAGTATGACCCTTCGCAGGCAGAACCTCTATGCCAGGTTCTTCGCGACCACCCCAGACTCGTCTTCGAAGCCCACTCCACCGATTACCAGAGACTCGAGGCGCTGACGCAGCTAGTCCGCGACGGCTTCGCGATTCTAAAAGTCGGACCCGCGCTCACCTATGCGATGCGGCAGGCGCTCTTTGCTCTCGCGACCATCGAGGAGCAATGCATCCCGCCCGGACAGCAATCAAATCTGCCGAAAATAATCGAGCGTACGATGCTTCAACAACCGGCTCACTGGCAGAAACATTATCGAGGCAGCCCACAGGAGCAGCGCCGCCTTCGTATTCACAGCTACAGCGATCGCATCCGCTATTACTGGACCGAGCCAGCGGTGCAACGGGCGGTAGAGATCCTGATTGCAAACCTCGAATCCCAACGCATCCCAGAACCCATGCTGAGCGACTTCCTGCCTTCCCAGTACAAAAAGGTGCGCGAGGGTGCGCTGAAAAATGCGCCCCTGCCCCTCATCTTCGATAAGATCGGCGAAGCGCTCGATCCCTACATGGCAGCGTGCAGCGGTCCGGCGAACTGACCGGCATGAACGCAGTTCAGCAGCAATAGAAGGAGTTTCGGATGATGATGACGATGAAAGCTTCGGCACGAACGATCGCTCAAGTCCTACTAAGTCTATCGATCGTCTCGTCGTCCGGTGGAGCGACGGGCGTCCTCGCCCGTCCACCCGAGAATCCGGCTCAAACGTCACCGTCCGCATCTGCCCGAGCTAACCCCGCCGACGATAAAGCGGCTCTCAGCGCCTTCGCGGCGATCCATCCCATCGATGTCCACGTGCATGTCTTCAAAACCGATCCCGCATTCCAGAAGATGCTCGAACGTCTGCACGTGAAACTGCTGAACATCCTCGTCATAGATGACACGCTCTCCTATCGCAAGCAATTACAGCCGCAAATCGACGATGCACAGGCGCTCGTACGCTCAAGCCGTGGCCACATCGCCCTGTGTACCACCTTTGATCCCTACAGGTTCGAAAGTCCTTCATTCACGGCCGATGCCATCAAGCAAATCGATCGCGATTTTTCGCAGGGAACCATCGCCGTCAAGATCTGGAAGAACATCGGAATGGAAATCAAGAACAGTGGCGGGCAATACATCATGGCCGACGATCCGAAGTTCGAGCCGATCTACAAAGACATCGCCAGCCATGGCAAAACGCTGATGACCCACCAAGCTGAACCCGATGTGGCCTGGGGTCCGCCGGATCCGTCCGATCCGTCATGGTCGTACTACCAGGAAAATCCGCAATGGTACGTTGCGAACCAGCCCGGGTTCCCATCCAAGCAGAAGATTCTCGAAGCGCGTGATCATGTGCTCGCTGACAATCCCCAACTGCGCATGGTCGGAGTTCATCTCGGCAGCATGGAGCGGGATCTCGACGACATTGCCGGCCACTTGGACAAGTATCCGAATTTCGCCATCGACACAGCGGCGAGAATGGAATACCTGATGCTGATGCCTCCGGAAAAAGTGCGCACATTTCTCATCAAGTATCAGGACCGCGTGCTCTACGGCACCGATCTCGATTTGCCACCAGACGCCAAGTTCCCAGACGCGTTGAAAGACTGGCAATCCACCTACGCGCGTGACTGGAAATTCCTGGCAACAGCTGAGACTCTTATCGTTGAAGGTAAGCAAGTGCATGGATTGAACCTGCCTCGGCCAGTGCTCGAGAAGATATTTCGCCGCAATGCCATCCGTTGGATTCCAGGATTGTGATGTGATCGCGGGCCGCTCGGCTGAGCGGGGTGGTTGCGCATCCCAAGGCGGAGCGCTTAATCAGTGAATTTCAGAGGTGTGGGATGCCTTCGGAACCCCGCTCGCGCTCTTATCTTCGGCCAGCGGCGCTGCTGTCGTGATCTTGTAATCCCCATACTCAATGGATAGGGTCGCTCGTCCTCCCAGCCGTATGATGCTTTCTGTGTGGTTCTCCGCCGGCAGCCAGAAGTCATCCACCTTGACATATTGGTGCTTGATTTCTGTTTTTTTGATCCAGAAAGATGGATTCTTCCCCGGTTCTCCCTCGATCCGCACCACAGCGAAGTCCTTTGCATCGACCCACACTTTCCCGTGGTAGAGAAACTTGTTCTTGGTCTTGGGCGCCAGATCGAAGATGTATCTGCCTCCCTCGGGAGACTCTTCGTACCCCGCCAGCGAAAAATCGTAGTTTTCCCTGCTCAGCGCTGTCCTGCGCCGGTTCTCTTCATTCGCCGCTTCTTGTTCGCTTTCCAGAAGTCTCTTGAAAATGTGCTCGATGATGAACTTCGAGCCCTGCTCCGATACTATGCTGAACTGTTTCACGTTCGGAGCATGATAGGTCACGTTGACCGTCATCTCGGCATCGCGATCGCTCGGGAGTCCGCGATACTGCATGCGATAGACGCGCGTTCCCACAAACCCATCGAGGGCCGCGGCCCGTTGCGCGTTTCTTTCTTCGAGATTCTTTACGATCTGTTCCGGCGTAAGAGAAGCCCTCGCGAGCGGAGCGGCTGATCGCTCGGACATCTGCGCCTGTGCGATCGTGTCCACACATGAAAGGCAAAAAATTAACCCGAGCACAATCCCCATCCGAGTTTGAAAACGCATTGCCATGGCCTTTATCGCGTGTTATCGGACACTTTAAATCCTAACATCTAGCCCAGGTTGCCCACCGCTATCCCGCCTGAGGTCGCACGCGGATTCTCCTTCCGGCTCGGGCGCCTGCCTTGAGGCCGCGCTCATATCCCGCATCGACCGACTCGAACACTGCGTCCCACGATGCCATCATGGCATGGGATCGGGCGGCCGCGCGCATGTTCTCTCGTTGTGCGGGCTGCATCGCAAGATTCTGGATATAGCGGCAGAACTCAGGAAGATCTCACGCCACAAATCCGGTTTCACCTGGCCGAACGATGAACTGCGGACCTCCACCGGGGCACCACTCGACCCTACGACGTCGCATCGTACGCGACCCCGAAGGGAGACCGAGATCTCGCTCTCGAATGGCTGGAAAAATCCTATCAGCATCACGACTACTGGCTGCTGTTCATCAACGTGGATCAGGTGTTTGACCCAATCCGCTCCGAACCCCGGTTCCAGGCGCTCGTTCACCGTCTCGGCGTCGGCTAACCAGAATTTCGCCCACCTTGGCGGCACCCACATTTAAGGGAAGGACGTGTCAGTTATTGGGTTAAAATGTCCTGCTGTTGCCGCGACCCGTAGTGTCGGCAGCAAGCGCAAGCTGCCTATCCGTAAAGAGGGCAATTTTCTGGGCACCATCGGAGACCGAACATGAAGCGCTCAAATCCTTGGTCAGTATGCTGTCGCCAACACTCCGCGGTTGAGGGTTGTGCAATGGTTTTCCTTTTTTTGCTCTTCGCTTTCTCCGCCCAAACCGCATTTGCCCAGACCGGATATACAGGAATCTTTGGTGGCGGACCGTTCTACAAGAGCGCGGCAGCTAACATCCAGGAAATACAAAACTCCGGCTTTTCCGAGGCCATCGTCTGGAGCGTCGAAGTAAGCAGCACCGGCGATTTGAATCTGAACGGCGAGTTCCCCTTAACCTCGAACGGCGTCTATATCGGCGGCCAGACCCATCCTGATTTCGCCGGCAACATGACGCTCCTGAAACAAGGCAACGTCAAACGAGTCACCTTGAGCATTGGCTCCTCGAACTACGGGGACTGGGAAAATATCACAGCTCTGGTCGAAGCGCAGGGCACTGGCCCTGGCAGCATCCTCTATCAGGATTTTCAAGCTCTGAAAACTGCCATTCCATCTCTGGACGCTATCGATTTTGACGATGAAAACAGCTTCAACCTCCCCACCACCGTCCAGTTTGGCGTCCTGCTGGGCAACCTCGGTTATCACGTATTGCCGGATGCCTATGACAACAACACTTATTGGATGAACGTGGTTTCGGAAATCAACGCTCAACTTCCCGGCACTGCCGACGGCGTTCACCTGCAGGCGTACGCCGGCGGCCAGGGCAACAACCCTTGCTCCTCGGAATGGAATTTCGGCAGTGTTCCGGTTTTTCCCGGTTTGTGGGATCACGTTGATACGTATAAACAGGTCCAGAGCATCATGAGCGGCTGGCACAGCCAGTGTGGAATTTCCGGCGGCTTCTTGTGGCTCTATGACGACATTGTTGGCACTGGACTCGCGGCGAAATACGCGCAGGCCTTCAACGTTGGCGTGGGCTATAGCGGCTTTGCGCTTTCGGCGCCGACCACCGTCTTCTTGAACCAAAACTCAACCGCCAAAGCCGCCATCAAAATCGAGGATCTTGGCGGCTTTGAAGGCGCAGTGAACTTGACTCTCTCTTCCTTGCCCAATGGCGTTACTGCTTCCATCGAAGGGCAGGGGAACAGTCAGAAAGTAGTTTTCAAAGCGACCCCCGAGGCCGCCACTGGATTCTCCTCCGTAATCGTAACCGGTACGTCTGGGGCGGTCACGCAGAGCTTTACTCTCACGCTGGCCGTGAGTGCCGCGACAAAGGGTAAGGGGTCTGGCCAGCAGGTTGACTTGTCCTCGGCCTTCAACGTTTACGGAATCTATAAAAACGGAACCACCTATACGACCGGAGGACTCGATGGCGCCGGGGACTCATATTCGGAGAACCTTCTGACGAAGTTGCGAATTCTCGATCTCGTAGAATTTAAGTTCGGACCGGCCGACCAACCGGACGCGGTCGGCTGCAATGGGCAATCGATCCCCCTGCCGCAGGGCCAGTTCTCCGGACTGATGCTGTTAGCGACTGGCGTACAAGGAGATCAATCCGCGCAGACGATTACCGTCAACTATACCGACGGGTCGAGCGCGCAATTCGTGCAGAGTTTCAGCGACTGGTCCACTCCGCAAAATTTCCCGGGCGAGGCTGAAGGGGTTGCGATGTCCTACCGGAATTTGGCCAACGGCAGCAAGGATCTGGGGACGTTCAATCTATATGCGTACCAGTTTGCCCTGGATTCAACCAAGACTGTGCAGAGTATTACTTTGCCCACGAATCCTGATGTTGTTGTGCTCGCGGCCACTCTGTCAGGCGGATAACGCGTCGTCAACTCAAGGCGGTGAAACAAAGTCGGCGTGCTTGGTGTTGATCGCGGGCAAGGCGTTTTTTCGGCCGGCCAGCTATCCGACGGAAGGGCTGGCGGTCCACCTGCGCGTGGCTGCTGATAATGAGTTTGGCGGGCTGAACAGATCGCTGAAAAACTAGAGGTTCGTATCAGGGCATCGCTTCAGAGATGCCGTAAGCCACACCCTCCACAGCCGCATCGTCCCGAGTCTCATCGTGCCTTGATCCACCCCCCCAAAGTAGCCTCCCCGACCCCGAACCATACATT
>JBAWFQ010000231.1:0-9274 GCA_049592035.1 Terriglobales bacterium
CTCCGCGGAAACTCTGGGCGCGCTCGTCGAAGGTCTAGGCATGAAGCCGGACCGCCTAGCCATCGAACTGAACCGCGAGATCGTTCCGCGCGACCAGTGGCAGCAAACTCCCTTGCACGACGGAGACCGGCTGGAAATAGTTCACTTCGTCGGCGGTGGAACGGAATCTGCTCGCTGTTCCGCCTAGTCACCCCTCTTTCGTCTCCTCCCCCTCTTTAGTTGTCATCCCGAACGCAGTGAGGGATCTGCAGTTTTCCGCGATAGGCAGGCTCCCAGCAAGTTTGGCAACCCGTTTCCCAACCTGCTAACCTGATTTCTCCAGCTTTTCGGGGGCCCCGTCGTTCAACGGATAGGACTTCAGTTTCCTAAACTGACTATGCAGGTTCGATTCCTGCCGGGGCTACCAGCGATCGCCCGCCACGCGCCGTCAGGTCATTTCCCGAAACCGACAAATAGGAACCGACACATCGGAGCCGACACAAGTGTAGGAGACTCCCATCACGCGCCGCAGTGACATCTCTCACTGACGCCGTCCTAGGCAACCAGTTAAACTCGCGCCGTTCGTCGACCGCCGACCTTGGGGAATAACTCCCCGACTTCGACTGCCTAAAACGCCCTCCCTGAATCGGTAGCGGAGATTTCGCATTAAGCGCCTTAGTCCCCACCGCTGACGCACGATCCAACGCTGCGGGAAAAACATTACCGAACGATTCCGTAAGAATAAGGAGCGGTCTTATGAATAACCCAACGCAACGTCAACATCAAAGATCGATTCTCGGAACACGCAGGCGAGCGGCGGCCGCCGCGCTGGCTTTGGCAATCATGCTGTTACCGGCCGTCTTCGCGACCGGATCGGCACAGGCGCAGACTTACACCGAGAGCGTGTTGCATACGTTTACAAACGCGCCGGACGGCGCAACTCCCATCGCAGGTTTAGTGCAGGACGCGAAGGGCAACTTGTATGGCACTACCGTCTACGGTGGAGACGCCGCGTGCTACCCGCCCTATGGCTGCGGAACGGTGTTCAAGGTGGACACCACCGGCAAGGAGTCCGTGCTCTACAGCTTCACCGGGACGGGAGGGGACGGCGCAGGTCCCTTCACATGGTTAGTGCTGGACACGAAGGGCAACCTGTATGGCACTACTAATGTTGGCGGGGATCTTGCATGCAACCCGCCGGATGGCTGCGGAACGGTGTTCAAGTTCGATACGGCGACCGGCGCGGAGACCGTGCTCTATAGCTTCACCGGGACTCCGGACGCCTCAGAACCCGAGGACGGCTTAGTGCGGGACGCGAAGGGCAACCTCTATGGCACGACTCGCGACGGGGGCGCTTACAACTACGGAGCGATATTCAAGGTCGATAAGACCGGCGCGGAGACTGTGCTCTACAGCTTCCCCTTTGAGTGGAATCATGCCTCAGTTCCAGTGATGGACGCGCAGGGCAACCTGTATGGCACTACGAAAGACGGCGGCGCTTATAACAATGGAACAGTGTTCATGCTGAATACGAGCAATGTGTTTAGCGTGCTCTATAGCTTCACCGGTGGGACGGACGGCTCAGTACCGGACGCAGGGTTATTGCTGGACGCGCAGGGCAACCTCTATGGCGCTACCGATATTGGCGGGGATCTTGCATGCGAGTCGCCGGATGGGAATGGCTGCGGAACGCTGTTCAAACTGGATACGAGCAACAACGAGAGCGTGCTCTACAGCTTCACTGGTGGGGCGGACGGCTACGGCCCCGGGGGCTTAACTCGGGACACACAGGGGAACCTCTATGGCAAATCCGGGGGTGGGGATCTTGCCTGTAACCCGCCGAATGGTTGCGGAATGGTGTTCGAGGTGGATACGACCGGCAACGAGACCGTGCTCTACAGCTTCACCGGGACGGGGGGCGACGGTATGGGGCCCGATTCACCTATATTGCGGGACGCGAAGGGCAACCTGTATGGCAATACCGGCGAGGGCGGGAACCTGTCTTGCACGACAGGACCCGGAGGGAACGGACAAACATTGTATGGCTGCGGAACTGTGTTCAAGCTGACGCCGGAGAAAGTGACCAAGACCACGACCACGCTCACGTCTGCGCCGAATCCGTCCAACTACGGACAGGCAGTGACCTTCACCGCAGTAGTAACTCCTGCGCCGCCGGACGGAGAAACCGTCTCATTCATGAAAGCTAAAACAGTCTTAGGAACGGGATCGTTGAGTGGCGGCACGGCCACGTTCGTAACCTCGACGCTCAAGGTGGGTACAACGTCGGTCACGGCGGCATACGGTGGAGACTCGAACTTCAAGGGCAGCAAGTCGAAGCCGGTGAAGCAGGTGGTGGAGAAAGCGGATGAGTGAGGGGTTGGGATGGGAGCACCAGCGATGCCCCGCTTGCGCCCGCGCCCGCCCTGCGCAAACTCTTTCACCCGTTGCCAAAGTTTCACTTGACCTCGCTTTAAGCTGGGATCACACTGTGTGCGTCCAGGCCATCCGGCCTAAAGTCCCTACTCTGGGGATGCTAGCTCGAACGACCCCAAGTCCGGAAACAGCAACGAACGGCGAGCCTCTCTCGCGGTACCGAAAGTGAGGACAATCATGAAGACCCTCCCAGCTCCCGCAAAGTCAGCCAATGTTCGTGATTCATTGCACCAGCACCTTCACATGTATGCATTGGCGGCAAGCGCCGCAGGAGTGAGCGTGCTCGCACTCGCGCAACCCGGCGAGGCCGAGATCGTTTACACCCCCGTCCAAATCACGATCGAACCAAATTCGCGTTACAACCTCGATCTCAACGGCGACGGCATCGTCGACTTCACCATTAAAAACCGTACCTGGAACACCACCTCGGGATGGTATTGGAACCTGTTACTGCAGCACCCGGGTGGAAATGCGGTTGCAGGACATATCGCCGCCTACGGCTTCCCCTGGGCCTACGCCCTCAGGTCTGGGATGCGCATCGACAAGGCGGACCGTCACTTTGTTGCGGGCCGGGCCTCGATGGTTTACTACATCTATAACTGGGACGGTCGCTTTTCAAGAGGTAGTTGGAACAACGTCAACAACCGTTATCTCGGACTGAAGTTCAAGATCGAAGGCCAAGTCCACTACGGATGGGCCCGACTGAGTACCCAGCAAAGTGCCGTCACGTTGACCGGCTTCGCCTACGAGACCATCCCAGACAAGCCAATCAAAGCCGGGGCAGAGCAAGGCAATAATGAAGATGACAGCGTCGGGCAACCCGATGCCGCAGTTCTGACGGAACCATCTCAGAAACCCGCCACGCTGGGCATGCTGGCGAGAGGAGCGAAAGGCCTTCGCGCCTGGCGACCAAACGAACAGCCATCGGTGACGTGTGACAAAAAGTGAGAACAGTCATGAGTGTCTTCCCATCTTCTTCAAAGCCGGCTGCGCTTCGTGATTCGTTCCACCAGCACCTTCACATGTCTGCGTTGGCGGCCAGTGCAGCCGGAGTCAGCGTGCTCGCGCTGGCGCAGCCCGGCAAAATCAGCAGCAGACTGCCGAGGAGAGTAAGTGAACTGAATTAATAGAAGACGCGTTCGCGCGTCACGGAGGTCCTTATGAAAAAGTCTTTTTCGAAGCCAATCAATCTCCCTGTTTCAATTCAACAACACCTTCACACCTATGCGCTGGCGGCAGCCGCGGCGGGCGTTAGCGTGCTCGCGCTGGCGCAACCCGCCGAGACCGAGATTATTTACACGCCGGCTAACGACGCGATCGGCCCGGGAGTGCGTGTATATCTGGACCTGACTGGGGACGGCACGACCGATTTCTGGTTCAACGCTACGTGGTTCGGAGGTCAGTCTTTTGCTTCCGGTTACCTGGCGGTGCATAACTCCGTGGTAGGCAACGGAGTCATGGGCTCCATGCAAAGGGGCTGGCTCCCCGCCGCGCTTCAAGCCGGGGTTGCAATCGGGCCCGGCGCCAACTTCTCCTCCGGCACTCGCGCTTCGATGGCGTGGGGATGGTTTATGGGCAGCTCAAAGCCCTATGTGTGGAAATGCTATGGCCCATGGAACGACGTGCACCATCGCTTCCTCGGGCTGAAGTTTATGCTCAACGGCGAGGTCCATTACGGCTGGGCGCGGCTAAGCCAAAAGTGTAAAAGGGGCTATTGGGAAACTGCAACGTTGACCGGATACGCCTACGAGACCGTTCCGGACCAAGGGCTTTTGTCGGGACAGAAAAGGGATAAAAAGAGCGACCTGGAGAGCGAGAACCTTACCGCGCCGGATGAGGCAACGCCAACCAGTACAACTCCGACGCAACCAGCTCAGCAACCCGCCACGCTGGGGATGCTGGCTATCGGGTCACCGGCATTATCGGCTTGGCGTCGGAACGTCGGAGGCAACTAGAGACGACAACTCAATTCCCCAGTCGCTTGGCGGCGCAAGAATGCAGCCCACGGCGCAAGCCGTGGGAAAAGTGGGAACGAGACAAGCCCCGGCGGGGCGAAAGAGCAGTTGTCACGCACAAACTTTAGCGGGCGAGCGGCGCAAATCGAGTTTGTCACCAAACTGTGAAGTACTAGATACAGCGGGCACAATCCAGTCGATTTTGTCCGTTGACTTTTGTCCAGAAGCGTGTCAATTTGGCCCCGCATTACGTGGAGGTTCACTATGAAAACGGCAGTATCTTCTAGGAAGGTAGTTAACCTTCCCGATTCCGTTCGCCAGCGTCTGCACCCGTACACCCTGGCCGCCACTGCGGCGGGAGTGACCATGCTCGCGCTTGTGCCGCCGGGAGAAGCTGAAATCATCTACACGCCAGCGAATCAGTACATATACTCCCCTTACGGGTACTACGCCCTGGACCTCACCGGCGACGGCACGACTGATTTCTATTTGAAAGCTACCTCACGGAGTTTCGGTTCAGGCGACTACGGTAGTTTTTACGTGTCGGCTTACCAGACGGGGAACGCGGTCGCCGGAGTGAAAACAGGAAAGTTTATCGGCGATGCTAAAGATCTTCCGTCCGGACGTCTAATTGGGCCTAAGACAAAGTGGGGTGGCTGGAGGATGGAATCGGGGTTTATTTCATCACACATCCTCCCAGGAGGGCGTTGCTTTGGCCCGTGGAAGGACAAGAGAGGTCGCTATCTTGGTCTGAGATTTATGATCAATGGCGAGGTCCATTATGGCTGGGCAGAATTGAACGTGAACTGTTTTAGTTATCAGTCCCACGGGATAGGCGGAGAGTTGACGGGGTACGCCTATGAGACCATTCCTAACAAGGCCATCAAGGCGGGACAAGAGACAGGAACTTTGGACGAGAGTCTGAACGCACCGGCCAAGCCAGCGCCAAAGCCAACGACCGCCCCGGCTCCGACCGCAGCCACATTGGGAATGCTGGCCAAGGGAGCGCAGGCACTTAGTGTCTGGCGGCAAGAGTAAGTCACTAGGTATCTCCGCGCTCGTTGGCGCAGTGGTGACTTACTCCCAGCCAACTTCTCGCGCCATCGAGTTATTACATGCCCGAAAAGCTAGCCAGAAAAGTCCTACTAATAGGTTGGGACGCCGCCGACTGGAAAATCATCAACCCTCTCCTCGACCAGGGCTTGATGCCCACGCTCGAAGACCTGGTCAACCACGGAGTAATCGGCAACTTAGCCACCTTGCACCCGGTTCTCTCTCCGATGTTATGGAACTCCATCGCGACCGGCATGCGTCCCGACAAGCACGGAATCCTAGGCTTTATCGAACCCGACCCGCAAACCGGACGCGTGCGTCCAGTTACCAGCACCTCGCGCAAAGTCAAGGCTATCTGGAATATTCTGACGCAGCGCGGATATAAGACTCACGTGCTCGGATGGTTTGCCGGTCATCCTGCCGAGCCCATCAACGGCATCGCGGTTTCCGACCTCTATCCCTATGCCACGGCGTCGCTCGAAAAAGAGTGGCCGTTGGCGCCCGGAGCCGTTCATCCCGAGAGCCTGCGCGAAACCTTTGCCCAGTTGCGCATGCATCCCGAGGAAGTAACGGAAGCGGCCATTCTTCCCATAATTCCGCGCGCCGCCGAGATCGATCAAGAGAAAGACAAGCGTCTGGAGGGTTTCGCCAAAATTCTCTCCGAAAATTGTTCCATCCACAATGCCGCCACCTGGATTCTCCAAAACCAGCCCTGGGATTTCATGGCCGTGTATTACAACGGCATCGATCACTTCTGCCACGGCTACATGCATTTTCATCCGCCGCGCATGGAAGGAATCCCGGAAGATCAATTCGAAATTTACAAAGACGTAGTCAACGGCGCCTATCGCTTCCACGACATGATGCTCCAAACTCTAGTGGAATTGGCCGGCCCCGACACGACCATCATCCTGGTTTCCGATCACGGCTTTCACAGCGATCATCTGCGACCGCGCGGCATTCCCCAGGAGCCCGCCGGCCCCGCCGTGCAACATCGCAACTTCGGAATCGTCGCGATAAGAGGCGCTAACATCAAACAAGACGAAAGAATCTACGGCGCGACCCTGCTCGATGTAACGCCCACCATCCTGACCTTGTTCGGATTACCCGTAGGCGCCGACATGGATGGCCGCGTGTTAGTGCAGGCCTTTGACGAGCCTCCGGAAATCAGCCGCATCCCAAGCTGGGAGCAAGAGCCGGGCGAATGCGGAATGCATTCCGCCGATCTGCGCGTGGATCCACTAGCGGCCCAAGCCGTTCTCCAACGCTTCGTGGCGTTAGGCTACATTGAAGCTCCCGGTGAGGATCAGGCCAAAGCCGTGGAGATGGCCGTTCGCGAGCAGCATTACAATCTGGCGCGGGCGTATCTAGATGCCCGCCGCTACCGTGACGCTTTGCCTCTTCTTAAAGAGTTGGTAAAGAAGTGGCCGGATGAAGTCCGCTTTTCTCAATACCTCGCACAATGCTATCTAGCCATGCGGAGTCGCGCCGAAGCCAAGGCGATTCTGGAGCAACTAATCGCGAACCCGCCGAAGCCCGCCCCAAAGGCCGAGGCCAATGCCGAGGTTGCATCTCCAGACCACGAACCAGCTGCCGGCGAAGTTGCGAAATCGCAGGCAACGCCCGCGGTAACATCGCCAGAGCCACCGAAGCCGCGTCCCTGGGCAGACCTGCTCATGGGCATCATTCATTTTGAAGAAGGCAACATGGACGAGGCACTGGCCAATCTTTTGCGGGCTGAGCAATCCGATCCGCGTTTGCCCGATCTGCATCTCCGCATTGGCAATGTCTATCTCCGGCAGAAAAGGACCGACGATGCCGAGCGAGCATTCGAGCGCGCCCTGGAAATCGACGGCGACAGCCCCGCGGCTCACTTAGGACTAGCCATGGTCCACCTAAGAAAGCGCCGCAATGAGCAAGCCGCCGAGCAGGCGCTCCACGCCGTAGGATTGCAGCATTTTCTTCCCCTGGGCCACTTCTATCTAGGAGTAGCCCTAGCCCGCCTCGGCCATCGCGAACGCGCCGCCCTGGCATTCGAGACATCGTTGACCATGCTCCCCGGCCTGATGGCAGCTCACCGCTGGCTAGCGACTCTATACCGCCAGCCAGGCGGCGATCCAGAAAAGGCGGCAAGGCACAATAGTATCTATCTGCAAATGAGGCACCAGCGGGAAACCAAAGCCCAAGCCTGACGCGGGGCCCCGGCCTTTCCGAGATCTAGAGTAGGTAGTGGCTCAGTTTTACTGTCCTAATAAAAAATTGTCATCCTGAGCGAAGCGAAGGACCTGCTTTTTGTCGTATGCGCCACGACAGATTGCGTCGTGAGTTCCAAACCGAGCCACAACCCTAGAGCAAATTGGGTGGACACGTGAAAGAAACAAACTTATAGTTACAGCCGTCTATCGAAAGACCTAAAGGAGGCTCCTGTGAAGACCTCTGAACGTCCCTCGAAGCCAGTCCACGTTCGCGATTCCCTCCATCAGCATTTGCACATATATGCGCTGGCAGCGAGCGCAGCGGGAGTATCCATGCTGGCGCTGGCACAGCCGAGCGAAGCCGAGATTGTTTATACACCGACTGATATCCCCATTCCGTACAGTCTCGACGTGAATGGTGATGGCACGACCGATTTCTTTTTCTCGGCTACTCGTTCGGTTACCTCGTCCGGCACCATCAGGCATCGCGTTTTCACTCGCATTTATGCCAACCCCGCCGAGGCAGGAAACGGGTTCGCGGATAACGGCTCCCCGCTTCCAGCCGGAGCGCCGATCGGCCCATCTGCCAAGTTCTATTCCCATTATTTTGCGATGGCGACGGGAACGTATTATTTTGTAAACCCAGGGCGTTATGCGCCCGCTAAAGACGGCTGCTGGGGTCTGTGGATTAAGCAGCCCAATCGCTATCTCGGCCTGAAGTTCATGATCAGCGGCGAAGTCCACTATGGCTGGGCGCGATTGAGCCTGACGTGTTCCAGGGGCCAAGTGGAGGGACGGTTGAAGGGGTATGCCTACGAGACCATTCCCAACCAAGGCCTCAAGGCGGGGCAGAAAAAGGAGAAGTTAGAGGACGAGAACTGGACCGATCCGGCCCAGCCAACCCCACCAAGCACCCCGGCTTCAACGCCAGCCACCTTAGGAGTACTGGCCACGGGAGCGCCCGCGCTGAGCATCTGGCGAAGTGAGTAGAGGGTTTCGCGCATCCAGTAAGAATTGTCATCCTGAGCGGAGGAGCCGCTTCGCGGAGCGAAGCAGCGACGCAGTCGAAGGACCCCTACCCATCCGACACTCCCAGCGAAGTGTGAAGGCGTTCTCCCCAAGGCGGGTGGCCCAGACAAAGGGTGCCCCACACATCGCGCACTTTGCGATGTGTGGGTTTCGTCACCATCGAACTGTGTCGGGATCACCGTCACGTTTCAGCCGCGGGTCGCCCCGGGCCCCCAATCACAATGAGACGTCAATCTCCCCCTTCATTGCCTTCCGCAGCGTCCGGTTGATCCTCGTCTGGTAGCCCCGCCCCTGCTTCTTGAACCATTCCAGAACATCGGCATCCAGGCGCAACGTCACCGACGTCTTTCGAACCTTGTAATATCTTCGCCATTCCCACCGTGGCTCCGCCAGAGCCCCCGACCCGTCCTCGGAAGCCCACAGCCGCGCAATCTCTCCCCGTTTCTTAGCCAGCTTTCGCTTTTTTCTTCATAAAAGTACCTACACTGTAGTATGTACACAAAATGTAACTACAAAATGTTTCACGTGAAACACTTTGTAGTTACATATTCTGTACATACAGAGAAGGTACCACGTAACTAACACATTCCATTACAAAATCCATCCCCTTGCCGTATAATAAAAGGACTG
>JBAWFQ010000232.1:0-14330 GCA_049592035.1 Terriglobales bacterium
CCGTAGTTCACCTCACACTCGGCTACGACCATCGCATCATCGACGGCGCCGTCGCCGACCAGTTCATGGCCGTAGTAAAGAAAACGCTGGAAAACTGGAGCGAAGAAGTAGGCTAGCGTCGCGACTGCTTTACCGCAAATTCCGAGATCAGCCGCCCGTCACACCAGCGGCGTTTCCCCAAGCAGTGCCGGCCCGTCCTCCGACCGTTCGATAAAATACCGAGCCACGTCATCCCGGAGCCCAGGTTTGTTCCCTGTCCACCGCCACAGTCCCTGGTAATCGCGCGCGATGTCGGTTGCCGGATTAAAATCCCACTTCTGCAGCAGCGCCCACCGTGCGCCATAAGCGCGCAGCGCTTTGCTGCCGTGAAAAGCGTGCGTGGCAAAGTTGTCGATGCACCCTATCGGGGAGCGCCCTTCGACCCGATTGAGTTTCGCGGCCCGCGCCTGCCAATTCAGCACTGATTCCACATAGGGCTGCGTGCACCGCTTCATTTCGGCGGCTACGTTGGTCGCTTGCACCAGCCCAAATGCCATGTGCCAATCTGCACTGCCTAGGACGCAGGTGTCCAACATCCCGCCCACGGTTTCGAAAGCGTCCCGCCGCCACGACCACGCACCTCCGGTCGCTCCCGGCGCATAACCATAAGGAAAAACTTTGGACTGTGGAAGATTGGCGTAATAAGTATCGGCTCCTAACTGTGCTCGCCGGCAACGAGAACTTAGAAATTCATTCTGGTGCACATAGTTCCATGCAAAGCTAGCGCTCATCCGGTAAGGACGGTCACCGCTATCGCTAGTCGCGGTTTCGCCTGTGACGTCCGTATAGCTGCTGAACAACTGAACAAAGCTGTGATGCTGGAGCATGTGAATTGCCTCCAGCGCCCAATCATGTCGCGTAAAGTGGAAGTCACCATCCACGTATCCGCCATATCGCCAGTCTGCGGGGAAACGGCGCACCCCTTCATTGATGGCGCATTCCTTGATCCAAAGACTCGAGTCCGTTCGCAGTTGCAAATCGAGCGGATTATCTCGGCTCGTGACTTCATGCGGTCGATCTCCGAAGGCAACCTCGACTACATGCAGCACAACATTCGGGCCGGTCTCCATATGAAACCGAAAATCATGGAAAGCTTCCCGTCTGCGCTGCCAGCGGTACGGGTTCGAATACACCGAAACAATGTGCAACTTCTGCGCCTCGGAGTATTCCACAAACTCGCGATGCACGTTGGGATGCCTGAAAGCCACAGCGTGTTCCTCTCGATCCTGTCCTGCTAGACATGTCTCTTGATCGGGCCATCTGACCATCGGGCTACGTGAGTCCCATTGATTTTCGATGACGCGATAACTCGATTTCTGTAATTCCTTATTTCAAGAAGTGCAGCGCGATCTGCACGAGCACCACCACAAATCCAACCATCGAAGCATAGGCTGCGGCTTTTCCCGCATGTTCTCCACGCTCAATTTCCAGGCTCTTCACCCGCTCCGACAAGGAAGAGTGCTCGCGGTCGAACATTTCGCGCCGAAGATATTCCGTACGCTCCTGATTGATTTGAGAGCGGAAATTGTTCATCTCTTCCAGTCGATAATCGAGGACCTCGTTTGCCTTTTGGATCTTGGCATCTCCCGCCTCGTGTCGAAGGTCCTCCGCACGGGCGTATGCTTTCATTGCGACATCGAAGCGCTCGAACCCGGCTGCCGTCGCCCTCCGCTCGGCCTCTATGGTCCTATCAAGGAACTCCATCAACCGTACGGACACTAACTGATCCAAGGAACCTTCAACTTCGTTCATTCACCGCACCCTATTCTCGATTTTGCAATTCAGAGCATCACAACGGATAGTCAACATGCATCGCCGCCGAATACCGCGAGTACTTCGGCGGCGTGCTGTCGTCATAGCTCCTCAAAAAATAATCCTGCGCTCGCGCGTATCGCGAGAGCGTGAAGGTGCTGCTCGTAAAACGCCCTATCAGATTGCCGCTGTAACCTTCTCCCCAGCCTTCATCCGTATACCGTACTTCGATCCCGCCGCCCGCCGGAGGAGTCCATCCCGCGTCAATCGTCACCGTCGTCGAACCCACATTCGTGACCTCCGCATCGGTCAAATCGGCAAGGTAGTAACTCCCCACCTCGGTCACATCTATCGGCGTCAGCACTTGTGTCTGCTTCATCAGTGCCGCAACAAAAGCAAAATCCAGAGAGGGGTCTCCCGCATCCACAAAGCGCAGCGTATAGCGGCTGTTCTCGCCCGCAATGTCTGCGATCTCAACATCCACTTCGCGGACGATCGCTGTGAACACCGCCAGCCGCGACGGCACATTCACCGCCAGCCCGTCTCCCGGAAAAATATCGGCCGCCCCGCCCGGCAGCAATTGACTCCACGCCTGGTATTCCCCACTCCACCCCTGCCCGGCATCATCTAGCAAGGCCAGTGCGGCAATTTCGCAATCCGCCGAAGTTCGCGGAACCGGCAACCCAATCTCCCGCACCCTCCCGCGTACTCCGTCGTCGGCCCCACGCTGATGCGCTTGAATGCTGGCCGAGTTTATAACTCGTGCCATCGCGTGGCCTTGGCCGCGATAACTAACCTCGATCAGCTCATTAGCCGCCGGTATGTACTCCGGATAGAATTCCAGCGCAGGCGAGGTCGTAACCTGACATTCGGCGCCATCCAGCAAAGATCCCGTCAGCACTGTCACCGGGCTTCCTTCATATGGTGTTTCGCGAACCAGGGCGTCGACCGGCAGCCATATATGAGTGAACGCAAGCGAGCACTGGATGTTTCCGGCATTGATGAGTGCATAAGTGCAGAACCCTGGTGCATTCGCGATGATGTCGTCATACAACACCGTAGCCGGTGCGATCTGTGAAGCCGGGTTCGCAGGATTGATATCCTGCACTTCCAAAACCACGCGGACACCGCAAGCGAGCGCGCCGCCTCCGCGCGGCGACCCGGACGGATACAGCGAAGAGTGAAACACCTGCTGCATCCGATACGTCTCCGTCGGATACAGCGTGGTCGTGAACACATAATGGTGTCCGGCCTGAGTAGCAAGCGGCGTACCCGTGACCGAGCCTCCGACCAGAGCCTGAATATTGCAGTAGTCGCCCAAGGGTGTTATGCGAAAGCCTGCCAGGCAGCCTGCAATTGTTACCGCTCCAGCATAGAGTCCGCCAATTACTCCATCCGATGCCGCATTGAACACCACATCCCCGTGTTCCAGCATCGTCGCCCCGCCCAACTCCACCTGTTCGATGAAGCTTAGCAACGTTTGCCCATCGGTTCCAGTTCCTCCTGCAATCTGTAACTGCCCGTTGCTAACTGTAATAACGCCCAGCGGATCGGTTACGATCCAATGCGTCGGATCCAGTTCCGTATAAGTCTCATCGAGAATCACCCGGTTATACAGCGCGACCTCACTGCTGCGTGTAAACGGCTTCTGGGACATGTAAAAGTAACTCGTATACCCGTCGCCGCAAAAGTAATCCTTTACATGAGCACTCGGCTCCAGTGGCCCCAGAATCGTTAAGTCATTCGCCAGTCGGTTCACGCTCTGGAGTTGCAAGTCGACCGGAGAAAACGTGGCCACATCCTCTGCCAGCGCATAAGTGTTAGCTGCGAGCGGCGCAAAGAAAAGCTTGCCGTTGTCGTCCCGGTAAGCACATCGCGCCACGAGCGCAATCTCCGCTGCCGATGCCGTCCATTGTTTCGCCGGATTCACGCTGTAATACGGAATCGGATCCCCCGCCTCAACGCCGCTAACATCAAACCAGCCCGGTAGCGTCTCCGCCGTCAGCTGATCGAACGCGCTGCCCGCGCTCCGGTCCACGAACGGAGAATGTGCCGGCGGCGCTTTTTGATCCATCAGCATCACATCACTTAGCGCGCCGACCTCGTACCGGTAAATCACTCCGCGATCTGCCCACCCCAAGTACTGATAAGTCGGAGTCTCCACAACATAACCGGTAAACAAATCGTTGCCATTCCTCAGAGTGAGCATCACGCGTCCGCTGATCGCCGGTACAGCCAGCCCTCCCAATCCAGCCACCAGGCCGAATTTCAATTTCGCCGGGCTATTTAGCTTACGCACCAGGCTAGGATTTTTGCTCGAATCCAAGAATGCCGTGTAGTCCAGCGGCCCGAGCCCGTCAAGGTTATCAATCAGTAATTTCATAACTTATCCGAAAACCTGTGGGAACCCCTGTGCGCCTCTATGTTCCCTGCGGCAAATGTTTTTGCTTGTGCTTTGTGTTCTAGTTTTGCGGAGAGCTCCTAGTACACCGCTGCTCCACTAGCCGGGAAGAAACTCCGATAGCACAACACTACGGCCCCATCGTTGATATCGAGCGTAGGCAGAGCCGTAAACGAAGCCTGCAACGCCAATTCCCCAATCGGCTTCTGAATCAGGATCAGACTCTCCCGGACCCACTCCGCCTTCGCCGTGCAAGGGCTCAACAGCGGATAGTAGAAACACACTCGTCCGCCTGATTCATCCTCTGCCACGAATAATCCAGACCACTGTTGCAGAAACCCGCCGCCTTCGCGGTCCGCAAACGCGACGACCTGCTGCACCGACGCCCCTGCCGCCGGCACTCCTCCAGGCAATGGCTGCGTCAGTAGCAACGACGTAGCCGTCACCAGCGCGACGCGCCCCACGTTGAACGTAACCCGTCGCACATAGTTGACATCCTGCTGAACGTTTTCTGGATTCTGTACGTATGCACCAGAGATGCCGGTGCCCACATAACCCACCTGCTGCGCGTAATCCACATCGCACGCGACCAGGTCGCCAACCTGGAATTCCGCGATGGCGCCCGCTCCCAACACAAGCTCGGTAGCCGTCGAGCCAGCCAGCAACGGTACCGCTGCAATCGGAATCCCTCCCGACCCTGCCGGCGATGCGCTCGCATCCGTCGCTAGCACATTCATGTGCTCCGCGCCGCCCGCCAGCGCCATCTGCAGCTTCCCCCAGTCGCGGAATTCGAAATCGATCCGCGTCCCCAAAGCGTGCCGCGCTTGTGACGAAACGGCACCCGCGCTCCCGCCGGTCAAAGGCTCGATCTGCGACGTGGACGTGCGCTGAAAGTTTTCGATCCATCCCAGATCCATCCATGGGGCCGGCGGAGCATCAAGCTGAAACCCGCTGTTTTGCGATGGATCAAAAACCGCCGTCGGCCCCGTCGTCCGGTTCACCGGCGCGAAATAAGCACGCGTCTGTCGTGCGATCGGTCGTAACCCAGCTCGCGTCACGCCATTACCTCGGGCAGAAAGAAATAAATCCTCACCTGCGCATACCGATCCACACGAGCTACGCCCGCGCTCCACTGCTGCTTCTGGATCGGCACGTCCCCCGGCGCATTCCCCATCTCCGGCACTGTCCAGAAGATTCCCGATCCCAAGTCCACGCTTGGAGTCTGGCTGTAGTCGAACATTTCCGTATGCGGCGGATCGCAAATTCCGAGTAACTCGTCATCCATCTCCGCCAGCCCGCGCCCTCGATCCACTCCCGTGCCGCCGCTGCCTTCGCTCGCGTACCAGATATGGCAATCCACTCCCAGCATCGGCCGCGTGCTCTCGGCAATCAGGATGTCGCCAAAATCCAGATAAAACACCTCCGGCTGCGCTTCCCCAAAACGCGGCTCCATATTTTCGCGGACCACGATCGCCGGCACCGTGACTCCGTCGATCACCATCGTCCGCGCCGGATTCAACGCTGCCAGCCGCGACCGCAGCGCCATATAGAAACTGTCCTTCGCTGCCTGCATACTTCTCCTCTTAGTCAGTCGTAAGTCCGTGATAGTGACTGAGAGCTCATAACTGATGAACTGCTAAGCCATCGCCGCCACTCGATACAAATACGCTACGCCCCCCAGACGCTCAACCATGAATCCCTGAATGTGGAAGATTTCTCCGCGGTACACCAACCCAAGTGCCGTTTCGAATAACACCTCCGCCGATGCTACATTCCGCTGACTTACTTGCTGTGCCATCGCCGCGTGTCCCGCCAGCATCTCGATGCGCCGACGTGGCCCGTTGGTCTCCGTAGTCAACTCCCGCACAACCACAGGTGCGATGAGCGCCTGCTCCACTCCCGGATCCACCAAGCCGAGTCCTGCCACAGGATCGCCCGGCATTCCCGCCGCCGCAAACAGCAAGGTCACTTCCGTACCCCCCAATGTCTGTAACATCGCATCCGCTGCTCGCGCAGCCGCTGCTCCAGAAATCCCAGTCATGTCATCCCACTCTCTGCGCCACAAACGGCGCCAGCAACTCGCGTACCATGTCATCCACCAGCGAGTCGGCAAAGTACCAGAACTGCATTCCGTCCGGAGCAACATTCTTCTTCACATTCAACGCTGGAGTAGCCTGTGCATTCTTCACCAATTGCGCGCACGCTACTTTGACCTTGTCGGGAAACGGATCAAACCCAGCCGTATAAACAATCTCTACTTCAGTGAACGCCCACCCCATCACATTCACCGGCATCGTGACTTCTCCCGTCTCCGCAAACGCATCCAAGTCCGACACGTCCAGGTTCACCCACGTTCCCGGAATTCCAAACGCGAGAGCGATATCCCACAAATCGGCTTCGTAATCCAATTCCCCCCGCCGCGGCGTCGCATACCGCCCCCGCGCCGAAACCAGCGGCGTCGTCGCCGGAGCCACCGCACATAGCGGCAAATACGTAAGCTGCACCGGTCTTTGTCCATTCTCCGTTCGCAACCGCTCCGTATACTGATTGACTCCCAGCGTGATCCTTCGGCAATGCGCGTCGATGATCGCCGATGCCGCCGTCACCCACGCCGGCCCAGTCGTTGCGTCCAGCCCATACGTTTCATATTCCGATGGTTGCAAATAGTTCATGATGGGTTCTCAATTCTCGTGAGTCGAGAACCGGGCGCCCCACACATTAGCATTGTGTGCGAATGAGTGGGATCTTCCCAGCCTTCGACTACCGGTCTACCAGCACTTCGTAGTGCGCATAGTTCGCGCCTTTCACTACAACGCCGCCAAATTTCACCACCACGCTTTGCGTCATCAGCGTGCTCGGCAGTCCCAGCTTGAAGATCCGTGGATTCGGATCCGTCAGCCAGTGGTACTCGATCAGGTCCTCGGTCACGATGTAAGCTGGCAGCACCGCAGTGCCGCTTCCCGGTACGCCCGTATAAGGCAACGCCCACTCCGGAATCAGCGGCAACTCGCCGGCCTGCGTGCTCAAGGTTTTCACCGTCAACCCGCCCGTGATCACCGCCGTCGAAAGTACGACGTTGAACTCCGCTTTCATTTCGCGGTCGATCAAATCGAGCAGCACCGGATTCGCATAGATCGCCGTCGGTCGCGCATCGAACGACGAACTTGAGACCATCTCCGCGATGGTGCTCTTCAGCCCATCCACAATGCTGGCTCCGACTGCGATGGTGACCGTGTTCCCTCCCGCCTCGATCTGTCCAATCGCACCGAAGTACTGCGGCGTTGTTGGATTGCTGAGCGAAGTGTCGTTGCCGTTCCACAGCGCCACATCGTGCGTGCGCAAGAGGCCGTCAACGGAATCGGCCAGGTCCTTAGCTTGCAGATACGCAAACTGGCTCTGCTGCGTCCCCACCTCCATGTCAAACAGGTTGTAGTTGATCTGTGAAACCAGCGCCTTCAAGGGAACCGTGCGCTCCACTCGCGTCGGCACTTGCAGCGTTGGCTGAATGTTCCGCGGATCGACGAATGCCTGCGTCGCACTCGGCGATGGAATTGCCGTCTCCTCAAAGAACCGAGACGGCTGTCCCGTCGCTGGCACCTGCTTCATTCGTTGTCCAAACACACCGCGCCGCCGCACAATGTCCGTGATCTCGGTTTGGTACCGATTGATTTCGATCGCGCCCGGCCCCAGAAAGTCCGCTGCTGCATGCAAGTCCAGAAAATTCGCTTTCATGTCTTCTCCTCATTTGAGTTGTTACTGCCTGATCTTTCTGTTCATCCGCTTGCCATCCCGAGCGAAGGGCAGGATCATCCATCAACTGCTCGACTTTCAGGAAAGTGTGCCCAGGATGTTGTTAACCAGGGTCAATGCTGGATCCGCTGCGTCAAGGTTGGCGGCGATGAGATGCAGCCCTCGCTTCAGCTCGGCGCCAGCTGCCGCGGCTGTGTTGGCCATGCCGCCAAGGTCGACGTCGTCAGTGCCGTGCGCCTTGGTCTGGCTCGCTGCCGTGAAGGTGGACCCAGCCAAGGTATGCAAATCGGTGATAACTTGTGTGCTATTTGCCAAAGTAGTATCTCCTCTCGGGGGAAATTCTCTTGTTCCCTGAATAAAAAAAGACGCGATCTAATTCGCGTCTCGAATGACTATGACCAGCAACAGAAGACTGGCCTCGACTTATTCGATCATCCCCGCCCTTGCCAGCTCCGCCTTCACCGCGATCCGCTGTTCCACGCTCAGTGCCGCCAGCGTCTTATTCAGCATCCCAGGGTCCAGTCGCTCGCCTTCAATCTCGTTCTTCCCGATCAGCGCCGAAACCACTGGTGAAAGCGTCTTCCGTGCCATCCGCGATGCCTGCGCCTTTAGATCGGCATTCGATTTTTCCAGCTCGACGACCCGCTCCTGCAAGCCGGCTCCAGTTTCTTCCGCCTCGTGTCGTTCGCTTGTTTGTGTAATGCTCTCCTCGACCGCCGCAACGATCCGGTCCACCTTCGCGTTCAGCATTTCCTGCTGCGCGTCCAGTTTTCCCAATACGCGGTCGAGTGTCTCCGAAGCGGCCGCCAGTCGCGCCGCCGCCGCCATCATTTGCTGCACCATTTCCTCGTTCATTAGTTTTTCCTCCTTGGTTTCTTTCATAAACTTGCTAGTGTAAGAACGCTCGTGTAGGGACGGGCGCCCTCGCCCGTCCAAGCCGAGCGCAGCTCGGCAGCCACCGCTGCTCGCAGCAGCTCGGGATTGGCTCCAGTGTGTGGGAACTCGTTTCTGAGCATCCCCGCGCAGACGAGATGCCCGAGAATCCAGCCCCGGAGGGGCAACGAACTTAGCCCAGCACTTCAGTGCTGCGAAAAGTTCGAATAGATGATCGAAGCCCCGGAGGCACGACCGAACTCCAACGCACATTCCTTTGTCCTGCTCACCCCAGTTCAATCCAAGTCGCGCGATACGCCGCTTTGTCTCGCCGCAGCACCGCCGCTCCTGTAAACGTCACGCGGTTTAGCACCCACACGCTCGCCGTGATGTCTTCCACCAGCGCATCCGTAATCTCGTACGACATTCCCAGCCCCGCGCGTGAAGCACGAACACTGTTGTCCCCCGTCGCTCCCGATGTCCCCGTTCGCCCCGGCCTACCGATCTCTGCCACGATCTCAGGAAAATCCCGTGCATATAAGAATCCACCAACCTCAATGACACGCCCCGCGATTTCAGCTCGCGTGATCACCCCAATCTTCCGACGCGCGTCGTGACGATCCAGCGCCGGAGAGTAGTCCAGCCCCATTCCCATCAGCGACGGCATCGCCGCCTCCGCCGCCCGCCTGGTCAACAGCACACGATGACCACGCGCACCCGAGGGCGCCTTATCTGATGCAGCATCGACGATCGTCAATACTCCCCGAAAGCTCGCCCGGTTCGGATGCCCATGCACTGCTGGCATCTCAATCGCCATCGACTCCACTGACAATCCCATCTTTGATCTCCCTCGCTGAAAGGTCCCAGGTGTTAGGTCTCAGGTGTTAGGACGTCACCGCCGCTCAGCTTTGTTCCTGAGACCTGACGCCTGCGACCTGAGACCTGCTTCAAACAATCTCAGCCAGCCCGCGAGCCCGCCGGACTTCGTTCACCGTGACCACCCCATTGCGCAACAAAATCTCGTCGATCTGCGCCTGCTGCATCTCGTCTTGCACATCGAGATCGGTGAATACAAATTCCAAGTCCGTCCACCCCAGTCTTTTGGCGATCGCATCCCGAGTCAAATGCTCCGACACCAGCCGCGCCGTAGGAACAATCGCCGACCGGAACGCCTGCTCACTCATTTCTCCTGCCGTCGATTGGTTCACATCCTGTTCCAGTCCCAGAAACTGTGCCGGCAAGTCGAACGCATCCGCGATGATACGCAGCAAGAATTCCTGCCAGGCCAGTCGCAGGTCTGCATCCGTCCCCGCCGCGAACCGCAGCACCTCGGGCTTCGTTTCCGCCGCAATGATCGGTACGCGCCCCGTGCCCTCAATCTCGTCCTGCCACCACCGGATCAGCCGCTCATGATGCGTAGGAGTCAGCCCCTGCACCCACAGCGCATACTGCACTACCGAATTCGAAGCCAGCCGCCCCGCGTACCGGTAAGCGCTCAAGAATGAATTGATGGTCTCGAACGCAACTTCCAGCCGCCCCAACCCAAATGGAGTATGAGTCCGCGGATTCAGCCGTATGTAACTAAGTTCGTTATCGTTCAGAACGATCTGCCCGTCCGCCCCATACAATCCCGTCACCTGCGCGTAGCGCGGAGAATCGGGACGCCCATTCCAATCCGTCATGATGCGAATCGTCGCCCCGTCCACCGGCCACATCAGCAGCGGATGCTTGTCCGTGGAATCGGCGGTCCAGCCCACGGTTAAGTCCAATTCGATCGCACCAAATCCCCCGACTATGACGTCCTCCAAAACCTGCTCCACCAGCGAGCGGAACGAATCGTCTGGATTCGGCGCCTCGAAATTTTCTGTCAGTATTTGGATCCGCCGCGGACCATCCGGAATCTGGTCCAGCGCCCGCCCCTGCCGCGGCTGGATTCTCCATCGCATCCCCACGATTCGATCCTTGATTGCGTTGATAGCCCGCCGCGCTACCGGAGTCTCCGCAAACCGACGAAGATTGGCCGGCGTAGGCTTAGGAACCAGATTGTGTGGCGCCGACACTCCTGCCCGCGAAAAGCCAGGTGAGGAAAACGGGGCCAGGTTCGACCCCGCTCCCGCCGTTTGCCGTCCATCGCGACCAGCAAGCAAATTCGCAGACAACCATTCCCGCAACGATAAAGACACTTTTCCCACCCGGCGCTGAGCGCCGCGCACCTGCTCTCCAATGTTTCATACCGTCCCGAACCGCACATACTGCACCTGCGTGGGCGGCTGGGTCAGGCAATAGAAGCCGCGAATCCCGCACTGCACCACTGTTGTCAGCCCGCTCGTGCCCGAATAAATTGTGGCCGCCCACACATTTGTATTAGGAACCTGAGTCCACCACTGCGCCGCCACCGGCAAGTACCCCGTCAGATGCGGAGGCTGACCAGTCCCATAACTGTCAATCTTGATTAGCGCTCCCCCCGTCGCCGGATTCGTCCCGCTCGACGCCGGAGTCAAAGTCTCGTTCCAGGTGCAGTCCCGCAGCAGGTTGATCGTGTCACCCGGCTGAAAGCTGGAGATACCAACCTCAAGCAAAGTGCGCCAAGCCAGTTGTGGGCTCGTCCCCGGATTTCCATTCGACCCATAATTACAATCGACGTAGTAATTCGAGGCACACGCCAGCGGCGCTCCCAGTAATAGAAGCAACAACACTTGTTTGATCATAGGAATCTATCGAACTACGGTGTTATAACTGGTCTCACAACAACCCGCGCTCGGTCCTGAACAACGCAACCCTTTCGGAGAATCGTTGATTGAGTCCAGTTTTACGTATCAGTAAACCACCAGTGCAGGAATCGACGCCCCCGAGCTAAAACTATCCGTCGGCAGCGTGATCGTCCCCGAGAACGCCGCTCCCCCCGTACCGACGCTAACCGACTGGTTAGCCGCATAGGTTACGCCAGTTCCCGGTGTCCCCAGCAAAGCCGCACAGGACGATACGCAATTGCTAGTCAGCGCAATATAAACTCGTCCCGCCGGAACCGTGATGTTGGAAGCATTCCAGGCGATCGTCCTGATTCCTCCGGACGGCGCAAAGGAGGTCCCCGGAGTCGAAGCAGTGCTGGCAATGATAGTTGCCGTCCCCCCAGACCCTCCGGCCAGTAACCCAAGAGCATAATTATTGCTGGTGTTGTCAATCGTCCCCACCACGTAAGCCACGTGACTAGTCACGCAGGGATAAGGATTAAAAACCCCCCAGACAATAGCTTTGTCAGTAGTGCCAGGAAACGCATTCCCCGATCCGCTCTCTGTAGGCACCGTGATCCAAGAGCAGGCAGGCACTGGCAACTGACCCGCAGGGAGCGTCCCAGTAGTAAGATCTGAGGCCGACACCGTAACATTGGAAGACAGTGCGTGCCCGTTGACTGTAGTGCTGGTGGGAACATATCCCGGAACGGTTGGCGATCCGGTAAACACAGGCGAAGCAGTAAGTGCCAGTGTAGTTCCGGTCCCAGAGGTGCTGTAGGAATTCGACCACCCCGATCCCGTAGAGTAAGCTATTCCAGCCCCCGGATATACCATCCCGCCGCCCGACGACGCCATACACGACGCCCCGCTAGCCAGTTGGCAATGAAACGTATTATCCGATCCCACGCCCAGCGAAAAGTTCATCCCGCTCGGAACTGTGACCGAAGTTCCCGTCCATTCCACACCCGACCACTGCGTTGGCCCCGTGCCCGTCTGGTTGATGCTCCCCGCCACGTTAAGATTTCCGCTCAGCGTAACGGTGCTCGAAAATGTCTTCGCCCCCGTAATTGCCTCTGTCCCCGCCAGATGAACGACGGTCGAGTCCACCGCAGCCCCCGTAACCTGCGATACGGAATAATCGCCAGTAGCCGCCGTCACCGCGCCAGTCCGTCCAAATACCGAACTGACCGCCCCGCCTCCGCCGCCCCCGCTCGGAGGGTCAAGGCTCACTCGCACATTGCCGCCTTCAATTCGCCCGATCACCTGCACGCCGGTCGGGCGAGTCGTGGATCCCGTATCGTGACACTTTCCAGCCTGCGTGGTGCTCGCAATCGCGTAATCGCCCGCGACCGGGCTGCCAGCATCGAAATTACATACCGCTAACCCCGCCCACGTGATCACGGCTTTGTTCGACGTGCCGGCCCCCGCGCTGACTACGCCAACCACGCTATCCGTGCTCGACGTGGCCGCTGTCTGCACCCCGCTTGCCGCGCTGTTGTACACTGCCAGAGAATTCAGTGTCGTGCCGTTTGTGCCGTCGTTCTGAAACTCGAAATCCTGCCGGCCAGTGCTATATATATTGAATGATGTCTTGGCGAAGACGCTCCGCATCGCCTGCCCGCTGTCGGTCCCGATGTCGTAACTATTATCCGTGTTCGGCTTCAGTGCTCCCGTCGCCGCGAACCCCCACTTCAGACTGGAACCGATGTACATCCCTAACCCCAGCGCGTTGCCGCTGTTCGCATCCTCGCTCCGCAACACCTGGTAACCGCTCGCCGAGTCGTACCCCAGCGACATCCGCGTCCACGTTGTGTTATTCAAGTAGTTGGAGTACACCCGTAGATTCTGAGGGTTGCTTCCATTGAGCTCTTCAAGGTTATCCAGAGGATCCCCACCCGGGTCCGAGTTAAACAAGTTCGTATATCCCAGCTGGATAACATGGTTGTTGTCGATAGCATGCGGCGTATGTGTCGACGAATCAAACCAGAAAACACCCCAGTTCGCGATCCCCGCCGGTTGTGTCGTTTCAGGCAACTGAATGACGTCCGGCGTAGTGCAATTCGCATTTCCATTCGCCGCAATGCCCGTGGCAAACGACCCGGTGCACTGCGTCGGAGTCGCCGCCAACGCCAGAGCCGTTCCGGCCTGTCCACTGATATTCGAACTCGTAAGTGCGACCTGCTGCGTTGTGCCACCAATGTTAACGACAGGCAGCCCCGCGGCCGTATCCAGTCCAATGCCGCCCACCGCTGGAACGTAGCCGCTCCCTTCCGGCAATAATAGGTTCCCACTCACCGCCACATCACTAGTAAACGTCTTGGCCCCGGTGATCGTCTCAGCATTCGCAAGGTGAACAACCGCTGCGTCAGCAGCAGCTCCTGTAACTTGTCCCACCGAGTAATCGCCCGTTGCCGCAACCACCGCGCCCGTTCGTCCGAACACGGAACTGACACTCCCCCCACCGCCGCCCGACCCGCACGCGCTGCCGGTTGACGTAATTAATCCAGACACAACGTTAAGGCAACCATTCGTTAGCCCGGGGAGCGTAACGCTCTGGTCGAACTGTGCTGGAACGTTGAACTCCTTCAGTGATCCAGTCAGCCGCTCCAGCCAGTTCGGGTGGATACCGTCGCCGGTCTGGGCGATGTAATTCGTGATCGACAGCGGCGCCCCAAATGCCAGTTGCCCGGAGCTCGCGTAGACATTTCCCGGCGTGTCCGTCCCGATCCACGTATCATTCGCACTCGCCGGCGGACGAAATCCCCACGTCGATTGCGTCAGAG
>JBAWFQ010000233.1:0-8463 GCA_049592035.1 Terriglobales bacterium
ACGGGGCTTCCCCCGACACACCACGGTGGGAGACGCGGCAAGCCGCGTCTCTACGGAAAAATCACACACTAAATTACAATCAGTTCTTTATCCGTCGGTGTCAGCACCTCGCAACCCGACGGCGTCACCACGACCACATCTTCGATGCGCACGCCCCACTTCCCAGGAACATACGCGCCGGGCTCAATCGTAATCACCATTCCCGGTTCCAGTTTCTGGGTTTGCCCGGCTGCCAGGCGGGGCGCTTCGTGTACTTCCAATCCTAAACCATGGCCGGTGGAATGGGTGAAATACCGGGCCAGTTTCCGCTGACCAAGCACCCGCCGCGCGGCCAGGTCCACATCGCCGGCCGTCACACCCGGACGCACCGCCGCAATCGCAGCCTGCTGCGCTTCCAGCACCGCCTCATAGAACTGTCGTGCCTCTGGCGACGGACGCCCGACATGCACAGTGCGCGTGCGGTCCGAACAATAACCGGCGAGTATAACACCAAAATCGCAGACCACGAACCCGCGCCGGGGAATGCGCGCCGCCGAGGCGCGGCCATGCACAATCGCCGAGCGCTCTCCGGCAGCCAGGATGGTTGCAAACGACATCCCTTCAGCGCCGCCGCAACGGGCCTCGTACTCCATCGCGGCGGCGACTTCCACCTCACTCACTCCCGCCCGAATCTTCTTGCGCGTAATCCGAAACAGACTGGCGCCGAGTTCCACCGCCCGCCGGATGCGCAGGATTTCAGCAGCATCCTTCACCATGCGAGCACGCTCGACCAGCGGTGGCGCGGAACGCAGCCGCGCCTTCCCTTTCAACGCCCGCGCTAACCGGTCCCGCATCCCCGCGGTGACCGACTCCGGTTCAATGCCCACAGAGACTAACGATGGTGATGACTTTCGCGTCGAACTCTTCCGCCGCCGGGCCAGCCACTCCCCGGCCGCCACCAGCGGAGACTTGGGCGCGATAACGACGTTCGCCGCCTGGACTTCCTCTTTTGCCTGGGTGCGATAACGGCCGTCCGTGACCAGGACGGCGCCACTCGCCGAAACCAGCAGGGCAGCCGCACTGCCGGTAAACCCGCACAGATAGCGGATATTCGGAAGATGCGTCACCAGCAGAGCGTCGAACTCGTTCTCCGCCAGTTCAGAGCGAAGGCGCCTGAGGCGCCCAGCGTGATCCATAGCAGGAGTTTAGCAAGAGGCAGGTCTTTTGTCGGCTACACCTGTGATCGGCGCTAAAGCCAGGCGAATGTCGACGATCGCGGGAAGTCGGGACCTAACACCTTAGGGCTGGAGTTGCAGCTGATAGAACCATCGGACGATTGTATATTCTCCCAATAAGACGCTGCTAAGTTCCCCAGACACTGCCATGTTACTGCACTAATAACTTTTCTCCACAGCGCTGCAGTGGTGAACTTAGGCGTATACTCCGGGCCAGTCTTCCAAATCAAGATACGAAGACCTATTCTCGAAAGGCGGTACAGTTCGATGACAACTCCCCTCGTAACTACGACGCTAACTAGACTCATCAAACCAATCACACAACAATCGTGCTTCCGGCGGTTCGCATTAGCGGCCGCGATCGGGTTGGCCGCGGTCGCAGCGCCACTGGCGCCGGCGCAGACGCTGACCACCCTCGTGGGCTTTAACAACACTGACGGTTCAACCCCAGGAGGGCTGTTCCAAGGCAAGGACGGGAACTTCTACGGGACCACTGCCGCTGGCGGGGCGCACACTTACGGGGAGGTATATAAGTTAACCCCTGCGGGCGCACTCACTATTCTACACAGCTTCGACAACCTTGACGGCTCCGCTCCGGCGGCGCTATTCCAGAGCTCAAGTGGGAATTTTTACGGAACCACGACCGGCGGAGGAGCACACGCTAATGGAGAGGTATATGAGTTAACCCCTGCGGGCGTCCTCACTATACTCTACAGCTTCGACAACCTTGACGGCTCCAGTCCGACGTCGCTATTCCAGAGCACAAGTGGGAATTTTTACGGAACTACGACCGGCGGAGGAGCACATGCTAATGGAGAGGTTTACGAGTTGACACCTGCAGGGGTTCTCACCATACTCTACAGCTTCAGCAACGTTGACGGCTCCGGCCCGACGGCGCTGCTACTGGGCACAAACGGGAACTTTTACGGGACCACCACCAGCGGCGGGGCGCACACCTACGGTGAAGTATATGAGCTAACCCCCGCGGGCGCACTCACCATACTTCACAGCTTCGACAACCTTGACGGCGACGGTCCAGGTAGACTGCTTCAGGGCACGGATGGAAACTTCTATGGAGTAACCCTGGCTGGAGGTGCCCACACCTACGGCGAGGTATATGAGCTAACCCCTGCGGGCGCATTCACTGTACTCCACAGCTTCGACAACCTTGACGGTAACGGGCCCAAAGCACTGTTACGAGAAACGAGCGGAACCTTCTACGGAACCACCGAAGACGGCGGGGCCAACACTTACGGAGAAGTATATGAGCTAACTGCTGCGGGCGCACTGACTATTCTCCACAGCTTCGATTATAGTGACGGTGCGTATGCCAGTGCACTGCTGCAGGGATCGGACGGGAACTTCTACGGGACGACCGGTTCAGGCGGGCCGAACGCGTACGGGACGGCTTACAAGTTGGTACCCTAACTCGCGTGCATAGCAGAGGAATGGCGGCACCTCACCCTGTATCCAGGCGACAGCGCCGCCCTCCGCCCGGGGCCAGTCGCTAGACGCAACCGCCGGCCTCTCGGCAGGTTCTCCGAGAAAGTCCGGCGGCTGCGGTTCTTTTAGGTCCGTACGTTTGAGCCTATGTCCTAACCTAGGTCTGCACGATGCGCGGGGTGATGAAAAAGATCAGCTCCTGGGTTTGCGTGGTTACCGATCGATGCTTGAACAGGTTGCCAAGGAACGGTATATCTCCAAGCACAGGCACCTGCGTCAGGCTGAGTGTGTTCTGCGTCTGGATCACGCCGCCAATCACCACCGTGCCGCCGTCGGTCACCAGCACTTGCGTGGTGGCCTGTTGGGTAATCAGTTCCGGGTTGCCTTCTATGTCTTCCTGGCCAAAGTTGGGCAAGGTGTTTTCCACGTCCACATTGAGGAAGATGGTTCCTTCCGATGTGATCTGCGGAGTCACCGTCAAGCGCAGGAAAGCATCCACGTAGGTCGCGGTCGCCGGAGCGCCCAGCGAAGCCGCGGTCATGATCGGGATTTTGAAACCCTGCTTCACCACCGCCTGAATGTTGTTCTGCGTCACAATGCGCGGACGGGAAAGAACTTTCAGCAAACCGCGCGACTCCGCCGCGGTAAGAATCATGTCGATCCGCATGTTGTTGGTAGCGTTGATCAACTGCAGACCGCTGCTCGGCCCGACTGCGCCCAGGTTGGAAAACAGCGGAATGGAGCTGCCCGACGAGCCGCTGCTGGTGGTGTAGTAAAAGGGGCTTTGCACACCTTGATAAACCGACGACGAGCCAACGTTGGGCGCGCCACCGATGGAGGTTGTGCCGTTACCCCAGCCCAGGCCGAGTTGCACGCCGATGTCGCGGGCATAGTTGCGTGTGGCCGCAACTACACGCGCTTCAATTTCCACTTCCTGCGTCTTGCGATCCATCTGCTGGATAATGCGGTCGATCTGCGGCAGAACCGCTGGAATGTCGGAAACAATGATCGAGTTGGTGCGATCGTCGGCAACAATGTCGCCACGCTGACTGAGAAACTTCTTGAGCGGCGTCAACAGGTCTTTGGCGTGCGCGTAGCTGAGGAAACGGGTGATGCTGACTTTATCCACCGCCAGCGCCTCGGCATCGATTTGGGCGCGCCGGCCTTCGGCTTCTTTCCTCAAGGTCTCGACGGTCGCGATGCGCAGCACATTGCCCTCCAGTTGCCGCGACAGGTCGTTGTTCTTGAGCACGATGTCCAGCGCCTGATCCCACGGCACGTCATCGAGTACGATCGTCAGGTTGCCGTGAATCATGGGATCGAGCACCACGTTCAAACCGCTGATTTCGTGAATCAGCCGGAAGAAATCTTTCAGGTCTACATCCTTAAGGTTGACCGAGATGGGTTCGCCGGTGTACTTCGACCCGTTGGTCGCCGGCTTCGGCTGCTCCATCTGTGTCTTCTGCTCCGCCGCCAGATTCACGGCCGGCTGCACGGGGACCGTGCCCCCGGCTTGTCCCATCGCGGCATGGCTGGTGATGGCAACCAGTTCCGCCGCTGTCTTGTCGGCGAAACGACTTGCCGCTTCCTCCGCTTTCGCGGCTGGCTTGGTGGCGCTGTCGTCAGCTTTGACGTCAGCTTTGCCGTCTTTGGTTTGCACCGAGAATTTGGGCTCGACGAAGGCCAGGTCCGCTGGCTTCTCTGTGTTTGCCGCCACGGCCGGCGTGTTTGCGGCCTGGGTCACCGGAGCCGAGGCTGCGGGAGCCGAGGCCAGCGCCGGTTTCGGCGTTGCCGTCACGGCCACCGCTTTTTCAGCCGGCACCGCCGCTTGCCGATGAGCCAGCACGGCATTGTGGATTTCAAGTATGAAGCTGCCGTCCGGGCCTGCCACCATTTCGTGCGCGCGGCTGGCGGCATGATCCAGATTCTCCAGATCGATGACGACTCGCGTGTTGGGCGGAACTTGCCCGTCCATGCCCACACGGACGTCCTTCACGCCGTCCCGGCCCACGCTGATGTGGCTCTGCGCCGTGGCCATCACGGTATTGGGAAGGTCGATGACGATGCGTGCCGGAGACTCGAGAGTCGACACTTTGGGCGCCAACGTGCCCTGCGCCTTGAACTCGACCCGCAATCCGTTCTGGCTGTTGGCGACCTGGAGCGCTTTCAAACGAGCGCTCGCGGACACCCCCTTGCCCGTCGTGTCAGCCGCGGCGGCGTTCATTATCGCTACGAACGCCATCAGCGGAACCAGTAGACCCAGCAGTTGCTTTCGCATTTCCCTATCTCCCCATGCGAGGCCCTATGGCCTCCATGTGTTTCCTAGAACGTGATCGTCGAACTCTTCCCTGCTCTTGCCTCCAGGCCTACACCGCCGGAGTTGTAATCTTTTTCACCACTTCCCGCGTAAACGTCTTGCCCAATCGGTCCTGCACGGTTTCCTGGAAAACGACACTGTCGCCCGTGATTTTCACCACATACCCGTTGAACACCGGATCGTTTTCGCGCAGGAAATAAGCCTTGTTCATGCCGTTGCTCACGACCGCAATGAAGCCGCTCTCGGCATGTACCACGCCGCGCAGGTTGATGGCGCCGATTTCCAGGCACTTCTTGCCCGTGCTGCAACCCGAACCGCCAGCATGGCTCACCACCGGACTAATGAAAGGATCCCGTCTGCCATTTGCGGCGTACTTGCTGTCGGGAACGACCTCATCGCTCGCTGCGCTCCCGCCTTCCCCGCTTCCCGGAGTTCCGTCCGCGCTAGCGGCGCCGTCCACTGGCTGTTCTTCCGGGTGAGCCGCAGCAGGGTCTCCCTGCACACTTTCCCCGACTAACACTGCCCCGCCCCGTCTCCAGTGTTGGTGGTGCTCTTTTCTTGCTTCCACCGCACGCGCGTGCGCCGGTGAGGATGAAGAAGCCTTCGCTGCGGCCGACGCAGGTTTCTTCGCAGGGTGAGTAGCGGCGGCCACCGACGGAGCGCTTTCGTGAACGCGCAGAGCCTCGTTCGACGCGGCCTTCTGTTGGCTGCTCACTCCATTCATGGTGTCGCGCGTGTTCTGGATAATGCGGGGACTCTGCGCCCAGGCCAGGCCCGCGCCCAGTACCGAAACCAGAATTGCCGCCGCGATCGTGATTGCCGGCTTCTTCATCCTGTCCCTCCTACTTCTTCCCCGGTGCTGCCGGCTGACCGGCCGGCGCTCCCGGGTCCAGATCATGGCTGAAATACGTCGTGGTCAGGCAAGTGGCCACCACACTCTCGCCCGGCGCGTACTGATAGGTATGCTTGGTCTTGGCGTCGCCTGGCTTGCGGGTCGAGGCCACCGCCAAACCCGAGACGTTGACGATGCGTTCTACTTTTCCCAAACGGTCGAAGAAGCCCAGCATCGAGTAGTACGGACCGTCGAACTCGACCTCGAAAGGGACTTCCGTATAGAACTCTTTCGCGACCGTCGGCTTCGCCGTATAGCGCCGCATTTCGATTCCAGCCTTCCGCGCTTCTCCGTCCACCATGCGCATGAAGTTGTCGACTTCTTTATCGTCGGGCACGATGCGCCGCTCGATTTCCAGTTGCTGCTTCAAGCTCGTCAGCTGGCGCTCGATGTCGGCCAGTTTCGGCTTGTAGGCTTCCAGTTCCGCGTTCTCGCGCCGCTTCGCATCCAGCTTGATCTGCGCCGCCGCGTTTTGATCGCGCTGCGTTTTATAGACCGTGTAGTAAAGGCCGCCGCTGGCTACCACCGCCACCGCGGTCAGAACTAAGAACAGCTTAAACCCTGTTAATTCGCCCAGATTCATAGTCGGTTCCGCCTTTACGACTTGGTGCAGGTCAGCTGAAACTGAAATGCCTGCATGTCCTTGACACCCTCGTCTTGAAAGCTTTCCTTCATCTCGATGTTCTTGAAGAATTTGGTTTTTTGCAGGTTGGAAATCAGGTTGGCCACGGCATCGGCGCTCAGCGCGGTGCCATCGATGGCAATGTTCGTCCCCTGATCCGTCATACTGTTCAACCACACCGCCTCGGTGCTGTTGACCGTATCGCCGATCGTCGAGAGCAGGTTGACCGTGCTGTTCGATTGGCCCGCGCGCAGCTGGTCAATCACATCCACGCGCCGCTGATACGCATCTTTTTGCTTCTGTCTCTCCAGGAAGCGCACCTTGATGTCGGAGAGTTCGTGATTTTTCTGGTCCGCGGCCCGGGTTTGCGCTTCGATCGTTTTCTTCTCCCGGTCGAGCCGGTACCAGTATCCGAAGTTGAGCGCGCCGGCAATCGCCAGCACCGCCGCCACCTGCACGAGCGGCCCCGCCCAAGCGCCCAGCTCGAAGCTGGGCATGCTGACGGCGGGTCCGGCGCTCTTCTTGCCCTTCGGTTTCGGAGAACCCAGCAGATTGATTCGGATCATAGCTTTTCAAAGCTCCTCAGGGCCAAACCAACGGCCACTGCCAACTGGCCCGCATTCTGTTCGACCAGCTCCGCCCCGGCGCCTTCCACCGGAGCCACTACTCTTTGAAACGGGTTAAACAATTCCACCGGCATCGAAAACTCCTGCCGCAGCGCTTCCACCAGGCCCGGAACCTTGGCCGACCCTCCGGCAAGGTAAATCTTCTCGATGTGCTCGCCCGCCGCGCTGGCGCGGAAGAAGTCAAACGTCTTCTGAATTTCGAGCACAATGATTTCCGTCACCTGTTGCAGGATCGGCGTCTTGGCGTCGTCCTGCACCGTGCCCACCTTGCGCCCCAGCTTGAGCGATTCCGCATCGTCGAAGCTCAAATCCAGTTCCTTCTGCAGCGAGTCGGTGTACTGATGCCCGCCCACCGAAACGTCGCGCGGGAACAGCGGCGTCGTTCCCTTGACGATATTGATGTTCATCACGCTCGCGCCCAGGTTCAGCAACGCCACCACCTGTGTCGGCGCGGGCTCGTAGTTGTACTCGTAGCAATTCTGCAAAGCCAGCGCATCGATATCCACAATAGCCGGAGTTTTGCCCGCCATCGAGAGTACGTTGGTGTAGTTCAGAATCTTGTCTTTCTTCACCGCCACCAGTAGCACGTCCATCTGGGGGCTGCTCGCATCTTCGGAAAGGATCTGGTAGTCGAGATTCACATCGGCCAGATCGAACGGAATATGCTGCGCCGCTTCCTTCTGGATGGTCTCGGCCAGTTCCTGGTCGCTCATCGAGGGCAACGAGATTTTTTTCACGATCACCGAGTGTCCGCTCACCGCCGTCGCCACTGCCTTCGACTTGATCTGCGTATCGGTGAACAGCTTGGCGATCGAGCTCGAAACCTGGCCCGAGTCCACGATCATGGAATCGACCACCAAGTCGGGCGCGATCGGCTCCAGTCCAAGGTGTGCCACTTCGATCCCAGTGCGCGTCTTCCTCAGTTCCACGGCCTTGATGCTCGAAGAACCTACATCCAGACCGACTATCGTTTTCGATCCCATTCCAAACATGTGCCCGCCCTTCTCTAACCTGCTGACTGACGAAGTTCGTTTACAAAGTTCCAGCGGCTTTACCCGCTGCCTGCACTTTCTTCTTGCCTCGCGAATCTGTTTCCACCGATTGCTCTTCCATCCACTGATCGATCTTCGATTTCTTGAAGCGCCAGCGGTTGCCCAGTTTGAACGCCGGAATCTTCTGCTCGTTCACGTACTTGTACAACGTGTCCGGACTCACTCCCAGATACTGCGAAGCTTGGCGAATGTTCATCACGTCTCGCGAGTCGGCCATTCCGTTTCCCTGCGCGTTCGAGTGTATTTTCGTGTGCTGAGCATATCTCAACCGGAAGAGCGGGGCTCTCCACCGGAATC
>JBAWFQ010000234.1:0-3173 GCA_049592035.1 Terriglobales bacterium
TCCGGCGGCGCGCACCTGGGCATAGTCGCGCACGCGGCGGAGCAAGCGGTTGGCGATGCGCGGGGTTCCGCGGGAACGGCTGGCGATTTCGGTGGCTCCAGGACGATCGATGCGGACGCCTAGAATCTCGGCCGAGCGCTCGACTATTACTCGCAAGTCGTCGTGGGTATAGAACTCGAGGCGCAGGAGCAATCCAAAACGCGAGCGCAGCGGTGCAGAGAGCAGGCCGGCGCGGGTGGTGGCGCCTATGAAGGTGAAGGGCTTCACGTCCATGGTGTGGGTGCGGGCGGACGGGCCCTGACCGATCATGATGTCTAGTTTGTAGTCTTCTAGCGCGGAGTAGAGGATCTCTTCTAGCGCGGGCTGCAGGCGGTGGACCTCGTCGATGAAGAGGACCTGGCGGTCGCGGAGATTGGTTAGGATCGCGGTGAGGTCGCCCTTGATTTGCAGCGTGGGGCCGGATGTTTGTTGAAAGGCGGCGCCTAGTTCGTTGGCGATGATATTGGCCAGAGTCGTTTTGCCCAGGCCGGGCGGGCCGTAGAGGAGAACGTGATCCAGCGCTTCGCCTCGGGATTTGGCGGCTTGGATGGCTACATCCAAGTTCTCTTTGACCTTGGACTGGCCGATGAATTCTTGCAGACGCTGTGGGCGGAGCTTGAGCTCGAAAGAGGAATCGTCTTCGACCGGGGCGGCGGAGACGAGGCGGTCTTTTGTATTCGGAGGAACGCGGAGGGCGGGATTGTCTTTGGCGGCGGACACTAGGGCGATAGTAAAGCGAAACGCGGCGGGACGCAATTCTTCGCGCTGTCGGCAAAAGCTTGCGGAGCTTCGCTCCGCTGGGCGGACGAATGCGTCCGTCCTACGTACTTCTTTTTGCTACTGGCCTATTACTCCCAGGCGCACGCCTTTCAACTTTCCTGGGTCGAACCAGGCTACTTTTTGTCCGAACCAGGTTTTCGTTCCGGAGAGTTTGTACTTCTTGGTTGCGGCTGGGAAATCGCGCGTGCCTAGCAGATACGCTACCGGAATTTCGCCAAACTTGCTTAGACGTTCGGCTAGCCAGCCTCCGCCGGCGGGAGCGGCTAGAATTACGGGCTCGCCGGGAAAGTAGGCTAGTTTGCCGAAATCTTTTTGCGTCTCGGTGATTGGCTCCGACCAGCCGTAGGCTTTGCGGAACAGAGCGATAGAAGCATCGAGGTTGCTGACGCCCAGGACCACGTTTTCGATGCCGTAGAGCGGAGATCCGGCGACGCTGGGTGAGGTCTGGACGCGCCAGGCGCGCGGCGTCTGATCTTCAATGACGAAGGGCAGGGTGGAGCCTGCGGTTCCCGAGCCCACGTCCGCCTTCATCCACTCGATCGACATGCCATCGGGACGCTTGCGGCTGCCGTGTTCGGGAGTGGTCACCGGAATACCAGCTTTTTTCAGGCGATCCACTTCCTGCAGCAAAACGTTGGTGCTCACTGCCCATGCGCAGGTGGCGGCATCTTCCGACATATACTTCGCCCAGTCGGAGCCGGAGGTGACGGCCGGCTTGATGGGAGCGATCAGCTCCAGGTAAGTGCCGTCGTCAAATCCAATCATGGCCATCTGGGTAATGCCGTTGCCATGAGGACCGCCGAGGTCGGGAGCCAGGCCGACGTCGGTAAACTCCTGGCGGAGCGCATCGAGATTCGATCCGCAGATGGAGGCGTGGTCGAGCTCCAGTATTGTGGTCTTGTATTCCGGGGTGGTGGAGGGTTGAGTCGTTGCCGATTGAGTCATGGCCGTTTGAGAAATAAGTACGAGAACCAGCGCCGGGAAGAACAAGCGGCAGCAGATCGGGGGAACCTGCATGGGCATCCGTGCCTCCTTAAAGGACCAAAGAAAGAAGAAAAGGGAATGGTACGCCAGAATGGGCGATGAGGGAACGAAATCCTGCGAAATGGGGGCGGCGGACAGCCGCCGGGACGGCGGCGCTACACTCGGCAACCGTATCCCTTTTGGCACATGGGCTTTACTGCCCGGCGTATCAGCGGTATATTAAACGTTCCGTATAATGACTGTCGTAGATTGAATGTGATCTGGCCGCTGCGCCTATATAAAAGAAGGAGAAATCAGAGATGAAGTTTCTCGCAATCGCGTTTGCAACATTAATGCTGCTGGTGGTCACCGCTAGCGCTCAGGACTCGATCGAACTTAATGGTGACTACATGTTCACCCACCTGTCCTTCAGTGGAACTTCACACGCTAATTCCCAAAACATTAACACCGGTTGGGATGGGAACGTCAACGTCCCGCTGTTCTCATCCAAGAATCTTGGGTTCCTTTTCGACGTCAGCGCGGCATATGGTGGCGCCGACCTCGGTAACACCCATCTCTACACCTACGGTGCAGGGTTCCAATACACTTTCCGTAATTCGCAAGCGTTCCAACCATTCGTCAACGTCACGATGGGCGATGCTACATTCCACACTCAGTACACTAGCATCAATAAACTTTACTTCTCGCCTGGAGGCGGCGTTGACGTGCACGTAGCCGGTGGATTGTGGGTGCGCGGTGGAGTTGACTACATCCATACAGGAGTAGGGCTTCCCGATGTGCATGGCATAGGTGTCAACGGTGTCCGTGTTCTCGGAGGACTGACCTACAGATTCTAAACGAGTCCTGAACTGGATCTCCTCGCGTCGCGGCAACACCCTGGCGAAGCTTGCGGCCAGCCGGGGTGGATGCGCCAGTGTATGATCGCTGGCGCAGGGGCAGGCCAAAGTCTACGGCGAAAGCGCTAGGCTGGCTTGCTTTCCACGCGCCGATTATGCGGGACGTCTTCTCGGTTCCGCTAACTTTGCGGTGGGGGGACGCCAGATCCCAAACGGGGATAGCGTAGTGGTCCCACCTTTCGAAAGGCGCGAAAGGTGGGGCACCCGGCACCCGGCTTATTCTTCTTCTTCCTTCACCTCGCCGCGCTCTGCCTTGGCCTTCTCGATAATCTTGTCCTGTAATTGTTGTGGGACAGTATCGTAGTGATGCATCTCCATCGAGAAACTGCCGCGGCCCTGCGTCATGGAAGTGAGATCGGCGCCGTAGGTGAGCATTTCTGCCATGGGCACCTCGGCCTTCACGATGGTGTTGCCGGCCTTGTTATCCATGCCCTGGATGCGGCCGCGACGGCTGTTGAGGTCGCCCATGATGGT
>JBAWFQ010000235.1:0-4546 GCA_049592035.1 Terriglobales bacterium
AGGCGGTGTATGGGCTGCACGCGGAAGATTTCATCATTGAGGATGATGGAGTCGAGCAGGCGGTTCATTTGGATGAAGTCGTGGAGGCTGAGCCTATATCGTTGGTGATCGCCGTCCAGTGCGGGCGCCGCGCGGAGCGGGAATTTGGGCGGATGGCGGGCTTGGCGGCGATGCTTGATCCGGTACTTAGCGGGCCACGGAATGAAGCGGCGTTGCTGCTCTTTGATAGCAAGCTGGATCTGGTGCAGGATTTTACGAACAATGGCGACGTGATCGAAGCGGATCTGAAAGATCTGCAGCCGGGGGACAACGGGGCGGCTATTCTTGACGCCGTAGCCTATGCGGCGAAGATGCTGGGTCGAAGGCCGGAGGGGCGGAAGCGCGTGCTGCTGCTGATCAGTGAGACTCGCGATCATGGCAGCCATTTTGCCAAGATCGACGACGCGGTGAGACTGGTCGAAACGACGCACACGTTGGTTTACGCGTTGCCGTTCTCGCCTTATGTTTCGGAGCAACTGGATACCTTGCGGGGCTTCAATAAGGATGAGGGGATGGGTATGCTCGAGATACTGGTCGCGGTTCGGAACGCGATGAAAAAGAATTCCGCAAAGGCGCTGGCCTCGTTGACGGGCGGCGAGTACGAGCAGTTTTCTACACGCAAGGGCTTTGAGTCGGACATGCTTAGCTTTGCAAATCACCTCAACAGCCGGTATCTGCTGAGCTTTTCGCCGAAAAATCCGCATCCGGGGTTGCATCGGGTTCGGGTGAAGCTCAGACGGCCGGATTCTAATCTGACGCTCTTGTTCCGGAACACTTATTGGGTCGCTGATTCGAAGCGGTGATTTATTTCTTAGAAGGTTGCTTGGGGCGGCGCGCGGGTGCGGGCTGGGGCTCGTCTTCTTCTTCTATTACCGCGAACTGAATTTTCTTCTCTACGGGATCGATGCGATCTACCAGCACGCGCACTCGGTCGCCCAAGCTGTAGGTTTTGCGCGAGCGCTGGCCGATGATTTGGCGCGTGGCTTCATGGTAAGTGTAGTGGTCGTCTTCTAACGTGTTCAGCGGGACTAAGCCTTCTACGAAGAGGTCGGTTAGTTCCACGAAGAAACCGAATTTGGTTACGCTGATGATGAGGCCGTCGAAGTGTTCGCCGATGCGGCGCTCCATGAATTTCATTTTTTTCCATTCCATCAGGCCGCGCTCGGCTTCGTCGGCGCGGCGTTCGGACTGGCTGGATTCTTCGGCGATGGCGTGGAGTTCTTCTAAGGTGATTGGGCCGGCTAGAGGTTCGAGGGCTTGCTGATGCGCTTCGCGGTCTCGGCGCTTCGACCAGGGGGATGGCGGCGCCTCCTCGTCCTCTTTTTTGCGCGAGCGAAAAGCAGGTCCTTCGCTTCGCTCAGGATGACAATTCTGTAGAGATTGCGAAGTTCCTATCGGGACAGTGCCGTCTGTTTTTTCCGCCGAGTCTCGCAGGACTTCTTTCAGGATGCGGTGCACGATCAGGTCGGGATAGCGGCGGATGGGCGACGTAAAATGGGTGTAAGTCGTGGCGGCCAAGGCGAAGTGTCCGCGATTTTCTTCGCTGTAGCGGGCTTGCTTTAGCGAACGCAGCATCAGGAAACTTAGGATTCTTTCTTCCGGCTTGCCCGCGATCTTCTCGGTGAGTTTTTGATACATGCGCGGGGTGATGTGGACTTCTTTGGGAACTTCGATTTCTCGGACTCGCTTGCCGGTGCCTCGGGCTTCGCGGCGGTCGGCTTTCAGTTGCACGCGCTGGATGGGCAAGGCGCCTACTCCCAGGGAGTACCCGAAGGTGGCGGCGATTACCTCGAAGTCGTAGACCCGCTTGGCGTCTGGCTTTTCGTGGATACGGTAGAGCGAGGCTATGCGCTTATTTTCGAGATAGTGCGCTACGCACTCGTTGGCCGAGAGCATGAATTCTTCGATCAGGCGATGGGCTATGTTGCGCTCCGACCGGGTGATGCTCTTCATCATTCCGAATTCGTCGAACTCGATGACGGGCTCGGGGAGATCGAAATCGATCGAGCCTCGGCGCTGACGCTTGCGATTCAGGATCATCGCCAGATCGCGCATGCGTTCGAAGTGGGCGACCTGGTTGGCATATTCCTGACGCGCGACGGCTTCGCCCTCGATTACGGCATTCACGGCGGTGTAGGTCATTCTCTCAGCGGAGCGAATCACGCCTTCGTTGATTTCGTAGCTTACGATCTCGCCTTGGTGGTCGATCTCCATGGTGCAGGAAAGGACCAGGCGATCGACTTCGGGACGCAGGCTGCAGATGTCGGTCGAGAGCTCCAAGGGCAACATGGGGACGGCTCGGTCGGGAAAATAGACGCTGGTGCCGCGGAGACGGGCTTCCTGATCGAGCGGTGAGTTGGGGGTTACGTATTGGGCCACGTCGGCTATGTGGACTTGCAGTTCGTAGTTTCCGTTTACGAGTTGGCGAACGTGAACGGCGTCGTCGAAATCGCGCGCGGTTTCTCCATCGATAGTTACTATGGGCAGGTGGCGGTAGTCGCGGCGGTGACGCAGGGCTTCTTCGGGGATTTCGGATGCGATGGCTTGCGCTTCTTCGATCACTTCGGGCGGAAAGCGGTGGGGCAGGTGAAACTTTCGGATCATGATTTCGACGTCGACTCCGAAGTCGCTTTCTTCGCCTAGAATTTCTATGACTCGGCCCCGCGGTTGCTGCGTGGCGCTGGGCCAGTCGGTGATTTCTACGTCTACGACCACGCCTTCTAAGTCCTGCCAGTTCGTGTGGATCTTTGCTTCTTCGCCTATTACTCGGTCTCGGGAGGTAGCGCTGGCGTCCCGCCGGCCCTGCTGCTTGCGCTGGTGCGGATCTTCGGCGGGCGATGCCGCGATTTCTCCGCTGCGGGGGCGAGACGCCCCCGAGACAGCCGCCGGGGACGGCGGCGCTACGGTGGGATTTTCCATTCCTGGCGGGATTACTACTTCCTGCGTCACTTTTTCGTCTATGGGCTTGACGTAGTTATGGCGGCGTCCGTAGTGGAAAATGCCTACTACCGTTGGATGCGCCCGCGACAGGGAACGCAGGATGCGGCCTTCAGCTCGGCCGTCGGTGCGGATGGCGGAGACTTCCACCAATACGCGGTCGCCGTGCATGGAGGATCCGATGGCGTGTGGTGCAATGAAAATGTCGCCAGCGAGGCGAGCTTTGAGGCTTTCGTCGAGCGATGAGGTTTCGGGGATCACGAAGCCAAAGCCGTCGCGATGCATGGTGAGACGGCCGACTAGCAGGTTTCGTCCCTTCGTGGGCTGCGGGATGGCGTAGCGATCGGAGTCGACTTGCAGCAGTTCGCCTTTGGCGACGAGTGCGTACAGGCGATCAGTCAACTCGCGGCGCGCTTCGCCCTTTGCGCCCAGTTCGCGCAACAGTTGCTTGTGGCTTGCCGTCTTTTTGGGCTGGCGAGCGATGTGGCGAAGGATGGCGGAATCGGAGAGAAAACTCATTTTGTAATTTTGTAATCGGGCAATTTGGTAATCTGCGAATCGCGCCGGCATCGCAGATTGATTGTGGTGCATGCCGCAGTTACCCTCAGCGGCTAAAGCCGGCACTGAAAAGACGGCGGTAATCGCAGCGGTAAACCGCTGCGCCACCCAAAAGCAAAATCAAAAGCGGTGAACCGCTGCGCCACCCAAATCAAGTCTTTCTGGAAATCTGTTCAGCTCAGGGTTGAAGAAATGTTCAAATTGCAAAATTACCCGATTACCAAATTACAAAATCTCTATTTCAAATACTTCTCCTCGATAATTTTTCGATGATGCAGTTCATGGCCGGCGATGATGTAGGCGAGAGCTCGCACTGTCACTTCATTTTTGCTGGCTACGCCGCGGCGGGTCCATGCGGCCTCGTCCAGATTGCGGAATAACGAGATGGTGGCGCGGCGCACGGCTATGTAGTCTTCGATCAGGTCGGGCAGCGAAAGCTGTGCGAAGGGAGCGTTGCGGACGTAATCGTCCTGTTCGAAGCCCTCGATCGGAGTCTGGTCGCCGCGCGATATGCGCAGGGCACGGTAACTCATGATGCGCTCGGTATCGTTAATGTGGCCGAGAACATCCTTCAGGCTCCATTTGCCGGGAGCGTAGCGGAGATCGCCGTCGGTCTCGGGGCGTCCGGAGAGCAGAAGAAGCATCTGGCGGCGCTGGTCATCGAATGCGGCAAGAATGTCGATGCCCGAGGTTTGGTTGGGATGGACGAGCGAGATGTAGCGGTCATAGTAGGGAGCGTATTCTCCCGGCTGTGGCCGGAGAGATGCGGTCGCGGTTGAATTGGTCGCGGTTAGGGTCATGAATACCTCGTCAGGGATCGCGCACGGTTGGTCGTGCCCCACGGCTTTATATTATATGGACATTATATTGACGGTCGGATCCGATAGAAGAATTACCGCCAACTGAGCAGGGCTTACACGATGTTGGATGCCAAGACACGGCCGATGGAAGCGGAGGAATCATGAGAAGAACTATGAAAAGTAATAAGAAAGCTTGATTTCCACAGCATTGG
>JBAWFQ010000236.1:0-26162 GCA_049592035.1 Terriglobales bacterium
GGCGGGAGTCGAACCCGCGTCCGAAAATGTTACTGGTCAAGAGACTACATGCTTATTCCAGTTCATGCCCTGGGCATTACCCCAGGACGTTCGCGTCACCGGCTCAGAACGGACAAGAAACCGTTGCCGCTAGCCTGAAATCTTAGCCTCCCGGCCCAGACGTAGCCGGGAAGAGCAGCCCTCTGTGTGACGCTCGCTCACAGCCCAAGGGCAAAGCTGTGGAGAGCGGCTGCCTAAACTAGTTAGGCTGCGTATGCCATTTGTTGATTGGCAATTATCATTTTGCACGCGATTGCGGGTGTGTGCACCCCGGCATGCCTCCTGGCCGCAAGCATCTCCGTCGAAGCCGTGACGCCCCCACTTTGTGGGATGGGCCTTTAAAGAACTACTTCTATTCTGCGGAGGAAGTGTCCGGAAGTCAAATACCGGACGGCACGGTTACGGGCAGGGGTTAGAGGGGCCGCTCACGATGGTGATGGTGGCCGAGATGTACTTGGTGGGATCGGTCACCGAGGTTGCGGTTATGGTCACGGGATTCTCGGATGGAACCTGATCGGGAGCCAGGTAACAAACTGGAACATCACTGCCGGCTTTGGCTGGAGAAAAGGTGCCACACGCTCCGGTGGGTGTGTCGGGGATGCAGGAGAAAGCGACTCCGCCGTTCTTGGGGTCGTTGGTAACAATTGCGGCGACGGCGGTGTAGGCGCCAGTATCGAGCGAGGCGGGAAGGGGATAGTTTTTAAGGTCAAACGTCACCACGATCGCGGGAGCCTGGTATTTGGAATCGCCGCAGGCTAGCAGTGCGGAAAGCAGCGCGACGGCCACGGTGACTTTGGAAAGCAACGGGAGAATTGATTGGCGAAAGGTCATCCTATGATTCGATGCCAGCGGTGAAAGGGAAGTCTAGCATGTAAAACGCAACCGCGAAGCACTCCCATCGGCCCGAGTTATCATGTTTCGTGGCAGGTTCGGTGACAAAATCTTCACAAATTTGTTACTTGGCCATGACATCAAGAAAGAGTACTGGTGCTAGTCTGCGCTGGACCATTTTATTTAGTGTCAGATGGCATTTCGAAAAAAAGTTGGAGAGGTGGGGGCAATGAATCGGAAGAGAATTTCGCGGCCGTGTTGGGCGGTGGTGATGGCTGCATGGGGCGTGTTCTTCCTGGCGGGTGCGACCATGGTCTGCGCTCAGGTGACTGACGGGCAGCGTGGTGACTCTCGGGAAATTGGTGCGGGACCAATTTTTGTATACAGCGAGTTTGGCGGAAGTATTTTCGGCTTCGACATCGACCAGAACGGCACCGAAGGCGTGTTCAGTGAAGGCCAAACCCTGCCCAACGGCAACACGCTGGCTGCGGTCGAAACTTTCGATCAGGCAACGGGAAAGATTGTAAAGGTGGTGAAGAAGTCGGATAACTCTCTCGACGACTTTGTGACGCACGGAATCGTCGGAACAAGCATTGGGCTGGTGGAGCATCAGATCGTGCCCCAGCTTTACATTACGAAGCGGGTGTATGAAGAATTAAATCCAGTGGACGCGAACAAGTTCACCGGTACATGGAAGGCGCGGCTTACGAAGGACGACATTATTATCGGAGTGAGCCGCGACCAGGGTTTCCCGACCACGGCGGTGTTTGCGTTTGAGAATGGCCAGTTTACTTCTTTTGTGTTCGCGGCAAACCTGGCGGCAAAAACCGTTGGAAAGAAAGTCGATCTCAACGATGAGATTTTTGGTTTCAACTACTCGCCGGTCATGGCCTACGACACGGTGACGAACCAGGCGGTGATCGCGTCATCGACGGGAGCGGTCGGCGGTCCGGCGCCGATAATCGCACTGGCGAATCTGACGACGGGCGAGGTGACCGAGTTCACTGGGGTTCCGGAGCCGCCGCTGGGTCCGGGTTCTGTAAATGGGATTGCCGTCGATTCGGAGGACGGAATTGCGGTCACGGCGACGGAGCTGAATGGCAACATTACGTTCTACGACCTGGCCACGCAGACTGGATTTTTGGTAGCGCTGCCGGATGCGGGCCAACTGACGAGCGGAACGGATGTGGAGTTCGACCCGGTAAACAAGCTGTTTTTCGTGGCCCAGCAGGTGTCAGGAACGGCGTCGGGGAGCAGCATCCAGGTCTATGACACGAAAGGAAATTTCGTGGAGTCGCTGAACGGGTTCAATTTCTCGGACGACTCGAGTGTGATCGGGACGTACATCGCATTGAATCCGAGCAATCGCAGTGGATTCGTCAATTCGGCCGGCCCAGACGGAACGCAGGGGAACGCGCTTCAGTCGTTCACGTACTAGAGCGACAGCGGGCGGTCGCCAGCTGTACGACAACGCATAGCTGACGATCGCCATCCGCGCTGTGGATTCCGAGCACTACTTCTTCAGTTGCGAAGCGCTGAACTCTAGTTCGTTTGACAGGAACTGGCCTTCGTCGCTATCCAAAACGTTCAAGGTGATGAACGCCGATCCGCCGTACGGTGACGAATCTCTCGCCAGGTAGTAGTACACGCGATTCGTCTCTGCGGTGAAATGAGCGGCGGCTGTGTTGTGCCTCGTTTCCTCTGTGTCTTGCCAGCTGGCACAGATATGATGAACTCCTGGATCGACAGAAAAATAGAAATAAGAGTCGGCGTGGGTTGCACCGACCCACTGGCCATCAATGCCCACGCGGGCGGTGGGTCTAGGTCTCGAAGCGTAATCTGAATCGTCCTGGATGAAATACACCAGTGCCTTCCCTGGCTCCGGTTGTGCGGTGTGACGTCGCGTATCCGTTTTTACATCAAATCGGCTGTCCGGCGCGCCGCACGCAGGGACCTTGCCGCTGCCAGAAGACTGGTCTTGTGCAAACGCCAGCGATGCGAGAAGAAATGTTGCAAGTAGGAAGTTCATTTTGATCATGCTATTACTCCCAGCCAACTCGATTGAATGCTAAACCCCGCCGAACCAGGGTTCTCATAGAGTTTTGTAAAGTAGTTACGAAAGAGCAACAAGAGAGCCCCTCGGAATCCGTCCTAATCCTTTACAAATCTTTGCCCAAAGTAATCGCAAGGCCAGCGCCGGCGTGCGTTCTTCAGGATAGGAACGGAGGTTTGCAAATGGAAAGCCGAACGACAGTGTTTTACGTGGACGACAATCCCAAATCCAGCCGGTTGTTAACCAGTGTCCTGGAACAGTGTGGGTTCCGGGTGATCGCGAAAAATGATCCTATCGAGGCGCTTGCTCTGTGCAAACGAACTTATTTTGATCTGGCGCTTCTGGACTACGAAATGCCTTCAATGTCGGGCTCGCGCTTAGCCCAGGAGATCAAGTTTCTGGTGCCGGATGTTCCCGTGGTGCTGATCTCCGGCCGCGCCGAATTGCCGTCCACTGAGCTGGCCTTTGTCGATGCCCACTTCGGCTTTGGAACCTCGCTCGACGATCTCCTGTGGACGATGCGGATTCTCGCGCCGCCCAAGTTGATGAGGGTGCCCGATCCGCGTGAGATGAGGCAGTGGGCGGACTCAACATAACGGCGTGCACGTGTGGGGACGGGCCGAGCCTGCCCTGAGCGGAGCCGAAGGGCCCCGTCGAAGTGGGCGCAGCCCGTCTCAACATGAACATGATTGACGAGCCCTACCGCCAATCCTCCTACCGCCAATCTTCGCCCGCCGGACTTAGCTTCAATTCGATTTTTTGATCAGAACCTTCCTCCACTTTTACCGCCGTGCCATTGGCTTCCTGCGATTTGAGAAAATCCGCGTCGCGCCACACGCTCTCTTCCAGATCGAGCCAAGAGTAGAGCGTGTAGCTGCCGGGAGCGAGGCCACGAATCGAAAACCGTCCGTGCTGATCGGTCGTGCCGCTTACAAAGCGGTTGGGAATCTTCCGGTACTTTTCCTCGGGCACGGCCACCACCGTGGCGTTGACGGCGGGATGCGCATCGTCCACGTCTTTTTCTTTTTCGACGACCGTTCCCTCGACGATTCCTCCCTTGGAACCGACCAGCACTTCAAGAGCAGCCGGCCCGCTTGCCGTGAATCCTGTAGCCACATCTCGCCCCCCGAGGGTTACTGATTTCAGGTAATAGCTGCTCTGCGGGTCGCCTCCGTATACCTGCACGATATAGTTGCCGGGATTGACATTTTTCCACTCGAAATTGCCCAGCCGATCGACCGTTGCGTTCCCGCCAAAAAAATCCTGAGACATGAAGAAGCCCGGGTCTTCGGGCAAATCAACCAAGCGCAGGTTGACCACGTACTGCGTGAGATCTGATACGCCGTCGCTGTGCAAATGACCGGAGATCGCGAAGGAAGGCGCGGGAGACAGTCTCAAGCCGTCCACGTCCGCGACTACGACGTTGATCTCCTGCTCCGCCATGAGTGATTGCGTTCCTCTGCCTGCCGATGCCCTCAAAACATAGGGTCCGGGCGCGACGCCACGCACTTCGAACTGGCCATCAGGTCCGATTTCATCCGCGTTCACTCGGACCGCGTCGCCCGCCTTGGGAATCAGCTCCACGGACGACTTTTGGCCGGGCGCGACCCCGACAACGGTGCCGCGAACCCGATATGTTCTGGCGGGCACCAGCGTGAAGTTGACCGGCATCTCGTCACCCGCCTTCAGCTTAATCGTCGCGGCCTGGGTCGCATCGTAAGTGCCCGGATAGTAGGTAGTCACATAGCGGGTATCGAGCTTGTCGGCGTTATTGCCCTCCGGCGGCGACTTCTCGCGCTGCCGCTCGTAGTCGCGAAAGTCGGGCGGCGGCATGGCCACAATCCAGTACTCGCCGGGAAATAGCCCGGCAAGGCGGTATTCGCCCAGGTCGTTAGTCCCCGCCATCCCGACGCCCTCACGCCCCGCCTTGCCGGGCTTCTTCCTTTGCACGAACACCCTGACTTCGTGCATTGGATCGCCATCTTCGTCCGTGACCCGCCCGCTGATGACGGCCGTGGGCAACATTCGAAACAGAAGGTCTTCCAGCGACTGCCCGGCTTGCACGGTGAGCACATTGATGTCGGATTTGAGGCCACGCGCATTTACTCCGGCAAATCCGGTTTTTTCGAAGAAGATGTTGTAGCGACCGGGCGCAACATTGTCGATGCGAAAATGGCCGTCAGCGTCGGTCGACGACGTGTAGCTTTCACCCTGATGTTCCGCGATCACCTGCACCAGCACTTTTTTGAGCGGCTCACTGCCCGGCTCTTTTACTACGGTCCCTGCGATGGAGGATGTCTTCGCCGCGGGAGGGGGATCCTGCGCGTTCGCCAGTAATAATGCGCTAACAACGAAAAAGGCGAGAACCAGTGAGCGCTTCATGGCCGTCGGTATCAGAGATCCCCGCTGGACGGCCGAGGGCGGCCGTCCCTACGTTAGTAATGGCGATTCAATTCAGAAAATGCTGCCGGTACAAGGTGTCGCGCTGCGCCGGACGAAAGCCCGCATCGCGTATGATGCGTCGCAGTTCTTCTTCGGTTGTGCAGTTGGTCACGCCCGCGGCGCGCACCACATTCTCCTCCAGCATCACCGAGCCCACGTCGTTGCCGCCAAAGCGCAAGCCCATCTGGCAGACTTTCAATCCCTGCGTCACCCAACTCGACTGCACGTTCAGAAAGTTCGAAAGATAGAGCCGCGAAATTGCCAGCACTTTCAGGTATTCAACCGCCGTAGCCTCATCCCAGTGCCGTCCTCCGAGCGCGGTGTGGGCGGGCTGAAAACTCCAGGGAATAAACGCCGTAAAGCCGCCCGTCTCCTGCTGCAAATCATACAGACACTGAAAATGGTTGATGCGGTGTTCGATGGACTCGCCGACGCCAAACATCATGGTAGCCGTGGTTCTCATGCCGAGCTGATGCGCGGTGCGATGCACCAGCAGCCAATCGGCGGTCAGGCACTTCAGCCGCGCGATCTTGTAGCGGACTTCGTCGTCAAGAATCTCAGCGCCGCCGCCGGGGATCGAATCGAGTCCAGCGTCGCGCAGCCGCGCAATTGTATCGCGCACGCTGAGATTGCTGTATTCGGCAATCGCCAGAATTTCCGAAGCGGAGTAGCAGTGCAAATGCACTTTCGGGAAGCGCTGTTTGATGCCGCTGAGCATCTTTTCATGCCAGTCGATTTTGAGGTCTGGATGCAGTCCGCCCTGCATCAGCACGCCCGTGCCGCCGAGTTCCACGGTCTCGCGAATTTTTTCGTAGATGGTGTCGAAATCGAGGATATACCCTTCCGCGGCTGCCGGTCCTTTCAACGGACGATAAAAGGCGCAAAATGTGCAATATTCGGTGCAAAAGTTCGTGTAATTGATGTTGCGGTCGATGATGTAAGTCACGGTGCCTTCGGGATGCAGCTTGCGGCGCACCGCATCGGCTTCCATGCCAATCCCGATGAGATCGTCGGACCGAAACATCTCCAAAGCTTGCTGTTTAGTCAGGGACATCCCTTCACCCCACGGTAATAGGTATTTTAGCTGGTCGGAGACGGTAGAGGCGAGCTTGGCAATGGAGCGCCGGGCGTCCCCTCCCGGCTGGACGGGCGAGACGCCCGTCCCTCCACCGAATGATTCAGCTACGCGGTCCGCTCGCGAGGCCGTATCTTCGGACGAGCAGCTTTCGGCGCGCTGTTCTTCTGCCAGCGTTTGTACTGATACAGCCCATACAGCGCGCCCAACGCCGAAAACGCGATCAGAACGATAAGCACCGGCCAATAGTACTCGGCAAAGAACTCCACAATGTGCCGTCCGTAGTAGTACCCGAGATAAGCGAGGATGGTGAACCGAATGCCTCGCCCCACGGCCAGAGCGAGGAGAAACTTCCTCGTGGGATACTGCAGTGCGCCTGCGGCTAGAAGCATAGGCACGATTGGAAACGGCGGTGGCAATATGGCGGGGATCGCAACCGCCGCAAATCCCCAGCGTTCAAAAATCGCATAAACCCTCTTCACTTTCCTCTGCGAGAACCTTTTTTCCAGAGCTTCCTTGCCGCCGCTGCGGGCCATGCGATAGGTGAGATAGCCGCCGATGAGCGCTCCAGCCGTCGCCATGATGGCGTAGTAAACCCACGGTTCGCGATGATGCGCGGCCAGCAGAATAGTGACGACGTCCGTGCTCCCCGGCAAAGGGATGACCGAGTTGTCGACGAGCCCCAGCAAAATCAGACTGGGACCGCCGAGATGAATCAGCCATCGCAGCGTGCTCTTCTTCGACGCCAGCAGCGCGATCGCAAGCCAGTGCATGATCCTTATTAGAGCAGGTTTGCGGCATGCAAGTTGCAACGCAAGAAGTCGAGCTTACTTTCTCCGGCGTGCAGCAGCCGCGCCGCTGGGTCCTAGGCTGGCGGCATGTGGGACGGAATTACGGATGACAACCTTGACGGCCGCGAGAGCACGAGAGGTGCTGCCATTGAGATTGCGACGATGCAGACCAGAATAGCAGCTATAAGAAAAGGAATCGCGCGGAAGTATGTAACAGGCATCGTCAGGATCAGGGCGAGCGGCAACATCAGGACGCTGACCGCGTTGAAGCAGCAGATCGTGCGTGCCCAGGTTTCACCACGCCGCAGCGAGTTCGCACAGAAATAAGTGCTCAATCCAAGAGGAATCAGCAGAATGCCAACCACAACGAAGCTCAACAGGAATGGCGGCTTGATCTGGGCCCAGGCATCGGGAGTCGATTGACTGGAAATAAAGTTCAGCGCCAATGGCGTCGCCGCGAGATGAATGGCCGCGACCACTAGGAGCAATATCCCATCAATCTTCAAGATCCTGGCAGCCAGACCCTGTCGATCCAGAGCTTGTCGATCCATGACCCACCTCTGATTCATGGGAATGATACGCTCGGCGGCAACCGGAAGACATATCTGAGCGGCGCAGAGCAGCCGAGCCGCAGATCGACCGAGCCTAGATAAAACGCAGCTCGGGTGCTGGCGGCAGCGCGTCGACTTCCGCGCCCAGACGGTAGTAAAGCTCAAGCCCCTCCAGGCAGGGAGGGTCGAGATAATAATGGATATTATGCGTGAGATAGACGCGCACTGCCTCGACCGTCAATCCCAGACGCGGCGCCCACCCCTGCGCGATCGCTTCCAGTTTTTTCGGTGACAGGCCATGATCCCGCGACTTCTTGAAAATTTCCGCGATCTCCGCTCCATCTCGTCCAGCAAGCGCCTGTTTGCGAATCGCCCAGAAGGCAAAGACGAATGACTTTCCCGTGCGCGCTACCCATTCCTCGGCGAGGTCGAGCGTGAAGTAGCGGGTGCGGTCGACTTGCAGCGCCGGATCTCCGATGAGCAGGGCCGCGTCGCAAGCGCCGAGCATGGCATCGAGATCGGGAGCCATCGGCGTATAGTCGCGCACTCCGCCCAGCCATTTGGCAAACAGAATTTTAGCGAGCGCTACCGACGTCATCGAAGAAGTATCGAGCGCCACGGTGCGCACCTGTCCGATCCAGTTGTCTTTATCCTGATCTCGATCTCGCGAAATGCCAGCGTCGGGCGCTCTGTTAACCTCTTTTTTGCTAACTAGGAGAATCGACCGCACCGCACGCCGGGCCGCAATGGCCACGTCGGGAATGATGACGAGATCCGGAACCGTGGTGTAAGCCGCCGCCGGAATGATGCCAATATCGGCCGTGCCCGCACGCAAGGCCTCGGCGCAGGCCGACGGGATGGTGTAGGAAATGTCAAAATTGGCGCCCACGCCCGTTTCGGCATGCTCGAAATCCCACATCAGAGGCGCCGTGTTCAGGTAGGAAATAGCCGAGATCCTTAACCGGCTCATCACTTTACGAATTCTACCAAAAGTGATGTGCGCGGCATCCTTGACAGCGGTCCGAGTAGCGGATACTGCTGAGTTGACGAGGAAAAAGCGCCGCGAGCTGCGAGCTCCGAGCTAGGCTCGTTCGGGTTTGGCTCGAAGCTCGTAGCTCGCAGCTTTTTTCCCGCGATCAGAATATGTCCAATGCAGCCGTTGCGGCCAAGAACCCCGCGTCTGAACAAGGCACTTACTGGCTGGCGCTGGCCCTCACTCAGGGATTGGGGCCGTCACGCATCAGGAAACTGATCGAGCACTTTGGCACTGCCGAGCGCGTCTTCCGGGCCAGTTTGACCGAACTCGAAGCCATGGGGATGCGCGCCGTCTCCGCGCAATCGCTGGCCACGGGAAAGTCGCTCGAACTCGCGCAGCAGGAATGCCTGAAGGCGGTTGAGGCGGGCGCGAGAATTATTTCCCTCGCCGATCCTGAGTATCCCGCGCGGCTGAAGGAAATCTACGACCCCCCGGTAATTCTTTTCGTCAAAGGATGCGTCGAAGTGCTGGCCCAGCCCGGCATTGCGATGGTGGGAACGCGTCATCCCACTCCTTACGGCAGCGGCATGGCCGAACGCCTCTCCACCGACCTCGCCGCTCGCGGTCTCGTGATTATCAGCGGTCTAGCGCGCGGTATCGATACTTCGTCGCATCGCGGCGCGGTCGCTGCCAAGGGAAAGACCATCGCCGTCCTCGGCACCGGAATCGACGTCATGTACCCGAAGGAGAACACGCGGCTTACCGAACAAATCGTAGCCCTCGGGGGCGCGCTGATCACCGAGTTCCCAGTCGGAACCTCGCCGGCCCCGCAAAATTTTCCTATTCGCAACCGCATCATCAGCGGCATGGCCGCCGGCGTGCTCGTCGTGGAGGCCGCGGAATACAGCGGCACGCGCATCACCTCGCGCCTCGCCCTTGAGCAAAATCGCGATGTCTACGCCGTCCCGGGTAATGTGACCAACAAAAATTCCTGGGGCCCAAACACGCTGATCAAGCAGGGAGCAAAGCTCGTCGCCACTTGGGAAGATGTGTGGGAAGAACTGCCGGCCGAGGTGCAGGCGGCGCTCAGTTCCCAGCAGAATGAATCCCCCGAGCCCGAAACCGCATCTCTATTCCCGGACGAGGCGACCTCGCCCCACGAGAAAAACATCCTCAGGTTGCTCAAAGCCGATGAATCGACGCACATCGATCAGCTAGTCGAACTGCTGGAAAACGAAATGTCGTCCTCAGAAATCTTCGCCGCGCTCTTCGAACTGGAGTTGAATGGCAAGATCCGGCAGTTGCCGGGGAAGAATTTTGTAAAGAGCTTCTGAAGGCGCTGCGAGCCACGAGCTGCGAGCTTCGAGCAACCCTGAAAGATCGCGGGCAGGAATTCGCGAAGGGAGATTTCTTGTGAAGGATTTCAAAGATCTACGCGTATGGTCCAAGGCCCATTTCTTGACTATCGATATATACAAAGCGACGCGACTATTTCCCAAAGAGGAGCTCTTTGGAATAACCTCCCAGATGCGCCGCGCCGCGTCTTCCATCGGAGCAAACATCGCGGAAGGCGCCGGACGCAAGTCTGATGGAGAATTGACGCGTTTTTTGCACATCGCCCGCGGTTCGGCTTCAGAGCTTGAGTATCATCTGCTGCTTGCATACGATTTGGGTCTGCTATCGGAAGCCGTGCACGGATTACTCGCCAAGCAGACCGATGAAGTTCAACGAATGCTGACGGCACTGATTCAGCAGGTTCAGCCGGTCCGCCTAGTCAAGGAAGCAGCAATTCGGTAATGATTTGGTACGCTCGAAGCTCGCGGCTCGTAGCTCGGAGCCTTCTACCCGTTTCGCGAAATTTGCCAAATCATGGTAGCTTCGAGTCAAATAGCTAACATTTGGGGAGAACATTGTCCAAAGGTCTAGTCATTGTCGAATCGCCGGCTAAGGCGAAAACTATTCAGAAGTATCTGGGGAAGGGGTTCACGGTCGATGCTTCTTTCGGCCACGTGAAAGATCTGCCCAAAAGCAGCCTCGGGGTCGATCTCGATAACGATTTCGAAACCGAGTACGTTGTCATTCCCGGAAAAGAGAAAGTCCTCGCCAAGCTGAAAAAGCTCGCGCTCTCGGCCGACCACATCTACCTTGCGCCCGACCCTGATCGCGAAGGCGAAGCTATTGCCGCCCATCTCGCCGACGAGCTCGGCGATTCGAGCAAGAATGACTCGACCAAGAAAAAGAAGGGCAAAAAGACTGCCAAAAAGAAAATCGACGACATCGGTGACGGCGCGCGCATTCGCCGCGTGACCTTCAACGAGATTACGCAACGTGCTGTCAAAGCCGCTTTTGAGCATCCGCGTGACATCGACAGGAATCTCGTCGACGCGCAACAGACCCGCCGCGTGCTCGACCGTCTCGTGGGCTACCAGGTTTCTCCTCTTTTATGGGACAAAGTCCGCCGCGGCCTATCCGCTGGACGCGTGCAGACGGTTGCACTGCGCCTGATTGTCGACCGCGAACGCGAAATCAAAGCCTTCGAGAAAAAAGAATACTGGACGATTGACGCTAATCTCGCCGCCGCTAAGCCTCCTGCATTCGACGCCCGGTTCCTCGGCAAAGGCGACGAGAAGATCGAAATCACGAACGGCGAGGACGCGGAAAAAATCCGCCTGGCGCTCGAAAAGGCCGAATGGGTTGTCCGCTCAGCCGAAAAGAAAGAGCGGCGTCGCAATGCCACTCCTCCGTTTACAACCAGCAAACTGCAGCAGGATTCCTCGCGCAAGCTGCGCTTCAGTGTGAAGCGCACCATGATGATCGCGCAGCGCCTCTATGAAGGTGTCGAAATCGGCGACGAGGGACTGGTCGGCTTGATCACCTACATGCGAACCGATTCCACTCGGGTCGCACCCGAGGCGATTACCGAAGTTCGCGAGTACATCTCCGAGCAGTACGGCGCGCCATACCTCCCCGATTCTCCCAACACATATAAGGAGAAGAAAGAAGCGCAAGCCGCGCACGAGGCCATTCGTCCGACTTCGGCTGCGCGCCATCCCGACCAGGTCAAACAATATCTGCAAGAGGATGAATTCAAAGTTTACAAGCTGATCTGGCAGCGCTTCGTCGCCTCGCAAATGAACCCTGCTGTGTTCGATCAGACTTCGGTCGATATCGATGCCAAATCAGGCAGCAACGTCTTCTGGTTCCGCGTTACCGGATCGGTGATGAAGTTCGACGGCTTCCTCAAAGTCTATGAAGAGTCCAAGGACAGCAAGGACGAGGAAGACGAAGAACTGAAGCACAAGCTTCCGCCGCTAGAGGCCGGACAGAAGCTGACGCTGAAATCGCTTCTGCCTGAACAGCATTTCACCGAGCCGCCTCCGCGCTTCAACGAAGCTTCGCTGGTGAAGGAACTCGAAGAACGCGGCATCGGCCGTCCCTCGACCTACGCCACGATTCTGAGCACCATTCAGGAGCGGCAGTACGCGCAGAAAATCGGTGGCAAGTTCGTGCCCACCGAAATTGGCCTGGTGGTTACCGATCTGCTAGTCGAGAACTTCAAAGATATTTTCGACTTCCAATACACCGCGCGCCTGGAAGAAGAACTTGACGAGATTGAAGAAGGCAAGCAGACGGGAAACGACGCGCTCACCGAGTTTTACCAGAAATTTTCCAAGGATCTCCGCTACGCCGAGAAGCACATGGAAAATATCAAGCGTATGGAGAAGCCGACGGACGAGAAGTGCGAACTCTGCGGCGCGCCGCTGGTCATCAAGTGGGGCAAGCACGGGTCGTTCTATGCTTGCAGCACCTACGACAAGGAAAATCCCGACAGCTGCAAATTCACCAAAGAGAATCCGATCAATCTCCCCGACCTCGACTCGGCCGATATTCAAGAGACGGCGCAAGAGGAATACTGCGAGAACTGCGGCCGCGTCATGGTGCTCAAGCGCGGACGCTTCGGCCAGTTCATGGCCTGCACCGGCTATCCCGATTGCAAGACGACGCGGCGGCTCGATCAGGGCAAGAAGGTTCCCGATATTCCGCTCGATGAAACCTGCCCGCTATGCAAGCGCAACCTGATTCTACGGCACGGGCGTTATGGCGAATTCACTTCGTGCAGCGGATATCCCGACTGCAAATTTGTGAAGCAGAATTTCATCGGCGTGAAGTGTCCGGAATGCAAAGAAGGCGAACTCGTCGAAAAACGCGCTCGCAAAGGCAACACTTTTTACGGGTGCGGAAATTATCCCAAATGCAAATTCACCTCCGCCGCGAAGCCTATCCCTGAAAAGTGTCCGGAATGCGGGCACGCGTACCTGGTGGAGCGAATGCGGAAAGATGGACCGGTCATCGCATGTCCGAATAAAGAATGCGATTACGAACGCGCTATCGAAGTGGCGGCGGCGAACGTTTCGAAGGCCTGACGCGCAAACTGTCAGGATAAGAATTTAGAAAAGACAGACGCTAGAGAAAGATAAGACGTTAAGAGATCAACAACGAGGCGAAAAATATGGCAAAGAAGGCGACTCCACACGATGCGCAATTGGTTATGAAACTCTACGACCTCCGGCGCGAGGCGGAGATGCGCAAGGCACGAAACTTTCTGGTGGTGGAATTCTGGCCGCAGAGCGCCGACGATTTTGTCAAACTCGTGAACTCATTCGGCAGTCAGGAGAATGCCTGGCTGCGCCAGGTCCACAGCTACTGGGACATGGCGGCGACGTTTGTGTTGCAGGGCGCGCTCAACGAAGAACTCTTTGTGCAGCCCGGCTGCAGCGGTGAAATGTTTTTTATTTTTGCCAAGATCCATCCTTTCCTGAAAGAGATCCGCGAGAAGCTCAACAATTCCGACATGTTTCTGCATATCGAGCAGGTTGCGACCGGATCGAAGACCGCCCGCAAGCGCCTGGAGAAGGTCTCGAAGAATGTGGAGAACCGCCGCAAAGCGCTGGCCAAGGCGCATAAGCCAGCGGCCAAAGCCTGACGTCGATCCAACATCGTCCCGCAGTCGGTGATGCAGCGCACGTTGTTGCCGGCGCGCATCTGCTATCCTTAAATACGTTGTGCGGATGCTCTGGTGGTTTCTCATACTGGGAGTCAGTACTGTGGTGGTCGTGTCGGTTGCGCTTACGATCTATATGCGGGTCCGCCAGCAAATGAAGCGCTCGGCGGCCCACAAAGCGGAACACGATGGCCTCGACCACTCGTCGCCTGAGGCCTGATCTCCCCGGAAGTCCGCCGAGTTCGTGACGAAGACTCGTGACGAAGATCCGTCACAATATCCGCTCAAGGAAAGGAAAGCCATGTCGCAAGCAGATTCGCAAATTCTCGGCCAGCACAATCGGGCGGTGACTCGGGAACAGGATCGCGCAAGGGAATACGCGAAGCAGGCGGCCATCGTGATCGCAGCCAGCCTTTTTGTCGCCTTGTGCGCCCGCGTGAGCGTTCCGCTGCCCTTCACCCCGGTTCCGCTGACTCTGCAAAATTTCGGAGTTCTCGCCGTGGGCTTGCTGCTCGGCTCGCGCCGTGGATTCGCCGCGCTCGCGCTCTACCTGCTTGAAGGCGCGGTCGGATTGCCCGTATTCAGTCCCTCGCTGGTTCTTGGCGTCGGGATCGCTCGCCTGCTCGGACCGACTGGCGGATTCTTGCTCGCCTACCCGCTCGTAGCTTTCCTCGCGGGCTACATTTATGAGCACACCTCGCGCCGTTTTGTCTGGGCCGCCGTCGCGGCTGTAGCTGCGGAACTGGTGCTCTTTGCCAGCGGACTCGGTTGGCTGGCCGTGCTCACGCACTCTGTTTCTCTAGCTCTGAAATTTGGCCTCTACTGGTTTGTGTTTGCGGAAGTTATCAAGGTGCTGATGGCCGCCGGTGTCGCCGCGCGCTGGCAGCGATATCGTTCTGCGCAGCAGTGACTGGTTTCATGTCGCCTCGGTTCTGGGAAGGACACGACTTCAGCCCTGCCATTCCGAGCAACAAAGAGTGCAGGTTTTAGCATCTGAGGGCCGGAAAACGATCGCGAAGGTTATAGAACAGGATTACGGAATCTTATGAGTACAGTATCTGCTCCAGTTCGTGAAATCACCGTGGCGCACAGCCCGGACTCCGACGACGCCTTCATGTTTTATGGTTTGGCCACGAGCAAAGTGCGCGTGCCCGGACTCAAATTCAGCCACACGCTTTGCGATATCGAGACGCTGAACCGGCAGGCGCAAGAAGGCGACGGCATTTACGACGTGACTGCGATTTCGTTCCACGCCTATCCGTATATTCAGGACAAATACGCGCTGATGTCGTGTGGCGGCAGTGTGGGCGACGGTTACGGCCCCATGCTGGTTTCCACTCGCCCGTTTACCCAGGACGATATCAAAGGCAAGAGAATTGCTGTGCCCGGCAAACTCACCACCGCCTACTTGGCGCTTGAACTGTTTGCGCCCGGCATTGAGGTGGAAGTCGTCCCCTTCGATCAAATCATCCCACAGATTCTCGAAGGCAAACATGAAGCCGGCCTCATCATCCACGAAGGCCAACTCACCTACGACAAATCGGGACTGCACCGCGTGGTCGATCTCGGCCGATGGTGGCAGAAGGTTACCGGACTGCCTTTGCCGCTCGGAGGAAACGCCATCCGCCGATCGCTCGGTGCCGAAACCATAGCCAGCGTCACGCAAGCGCTCCGCGAGAGCATCCAGTACGCCATCGATCATCGTGAAGAAGCGCTCTCGTATGCCATGCAGTTTGCCCGCGATCTTGATACTCAACTCGCCGATAAATTCGTAGGCATGTACGTCAACGAGCGCACCCTCGACTACGGAGACGACGGCAGGGAAGCCGTCCGCCGTCTGCTCGATATGGGACACAAGGCAGGCATTATTCCTCAGAGGCCGCGGGTAGAGTGGGTGTAAGAGCGCTGCGAGCTACGAGCCGCGAGCTGCGAGCGGGCTGACGACCTCTCTTCTCACACCTTTATCTTTATCGTCCCAAGCGTAGCGGCTCTTTGCACGCTCGTAGCGCGAAGCTCGTGCTCGCGGCCAGTGTCGTGAATCCACCCAGCCCGTTATCATAAAAAGATGCGGCGAGAGAACGGCGCCCAGACTTTGCTCATCGATGCCGATGACACGCTCTGGGAAAATAATATCTATTTCGAGCGGGCGATCGCCAAGTTCATTTCGTTCCTTGACCATCGCGAACACTCGCCCGAGGCGGTCCGCCTGGTGCTCAACGACGTGGAGCGGGAATCGATCGTCAAACACGGCTATGGCTTGCACAGCTTCGCTCATGCGCTGGTTGAGACTTTTGAAAAGCTTTCCGTCGACCCGGTCACGCCGGAACTGCATGAACGCATCCGGAGTTTCGCCCACCAGATCGCCGATCATCCCATCGAGATTATTCCGGGCGTGCCCGAGGCTCTGCAGTATCTCGGCGAGCGTCACCACCTCATCCTGATGACCAAGGGAAATCCCGCCGAGCAATCGGGCAAAGTCGAGCGCTCAGGGTTGAAAGAATATTTTTCTGCCGTCGAGATCGTTGCCGAGAAAGATGAATCCACTTACCGCTCGGCTGTCGCAAAGTACGGCCTCTCAGTTGACACGACCTGGATGGTCGGTAATAGTCCGAAGTCCGACATCAACCCCGCGCTAGCCGCGGGTCTACACGCTGTTTTCGTTCCCCACGGCAATACCTGGATTCTGGAGCATGAGGAACTCGCGACCGCACCGCCATCTCAGCGTCTGCTGGTGGTAGATCGTTTCGGCGATCTTAGAAAGCACTTTTAGCGGTTTGCTGGAAAACTTGAAGGACTTATGCCATCGCTAAAGCGATGCCCTGATACGAGTCGCGAGTTTTCAGCAGACTGCTAAGGCTGCAAACAACACTACTTATGCAAAGAAAGAACTGCCCTTGTATCTCCCAATCGCAGGAGACGCAAGGGCAGTTAATCAGTTAAAGTTAACTCCTTACTGAACCGTAATATCAGCCGGCGCGGAAGGAATGCCGTTCGCGATCACTACCAACGTGCTCGCGCCGGTTTCAATGGTTGAGGGCACGTCGAAGTTGGTCGAAACCGTCGCCGAGCCAGTAGCCACGCCCATGCTGCTGTGGCCGTGGGTTCTGGCGTAAAACACGTGACCTGTGCCCGTGTTCGTAATCTGCACGAGCGGATAGTTGGTTGCGAATTGGAACTCATCTCCGAACGCACCAGCCTGTGACAATCCGTTGAACTGCGTGCCCGAAATCGAGTAAGTCGATCCAGGAGTTACGCTCGTCGGATAACTCGAAATCGTCGGCTGCCACGAGCTCTGGTAAGTGCCGGTGGACGTGTAAACTTCCGTGGTTCCGCCTCCGACCAATACTTGACCGTTCGGCAAGATCATCAGGCTACCCGGCGTGAACGGACCTTTGGTAAGATTCGTCCCATCGAAGGTATAAGAAGTACCGGAGTCGCCCTCTACCAGCACGTCGCCGTTGGTGAGCAGGACAGCAAAGGAATCGCCGGCGTTGTCATCATTCGGGAAAACCGGGCCGACCGTCCACGTGTCCGTAAGGCTGTCGTAAATGGCAGTATTTCCCGGGCCGTTGCCCGAGGTATAGGAGCCAGTGGCGAATACCGTGCCATCGGGACGAAGGATAGCGGGCCCAATCTCCCCGGGCGGGTAGTAACACTTGTTCTTGGGGGGATAGCGAAGGCAGCCATAAGGCGAGGGCGAATGCAGGTCGACAATTGTGCTCCCCGCCGTTGCCCACTTGGGTTTCGCGGCCGTAGCGTCATAGATCTCCGAGTTGGGAGCGTCTAACACATCGCATGTAAGAACCGATCCGCTGGACAGCAGCGTCCAGCCTTCCTCGGCGTCGAAATCTTTTTTGCCTTTCGAACTCACCGTACTCCACGTCATAGTCGTGGGGTTGAGTTCGCGCAGTTGCTTGGTCAGTTTGTTTCCAATCAAATAGTTGCCATCTGCCAGTACTGTCGACGGCGAATCCCCAATGTTGGTCCAGCCTTTTGGCGGATTTACAGTAGTCCAGGTATTTTTCACCGGGTCATAGACGGCGCCCTGGTCAGTGAGCGTAAAATCGGCGCCGCAGTTGGAGTACTCACCGCCCTCAAGCAGCAGGCGTCCATCGGCCAAGACCGCGGAAGCCGTCGCGTACGGTGCATATCCGGAGGGAAGACTGGCGAGTTGCGACCAGGTGCCGTTGACGTAACTGCCGCTATTGTCGGGCGTGAGCCGCCAAAAATCGGAACAGTTGCCTCCTTGAGCCATCACCGTACCATCGGTCAGTTGGAAGGTGTAGATGATTCCGTCGGGCGGTTGATTCTTGAGCGGTGTCAGCGTCTGGGCTAGCGCGCTGCCGGACACGACGAGCAGAACCACAAAGACTGTGAGAAAAAACTTCTTGGACAAGACACACGACCTTTCTTGATAGCTGCCACTGGCAGCGAGCACAGAACTTTTCCACAGAGTTGAACCACTTTGCATTTGGAACCCTCCCCGGGGCGGTAGGCGCAAGCGCTCCATAATAGCAAAAGACACCGGGAATGGGTAGAGATGAAAAACGCCGTCAGAGGCGGCATCTGGGCTATTTGCAGAGGTCGATTCTCGAGCCCGGAACTAGCCTCCCGCCGCTACTCCTGCCGCCTTCGCTGGAACGCTGGCCGCCCGGTGCCAATTCGATGCCACGAATTCCCAGCCGAAAGCGAGCAGATACAAGCCGCCGGCGATCACGTAGAGAAACCGGAAGCCGAAATACATCGAGTTGTATTCCAGCAAGCCGCCGCACATCGCGCCGAACAGATTCGCCGACATGACTCCGGAAATGTCGCCGTGGGATTTCAGAAGCGTGGAAAACACGATGCCAGAGAAAAACATCGGGGAAGTCAGCAGCAAGGCGGTCCCGATGCGGCCGCTCCAGGTCGAGGGCAGTCCGCCATTTTTCGCGACCCACCAGCCTAAGGCGAGTGACGCCAGCAGCAGTACGTACGGAAGAATCAAGCGCTCGATCTTGAGTTGCTGCACAACCCAGTTGGCCAGGAAAGCCATTACCATAATGGCGGCAATCACGATTCCGATCACTTGCCAGGAATTACCGAAGGTCAAGCCCAGTTCGGTGATGCCTTTGGTTTCGATCAGCATGAAGCCCGCTCCCAGCAGGAAGAACGGGAAATTGCCGCTCTCGGGCCGCTCCGGCAGGAAATTGGAAATCAGGAACAATGAAAGGGCCAGTACCAAAGCCAAAATCCCCAGGTACGAGACAGGATAGATGCGCGCCGGCATGTAGAAAAACGGCCAGTCGTCGGTAGAGACGTCGGCGCGGATGTTGGGATTGGCGTAGGTCGCGGTCTTGTCCAAGAAGTTTTTCCTGGCGAGGAGATCCGGTGGCAGGGTCAGCGAATCTTCCGATTCCAGAAAGATAATTCCGGAGTCGTATCCGATCATGTAGCAAAGGGGAGCGCGCCCGTCGAATGCGTTCTTGAGCATCAGATAGATCTTGCGGCCCAGTTGATCGTTGAGCACGGTAAAGGTGAGCGAGATCATGCCGTGGGGCTTCAGACGCGCTCGCGCCTCCTGCATGGCCTGCACCGTGTACACGAAGGAATCCAGCCGCACACTCGATGCCTGGCTCAGCAGGGTATGGGAGTCGAGCAGACCGAATACGATCAGGTCATACTTCTGGTCGGTGGTGCGCAGGAAGGAGCGGGCATCCGTATTGACCGCGCGCACCCGGGGATCGGCATAAGGATGTTCGGGATGGCCACTGCGCCCCAGCATGAGAATGGCGGGATCGATCTCGATGGCATCCACGTGCTCGGCGCCGCCGCGCAGGGCGGCAGCAACGTCGTTGCCCGATCCTGCTCCCACAATGGCTACATCCTTGGGGTGCTGCTTGATGCGATAGGGGAGTTCGTAATAATTACGGGCGATGCGGACGTCGGAGTCGGCCGGCCATCGGTCGCCGGAATTGATGAAGTCGTACACCTTCTGGTAGTAGTGGCCCGCGGCCCGAATTTCCATGAACCCGTGCTCGCTGCGCCCCACCTCAAGCAGTTGGTAGGGAGAATAAATCCGCTGCCAGTCGGGGCTGACCGGCCATTCCAGAATCAGCAGAGCCAGAATTCCCGCGGCCACGCTCAGCCGCAGCGCACCGCCCTTTCGAACATGGAACGCGAGCAGGAAAGCGAATGCGACCAGAAACCAGACCGCCGGGGGCGTCCAGTAGGCGCTTACCAGAAACATCAACAGGACGCCCGCGAGGCTGCCCAGCAGATTCAGCCCGTAGGCGGTAAGTTTTTCGCGCCGCTGCATGAGGCAGCCGCAGAGCTGTCCGATAGGAACAAATGCCAGTGCCGTCATCAGGAAAACGACCGACAGCACGTAATAGCTTTGCAGTGCCTGCCAATATTGGCCCACGTGGGGCAGACCCATATTCAACTGTTCGCGAAACGGCAAAACGTAGAGGCTGTGAAACTGCACGTAGCTCATGCCGTAACGCATCCCGACCATGAACAGAAACTGCCAGCACAGCAGCGGCAACGTCAGGAAAAGGGGCACGCGGTCGCGGCGTCCCAGGGCATAGCCCAGACCAAGGCCGGCAAAGCAGGAGAGTAACGACAGATTCTTGTAGAACGAGAAAAAAGGAAAAACCGTGGCCTGCCAGCGGATGATAGCCAGTTCCAGAAACAAGCTGAGTAGCGCGGAGGCGACAATTGCCGGATTGATCCACTTCTCGGGCAGCTCGCGCAGCAGGAAAACGGCCTGCTCGGCGGCGGCTTTGTCGCCGTGGCCTTCGATCCGCTGCAGCCACCAGCGAAAGCACAGCGCCAGCGAGATGATGGCAAGCGCAATCAGCAGGTAAACCGGCAGCTGCAGCCAGGGCAGGACCCCATCCTGCAGGTAACAGCTGGCAAGAATAGTGATCAGCGGCGCCAGACCGCTCGCTGCCAGCGTCAGTGTCAACAGACGCACGTACGCGCGCCCCATGAAAGCCTCCACTAAAGATCAAAGATAAGTAGCCTGAAACACGCAGGCCGGGAACACCGGAATTGCTTCCGGTTCCCGGCGTGCGCTTCGTTCAACTTGGCAGCCGGCTCAGTTGCTCGGAGTCGAACTGGAGTCGGCGGTGGTGGTGGTGCTCGTCGCGGTTGGCGTTGGCGTTGTCGCTGCCGCGGTCGTCGCCGCAGTTGCACTCGCCGTGCTGTAGCGCGTAAGCCGCGGATAGAACGGAGTCACCTCAAAGGGCATCTTGTCGCGCGCCGAAGTGATGGCCACCGGTTGCGACTTCACGATCTCCACTTTGTCGTCCCACGGGTTCAGTTTGACTCGTCCGCCCAAAGGCAGCGCGGCGATCTGATCCAGCTTGTTCCAATCGAGCGCCGGAGCCGAGGTGGCGAGTTGCGCCAGCCGCGTCACGGTTCCGTTCTCCGCGATGTTGTTGCCCAAGTGCGCTTGCAGCAGAGCGCTCAGTTGTGGAGCGCGTGCCTGCAATGCCTTGATGAAAAGCCCGGCCGCGTCCAATTTTTGGGCGTAGGGCGAGTTCTTCAGCATCTCGATCGCTTTCTTGTCGGCGGCCGTTTCCTCTTCGGGAATGTGCTTGAAGCCGAGGTTCTGGTAAGTCACTTCGTCCGAAAACAACATGCGGTCGTTGAACGCGTACTGGCTGCCCAGGTTATGTCCGAGAACGATGTGCGCCAGTTCATGCGAGAGCACCATGGCCAGACTGCCCTCGTCGGGAAGCACATCGATCAGCCCGCGGCTGACCACGATCGTGTTGCCGACGCTGAAAGTTTCCAGCGGAGAAGTCGTCAGCACCCGCGTCCGCACCGGCCGCGGCAGTTCGATGTTGTTGGTGATCTCGATGTTGTTCACGACGGTTTGCAGAATCTTGTCCACGTCGCCTTCCGGCGCCAGCAATCCGGCGCGTTCCAGCCGTTCCACTACGTTGTCTTCCGCCTGCTGTTGCCATTCGCGCTCGGCGGCCAGCGGAGTCGCATCCTGGGCCGACGGCGTGTCGTCCTTTACGCTGTCCACGCGGATGTTGGTCAGTTCGTCATTCGCCGCGCCCGTCTTCAGGTTGTATCCCCACATGCGGGTCTGCGCCTTGAACGCAATCTTGTTGACGTGTCCCGCCGTGAAGTCGCCTTCTTCGCTGTAGATGTACGATGGCACCCAATAACCCGGAACCAGGTTCAACCGCCAGGCGTCCATGTGGAAGTAGTAGTTGTTGCGCTGCGGACGCGCATACGTACCATTCAGGCGCACGATATTGAACTCCTGATCCTCGACCCAGATGCGCCCGAGGAAGCGTCCGCGGCCAGCATCTTTTTTCGGCGTCAGATCAAACACCAGGCAGCGCACGTCACCCAGAAATTCGCGGCGCACGTAGTGGAAATCGTAGTGCGCCCGATCAAAATCGTTGCGGTCGGCGAAGATCATCCACGAAAAACCCAGCGGCTGGTACTGGAACTTGAACTTCCTCGTGAACTCGCCGAGGAGATGTTTCTCCATGCCCTCGTCGCTGTCTTTTTTGCCCTTATCGCTGAGGTAGTCGTTGCGGTCGATCGATTGGCTCAGATCCATGCGCCCCAGAAAATAATGGTCATCCTGCGGAATCGGCCCCAGTTGCGGATCCTGAGTGAGGTTCTGCAGATAGGTCTCCACAATGGGAGTGCGCGGCGACAAGAACTTGATCAGTTCCTTTTCGCGCATGATCACGCGGTCGACCACCTGATCCATGGTGGTCGGTGGCCCCAGATTCGCCGGAGCCTGAGCGGACTGCGCCGAACCGGACTGCGCCTGCGCTGGCTGCGTTGCCACCGGCTGTGGGTTCTGCGGCGCGGACGCCGGTTGCTGGGCCGCTGCCGTCATTGTTACTGTTACCGCCAGCAGAGCCAAAACCATCCAGTTCATACTGCTCACGAACGTGTTCATTTTCCGCATGACCATCATCTCCAAAGTTTCAGTACGCCAGTTGAAATACCACGTGCACAATAGCTGTCGAATCGATCGCCTGCCCGTTGCGCTGAGCCGGCTTGAAATGCATTTTGTTGGCCGCGGCGATCGCAGCTTCATCGAGTCCATGACCCAAGCCGCGTACCACGCGATTTACGTGCAGTTGTCCGTTCGCCGCGAACTCTACTTCCAGCAGGACTTCGCCTTCCAGCTTCAGAGTTCTCGCTTCCTCGGTGTAAACCGGATTCGGCTTGAATGTGATCTCAACCGGCGTGGGAGGAATACTATCCACGCGCTGAATATGGGGCGTGTTCTGCGCGACCACTTGGGAGCCAAAGTTTGAAGCCTGCACGCCGCGCCCACTTCTGCGTCCGTCTCCCTGTCCGGCGGTTGCAACCCCGCTGCCAAAATCGGCGCTCGCCACCGTTCCCTTAATACCTTTGGCGCCGCCCGACCCGTTCCCTTGGCCCGGTCCCACCGGCATGTCGAACGAACCTGCCACCGCGGCGACCAGTTTCCCGTTTGGCTTGCCGTTCTCGCTCGGCTTCAGTCCATTGGGATCGCCGAACCCGCCCGTCTGCACTTTTGAAATCGGAGCGTTCACCGTCGGCGTCACCGAACTTCCCGCGAATTCTCCGGTATGAATCGGCACCGGGCGCGCTCCACTGACCGGAACTAATACCGCCGGCGCGAAGTTATTCACCACTACCTTCGGGGGCTCAATTTCCTGCGGCTTCGGCTTGGGTGCATGGACTTCCGGTGGCACCACCAACTTCGGTTTCTCGAATACCGGCTCCGGAGGCAGCAACTTGGCATGAACCGGCAGTGGCTTGGGCTTGGGCAGTCGCTCTGGCTTCAGCGCCGGACGCGGAATCAATTCCGTCACCTGATAGTTCACGCTCGGCAGCAGCGTATCGGAGGTCATAACTCCGACGACCATCAGGAGCAGAATCAGGCCCGTGAGAAGTCCATAGCTGGTGGCAAAAGTCCGCCAGTTCCACTTCTTTTCCGGCAACAAACCGAGTTGAAAACCGCCGTCTTGCGTAGGCATTCCTATGACTCCAAAAGGGGGCCCAGGCTGGGGAGAGCGCTTGGCGTTGGAGTCTTCACCTTAGGGGAGTTTGGGCAGGGGGTAAACGTGTCCCTTGCGCGTGTCCTTTGGTAACCAGGCTTGGTATTTCGAGGGGTTGCGCGAATTGTCTAGTACTTCGGTGCCGATGCCCGGCGGCGCGCAAAGAAGTAGAACACGGGAATGCCCGCCAGAATGGCCAGGCTTCCGCCCGCCGAACTCTTCAAATTATCGGTGAATGTGTAGTACAGAAGGGCTGCGGAAACCAGCACAAACAGCGCCGGAACCACCGGATACCCCCAGACGCGATACGGCCGCTCGGCGTGCGGTTCGCGGCACCGGAAAACAAACACGGTGCTGCCCGCGACCATGTAGAACAACCACTCCGCGAAAATCGCCAGCGAGAAAAATTGCCGGAAACTGCCGCCGAGCAGCAGAAGAACGATCGCTAGTCCGCACTGCACCACAATCGCCACCGATGGGGTGTGAAAGCGTGGATGAACCTCGGCGATTGCCTTGAAAAAATATCCGTCACGCGCCATGGCAAACGGCACGCGCGCTCCGCTCATGATGGTGCCATTTAGAGTAACGAGCATGGAAACCGCCATGCCCGCCGACACTAAACTTGCGCCCGCGTGCCCCAGCACCAGCGCCACTGCGTCCGATGCCGGACGTTCGGATGCCGCCACCGCCGCTGCCGGCAGCACGTACTGCACCGCCGCGTTGACCAGGATGTAAAGCGCGCCCACCGTGGCTACGCCCCAAATCAGTGCCAGAGGAATATTGCGCTGCGGATTCCGGATCTCGCCGGCAACCATGTTCAGATCGTTCCAACCGTCGTAGGCCCAAAGCGCAGCCACCAGGGCGGCAAAAAATCCAGCCACGCCACCTTTTGCCCCAACAAATTCGGTAGCGAAATTCGCCCACGTCCCGCCACGATAGGAAAAACCGACAACGACGATTCCGAGGATGATCGCAACCTTGAGCAAGGTGAAGAGAAACTGAAATTCTCCCGCCCGGCGCACGCCTATGTAGTTCAGCCACGAAATCAGCACTGTGGCAACGATTGCCACCAGTTGCCCGTAGTTGACGGCGAAGGGACGCGCGATACAAACCTGCGAGAAAAAAGAAAAAACCGGAAATGTTCCCAGGATCCGCACCAGCCCAGTAGTGACGGTCGCAATCGAAGCCGGCTTGGCGATAAGGAACCAAGTCCATGAATAGAGAAAGCCGGCCAGCGGCCCGTAGGCGTCGCGAACGTAAACATACTCGCCGCCGGCCTGCGGCTTCATCGCTCCCAATTCGGCATAGGTGAGCGCGCCAAAAAAGGAAAGTAGCCCTCCAACCATCCAGGCGAGATAGACAAGTTGCGCCGAGCCCACCGCCTGCATCATCTCGGATGGAACCAGGAAAATACCGCTGCCGATGATCGTCCCGACGACGACGGCGCCAGCGTGCGACAAGCCAAGGTCGCGTGCCAGTTCCGGGCGGGAATTGAAGCCTTTTTTGCGTTGGTTCATATTTTCTTGCGGCAACTTCTTAACCGCAGAGTTCGCTGAGAGCGCCGAGAAAATCTGGCTCAAACCATTGGGTTTGACGATAAGACTCTGCGCCCTCCGCAATCTCCGCGGTTCAAGTTTCCAGCTCATGCCGCAGCAACACGCTAGCCGCGTAACCGATTCCAAACGTCACCGACGTCCCAATTACCACCCACCATGTCCAGGCCACCCGGGAACCAAGCCACAAGTAAAGCTCCGTCGCAAGTCCCGCAGCCATGCCCACCATCGCCCCCCGCTGATTAGCGCGCCGAGTCAGCACGCCCAACAGAAACACTCCAAGCAACGCCCCGTAAGCTACGGATGCGATTTGCAGCCCGACCTCTACCACGCGCCCCACTCGATGCAGCGCCAGCACCGCCAGCCCGAATAGCCCGAGAGCCCACGCGACGGTTGCCAGCCGCGCCATGCGCAGCCGCGCCGCGTCGCTCAGCGCTGGACCAGAAGCGGGACGAAAGCGAAGATAGAAATCCATAATCGAACTCGACGACAGCGAATTCAGCGCCGCGCTCAAGTTCGACATAGCCGCCGCCAGAATCGCGGCGATCAACAGTCCCGCAATCCCATGCGGCATGCGGCTCACAATGAACGTGGGATAAATTCTGTCGGCCCGGCCAAATGCCGCCGACGGAACCCGGTAATAAGCAAACAGCATCACGCCCACGAAGAGAAATAATCCAAACTGAAAAAATACAGCCACGCCGCTCGACAGCAACGCCAGCACCGACTGCCGCTGATTCCGCGCCGCCAGCAATCTCTGCACGATGAGCTGATCGGTGCCATGGCTGGCCGTGGTCAAAAAGGCCCCGCCCACAATTCCCGCCCATAGCGTGTAAGGC
>JBAWFQ010000237.1:0-8005 GCA_049592035.1 Terriglobales bacterium
TGTGGAGACGCGTGCAGCGGGCAAACAAAAAGCCAGGCACCGGCGCTCCACTGCACACGAAAGAGCCCGTTACCGTTGCTTCCTTCCGGACCTGGCGGGGTTGGCGGGAAAACGTCGCGCGGAACCGATGCCTGACTCTACATAATACTATCAAGAGCTCGCGGAAATCAGGACTGCCCCGCTTCATCTTTTCGACTATCATCAAACTCACCATGCCCGAGACAGAATGCCCTAAATACAAAGAGCTAAAAGATCGCGAGACCCGCGCCCACGCAGCGTGGACGTCTTTCCTCTACCGCAACGAAGTTAAGCCAAGACTTTCAGAGAAGGCGAAGCGGAAACATCAGAAAGAGGAAATGGAAGCGTATCAGCGCGCTCACAAAGCCCGACTGGCTCACGCGAAGACATGTCCGATTTGCTTGTCCAACAGATAGACTTACCTGTGGAAGTTTCTCTGTCACTCCTGTGGCCACTGTGGTTAAATTCCTTTTTCCCAATCTTATGAAAATCCTTTCCCTCACGCTCCTCCTCGTCACAGCCCTCGCAGCCGCGGAGCAGTCGAAGCCCAACTATGAAATTTATGCGATCCGTTATGCGACCATACCCGGCTTTCCCGTCGCCGAACTTGTAGCAGGCGCCGATCCCGAGCGCAAGCTCGACATCGCCATGATGATCTGGCTGATCCGCGGGAACGGGCGCAATATCCTGCTCGACTCCGGCTTTTATCACGATCGCTTTTTCAAAGACTGGCATGTAACGGACTTCACCAAGCCCTCCGACACGCTCAAGCGGCTCGGTCTGAAGCCCGAAGACATCACCGACGTCATCATTTCGCACATGCACTGGGACCACGCTGATGGCATGGATCTGTTTCCGAACGCCCGCATCTGGATTCAGAAAGATGAGCTCGAGTACTACGCTGGAGAAGCCTGGCAATCGAAAGACACGCACGGCGGTATCGATGAAGAAGACGTGCTCACTCTAATCAAGCTGAATACGCAGGGGAAGGTCACTCTGGTGAATGGCGATGCGAAGGAAATTATTCCCGGAGTAACCTGCTACACCGGCGGCAAACACACCTATCAATCGCAATACGTAGGCGTGCAAACCAACGAGGGGACCTTCGTGCTGGCCAGCGACAATATGTATCTGTACGAAAATCTGGAACGGCACGTGCCGATCGCGGCCACTCTGAATGCTGCGTCGAATCTGCAGGCGCAGGATCGGATGAAACAAATCGCTGCCCGCTCCGGGTTTATCATTCCGGGACACGATCCGGCGGTTTTCGAACAATTTCCCAATCCCGTGCCCGGAGTCGCTAGAATCCACTAGCTACTTGACGATGCGCCTGCCTCAGCGCACCACCAGCACTTCGCGAATGGCATCGCGCGCCAGAAAGAACTTGATCGAAGCGAAATCGCGGAAGAGGGTTTCAATGTGCCGGTTGTTGAACACGCGTTGCAGCCGCGGAGATTGCTTGTCGGACGCAGGCCGCCCGGGCGCTGCGAACTTCACCTCTTGCATCTCCAGCATGTCGGTCCCGGTCACGTGATAGCGATAGCAGGTCGAATCCGGGCCCGCGTCGCGAGTGTGAAAGAACGCCAGCAGGTATCCGCCCGGCTTCATCACCGACCACAAGCGGTCGATGGTCGGCTTCACCAGGCTCTCTTCCATGTAATCGGGAAGATTCCAGCACAGCACTATGTCGAAGTGTGCGTTCGGGTAGACCAGGTTCTCTTCCAGAAATTTCTTGCTGTCGAGAATTGTGTTCCCCGCGGAGTCGGGAATGCGGAGCGCCGGGTCCAGGGACGACCGCAACAGATCTTCGCTGTAATTTTTGTGTCCCTTGTCGGTGAAAAAGCGAATGTTGTTGGCGGAGGTCGAGCCGAGGTCGAGCACGCACAGCCCCGCTTCGGAACTGGAAGTAGAATTCAGCAGCCGTGAAATCTCCCCCATGCCGCTTGATCGGCGTGTTTGTTTGCGGGGAGTCGTGGACCCCGCATCCTGATTTGAAGAACTCCGAAAGAATCTCATTACGTGGTCAGAAACCGAAGGCATAAAAGCATAAGTGCAATGTCCCGTCGCGTGTGACCGCAGCGGCTAAACAGACTGCCGGAAAACTCGGTTGCACGCTGCGCCGCTCCCTCAGCGGCTAAAGCCGGCACTGAAAATAAGGCATTTATCGCAGCGGTAAACCACTCCATCCCAGCACGCCAAAACCGGGCTTGCTGGGGACCCCGGCGCTGCGCCACCCAAAAACAAAGACAAAACCGAGTATTTCCGCAAGCTGCTAGGAAGCCGGCGCTGCCTTTCCGGCCTCTTTCTGGATATCAACCTTCCCTCTCAGGAACGCGCCCTCTTCAATGGCAATGCGCTGCGTGATCACATCGCCCGTCACCACCGCCGACTTTCGCAACTCCACGCGCTCCGAGGCATTAATCGTCCCATCCAGCTTGCCCTGAATCACCACCGACTTGGCACTGATGTCGGCCTTGACCCTTCCGTTTGGCCCCACCGTCAGACTGTGGTTGCGCATCTCAATTTTGCCTTCCACATTGCCATCCACGTACAGGTCTTCCGACCCCGACAGCTCTCCCTTGATCACTACCGATTTGCCAATGTGCGCGCCGTCTCCAGTCTGCGGAGCATCCATGCTGTAGCCTCATCTTTCTCGCGCTCAGTTCGCCGCGAATGAACTGATTGTAAATCATGGGCACGATTGCGGTTCGGTTTCCGCGCACGAAAGCCATTCTCCATCAGGACATTACCGTAACGACCGGAAGCGCGGCTCTGACTAACGTTGGGTTTTGCTACCATCGTTTTGAGGAAAAAATTCGCCCAATCCATTCATGGCAATCGCCGACTCCATCACCCACAAATCTATTGCTGCTGGTAACGAACCCCGCCGTATCGCACAAAGCATTGTCAAAGGCTTGGTCTTCGTCAGAGCGAGCGTCGTCACAGCGAGCGTCCTGATTCTGCTGCCGACCACGGCCAGTTTTGCCGCGCAGCCAGCGACCGTCTCGCCCTATCACGACCCGGTGGAACTTGTACGCAAAGCCGTCGAGAATGAAATCAAGGCGGCCAATGACGATTCCGCTCATTTCCTGTTTCGCGGCACCAAGACCACACCGAAGGGATCGACCACAAAGATCTATGTTGAGACCAAGGACGCTACGGCCGGCCTGGTGATCGCCTACAACGACAAATCTCTGACCCCCGAACAGCGCCGTGATGAAGAGGCGCGCGTCAAACGCTTTGTCAGCGACCCCGAAGAAATGAAGAAAAAGCGCCAGCAGGAACGCGAGAGCGCCGAGCGCACCCTGCGCATCTTGCGCGCACTGCCCGACGCTTTCCTCTTTGAGTATGCCGGCGAAGAACCGGGGTCGGAAGGCATTGGCCGCGTCGGCGACACTCTGATCAAATTGAAGCTCCAGCCGAATCCCCGCTACCAACCGCCGTCGCACGTCGAAGAAGTTTTAACCGGCATGCAGGGCTACGTGCTGGTGGATGCCGTCCATTACCGCCTGGCCAGCGTTGACGGCACGCTCTTCAAGTCGGTCGGCTTCGGCTGGGGAATTCTCGGACACCTCGATCGCGGCGGCCGTTTCGTGGTTCATCAGCAGGACATGGGCAATAACGACTGGGAAATTTCCTGCATGACTTTGAATTTCAGCGGAAGAATTCTTCTGGTAAAAAGTTTCTCGTTCGTCTCCACCGAAACTTTCACCGGGTTCAGGCGCGTTCCTCCCGATCTGACGTTCGCCCAAGCTTTAGAGTTGATGAAGAAAGAGGCTTTCTAAACTGGCCGCAACCTTGCGGACGGTATAGTTCCGCAGGTTAGTTCCTGAATCGAAAGCGCCCGCCCACCATCTAATTCGCATTGCTCATGTCTTTGTCGCGTTTTGGCTTCTGCGCCTGACGTCTATGAATCTTCTGTACCAATATTCGAAACAGTACTGGAAGCTTTTTGTGGCCGCTCTCTTGCTGGCGACGACCAACCAAATCTTCTCTCTTCTCGACCCGCTGATTTTTCGTCATGTAATCGACAGCTACGCCACCAAGCCTCATCAGTACACGCAAGCGCAGTTTATCCGCGGAGCCGGGCTCTTGCTGCTGGCGGCAGTCGGGGTGGCATTCGTGTCGCGCGTGGCCAAGAATTTTCAGGATTATTTCGTCAATGTAATCGTGCAGCGGCTGGGCGCGAAAATGTACTCGGACGGAATCCGGCATTCGCTCGATTTACCCTACCAGGTCTTTGAAGATCAGCGCAGCGGCGAGACGCTGGGCAAACTACAAAAAGTCCGCAGCGACGTGGAGCGCTTCATCACGGCCGCCATCAATGTGCTCTTTATATCGGTAGTCGGCATCGTTTTTGTGATGATTTACGCCTTCAACGTGCACTGGTCGATTGCGCCTGCATTCCTGATTACAGTTCCGCTGCTAGGAGTGATCAGTTCGGCGTTGAGTAAGCGGATCAAAAAAATGCAGAAGACCATTGTCGCCGAAACTACGGCGCTGGCCGGTTCGACCACCGAATCGCTGCGCAATATCGAATTGGTGAAGAGCCTCGGACTGGCGCATCAGGAAGTGGGGCGACTCAACGGCATCACGGACAAGATTCTGAAACTCGAATTGAAGAAAGTGAAGTACCTGCGCAGCTTGAGTTTCGTCCAGGGGACGGCGGTTAACGCGCTGCGCACAAGCATTTTGTTTCTGATGCTCTACTTGATTTTTCGGCAGCAAATTACGATTGGGCAATTCTTTTCGCTGTTGTTCTATTCGTTTTTCATTTTCGGGCCGTTGCAGGAGTTGGGGAACGTCATCAACATCTATCGTGAAACGGAAGTCTCGTTACAGAACTTTCAGGAGATCCTCGACGCTCCACGCGATCCGAAGCCCGCCGCTCCGGAACCGGTTGACGAACTCATGACGCTGCAGTTTGAAAGCGTCAGTTTTCAGCATCAGAGTTCTTCCCTGCTGGCCTTGGACGAGATCGGATTCAGTGCGGCACGCGGCGATACGGTTGCCTTTGTGGGACCGTCAGGCGCCGGGAAATCTACTCTGGTTAAGCTTCTAGTGGGTTTGTACGCTCCGAAAGCGGGCGAGATTCTCTACAACGGAATCCCATCGCAGCGGGTGGATTTGGATTTGCTCCGGGAAAAGATCGGATTCGTGACCCAGGACACGCAACTGTTTTCGGGTTCGATTCGCGAAAACCTTCTGTTCGTGAATCCGCAGGCGACAGACGAAGAATGCATGGAGGTCTTGCAGCAAGCCGCCGCGCACAGCCTGCTTTCGCGCGCCGACCGCGGCTTGGACACGCTCATTGGCGAAGGTGGAGTGAAGGTTTCAGGAGGCGAAAAGCAACGGCTCTCAATCGCTCGCGCGCTGTTGCGCCATCCCCAGTTGCTGGTTTTCGATGAAGCCACATCATCGCTGGATTCGCTGACGGAAGAAGAGATCAGCCGCACCATCCGCGACGTCGCCGCCAACCAGGAGGCGATCACGATTCTGATTGCGCATCGCCTGTCCACCGTAATGCTCGCCGACCGCATCTATGTGCTGGAGCGCGGACGCATCGTTGAATCTGGTCGCCACTCTGAGTTGCTTGCCCAAAAAGGTCTGTACTATGCGATGTGGCGGCAGCAGGTTGGCGAACGCGAGCCGGTGGCGCAGGGGAAGTAGCCTTCTAGCAATCGTCGAAAAAACTTCGTTCCCAAGCAGAAGGCGTTACCTCAGCGGCTAAAGCCGCTTTCAGAACAATGCACTTACCGCAGCGCTGAAGCGCTGCGCCACCCAAAAACAAGCGCGAGATTGACTTTGCCGCAGCCTGCTAGAAGAAGAACTTTGCCCCCAACTGCACCAACCGCGGGGGATCGGCATTCACGACTTGTCCAAAGGTCGTGCCATTCACGACTCGTCCAAAGATCGTCCGGTGGAGATCGGCGATATTGCCGTCGACGGATTGCGGGCCAAAAAACTGGGCGTGATTGAAAACATTGAAACCCTCCACCCGGAATTGCAGCGACTTCGATTCCGTCAGCCGCACGTTCTTGAGCAGCGCTACATCGTAATTGTCCATCCCCGGCCCGTGGAAAAAGCGCCGTTTGGCGTTACCCGGCGTTCCTAAGGCGTTTTCGCTGAACTGCGTAGGGTTGAAATAAAAACCATGCCGCGGATTGTGATTTAAATCGAGAGGACCACCCGCGTAATCCGGCTCATCGATGCCATAGTTGTTAATGCCATTCGGTTCGGCCCCAAGCAGAGAATTGTCACCGTAGTTGATTAGTGTTACCGGCAGCCCGGAACTGAAATGCGTAATCCCGGAGATTTCCCATCCCAGGCTCCAGCGGTTCGACGAATGTAACACGTTCTCAACCGGAATCTTATAGTTGTAACTCACCACGAAGTTGTGGGTGAGGTCGAACGAAGACAGTGCGTAACTAAGAACAGGGTTGAGCGGATTCACCTCCTCACCAAGGTTAGATGACTCATCCAATGACTTACTGTAAGTGTAACCGGCGGCTAGTTCGAGCCGTCCGCTGCTATGGCGCAAACTGAGTTGCAGAGCGTTGTAATTCGACTTCCCGATTGTCGACTGTAGCGTGTCGCTGCCAAAATTAGGGCCCAGCGGTCCCCGCGTTCCGTGAACGATCTGGCCCGAGGCCGTGGTGAACACATTGCTCTCTCCAAAGGGACCGCAAGTTGGAGAACCTGGCGCCACCTCGCTCGGCTGGCTCAGACTCAGGCACAGGGCGGGATTCCCTGGATTGACTTCCTCCATCACCAGCAGCCGGTGCGATTGCGTTCCCACGTAGCTGGCGCTGAGCACCGTGTTGGCTCCCAGTTGCCGTTCCAACGACAGCATGTATTCTTCGACGTAGGGAATTCGGTTGGCCGCGGCGTATCCAGGAATGCCGCTGATCGGCTCATATTGCGGCCAGTTCACATTCGGATCCGGATGAGTGCTCGTGGCCATCTGCGTTACTAGTGCGACTGGAAACGGCTGGCCGAGAAACTGGCCGGTCGACGCCGTAATGAAAGGTGTGGCAAATAGCGGCGGAGCGGGACTGGAGTAAGTGATGCCAAACGGCGCGTTTCCCGCCACTATTCCCAAACTTAGCGCCTCAATCGCCGTGTAGTACATACCGAAGCCCGCCCGCACGCTGGTCGTGCCCGGCCCACCCAGCAGCTTGCCGAGAAGCGTGCCTGCCGATGCCTCCGGCGAATACGCGAGTCCAACGCGCGGAGCAAAGTCCCGGTTCCCCGCCGGCGCCAGCGTTCGCGGCACGCCTGGATCGGTAGGAAAAAGAATTCCCGCAGGCGCTCCCGGAAACACCACCGACTGCTTACCCGCTTCAAAGGTGGAAATGCCATTGTTTTTTTCATACCAGGGCTCGATGCGATCCCAACGCAGTCCATAGGTCAGCGTCAGGTTCGAGCGCACCCGCCAGGCGTCCTGCGCGTACAGGCCCCAATATCGATTGCGCCCGTAAAACGGCTGCAGTTGACTCTGGTTGTACTGGCTCGGAAACCCAAGCAGGAAGTCTTCGAAGTCAGATCCCGTCGTGTTGCCTGTGAAAAGAAAATTGCCGTTGAATTGCGCGATGGCGTCGGTATTGACCTGGTCGTAGTGAAACTCCAGGCCGAATTTCGCGGTATGACGGCCCACCACTTTAGAGAAGTTATCAGTCCATTGAAAAGTATTGTTGACTTGCTTCAGTTCGTTGGCGTTGGTCCCGATGGAAAACGCATTGAACACGATATTCTCCACCCCTTCGCCCTGCGGATTGAGCGGCACAATGCCGGGACTTCCCAAGCCGGTCACAAATCCCTGAGATGCCAGGCTGACGCCCAGTCCGCCAACGGGTTTTCCGAGATCGTTGTGATCGCGCATGTAGGTAAAGTGAAACTCGTTCACCGTAGTCGATCCCAGCGCCTTGGTATCGCCCAGGCTGAGCAATTGCGCTCGCCCAAAGTACAGCGCGTTGAAGCCTGGGAC
>JBAWFQ010000238.1:0-3548 GCA_049592035.1 Terriglobales bacterium
ATGCTTGGAGGCTTCGATCGCGACCAGTTGGTGGAGGAAGTCACGGCCCAGATCAGGAAGATTCAAGCAACCGGCCTCAAGGTGACGCACCTCGATACCCACAAACATGCCCACGTCTTTCCTGAAATTCTAGGAGCGTTGCTGCGCGCCGCACGGATTTGTGGCGTGCGTGCCATTCTCAATCCTATCGTTCCGGTCAAAGCGCTGCCCGCGCGCCTGTTCAAAGGCAAGCCGCATCTCTGGAAGCGTTATGGCCAGGTCCGGATGCTGCATACTTTTTCGCGACAATTTCTGCAGCGGACCAAGCGCGCTGGACTGCTTACGCCCGATGGTGTGCTGGGAGTGATTGAGACCGGCTCTCTGGTTAGCGATGACCACAACGACGACGCTTCCCTTCTCCGGCAGACGCTGGCTTGCCTGCCGGAGGGAACATGGGAACTCGTCTGTCATCCGGGGTATTGCGACGCCGACTTGCGCGCTGTCCATACGCGGCTGCTCGATTCTCGCGACCAGGAGCGGCGTCTGCTGACTTCAGGGGCACTGCGGCAGTTCTTGGAGGAGCAGAAGATCGGGGTTATCAGTTATCGGGAATTCGTAGAGGGTTCGTAGAAGCTCTCGCCGAAACCCGTCCTGAAGGACGCCCGGCGGGTGCCGAAAGTGATGCTCCGCTCGTTACTGTGCGGACGCACTTTGTAATATCCGGGCGTGGCGCAAGGGCGGTATCATCGCAGGAGCGAACAGCAGAAGCGAGTACAAGGATAAGGCATGGCTGCGAACCAAACCGAACCTCGCCTGACGGTGGATCTGCCGGTGCGGATATGGGGAATGAGCGCCGAGGGCCGACCCTTTTCCCAATACGCTCGCGCACACAACATCAGTTCGGACGGGGCGCTGGTCTCCGATGTGGAAACCGAACTGAAAGTGGGCGACATCATCGGATTGCAATGCGACGAGAAGAAGACGCGCTGCACCGTGGTCTGGGTGATGAACACCGGCCCGGTCAAGAAGAATCAAGTGGGAGTGAAGTTGGTGGCCGGGCAGGAGTGCCCATGGAAAAGCTATCTGCCGCTCGACGGCGCCACCGTGACCATCGCCGAGACCAACCGCCGCCGCTGGCACCGCCATAAGATTACGCTGCCGCTGGAAATACGCGACGAACGCATCAACGCCCCGCTCCGCATCAACGCCACCGACGTGAGCGGCAATGGATGCTACATCGAGAGCATGCAGCCTTTGCCGCTGGGAACGGTGTTGCGTGTGGATTTCTGGCTGGACTCGGAGCACATCAAGATTAGTGCAGTGGTGCGGACGTGCGATCCGGGAGTGGGCAACGGAATCGAGTTCACCGGCATGTCCAACGATGCCAAGAAACGCATGCAGGACTACCTGGACGCGATCGATCCGCAAATGGGAGTTTCCGGTCCGAAGGCGCAGTGAGATTATTCTTGCTCTGCGTAGCGGGCCAGGACGATCGCGCGAATCAGTCCACCCATGGTGAATTCGCGAGCCTCGATCGCGACCGGCAGCTGTAATTCGCGAAGCGTCGCCGAGGTCACGGGACCAATCGAAGCCAATTGCACATGCTTGAGCCAACCTGGGCTCGGTGAACCTGCCTTGAAGTTGCCGAGCAATTCGGCAAAGTTCTTTGCGCTTGAGGAACTCGTAAAGGTCACGATGTGCGGGCGGCGAGCTGCGCTCTTCATCAGGGCGCGCAGACGCGCTCGCGATTTTTCGGGCACTACGGTTTCGTAGGCTTCGACTACATCGACTTGCGCTCCGGCCGCGCGCAATTCCTCGGGAATCACGTCGCGCGCGACTTTCGCTCGGATGAGCACCACACGTTTGCCGTTCACCTTATCGCGCAAGCCCTTCACCACCGATTCGGCGACGTATTCCTCCGGAACCATTTTGACTTTCAGGCCATGCTTCACGATGGCTTTTTTGGTGGCAGGTCCGATGGCAGCGATTTGAAGATGCTCGAGATTACGGCGCGTGATGCGAAGTTTCCGGACGCGCTCCCACATGGCTTCGACGCCGTTCGCGCTGGTCAGAATAAGCCAGTCGTAGCTCTTGATATTTTTCAGAGCGCTGTCGAGCGGCTGGTATGACTGCGGCTTGCGGATCTCGATAAATGGGATTTCTATGACGGCCGCGCCCAGGCTGCGCAGGCTGGCGGAAAGACTTCCGGCTTGGTGGCGAGCGCGTCCGACTAGAATGCGGGTTCCGGCAAGAGGATGCTTTTCGTTGGGCTTGCGCATCGTGGCTTTTAGCCGTTGGCTTTTAGAGTTCGTAGGTTTATGTCTCGCGGCTGTGTTTGTCTTGCCACGAACAGCAGGTCCTTCGCTTCGCTCAGGATGACAAATTCTAGTGGATGACAAGTTCTAAATCGATGACAGATTCCGACCGCACGAATTTTCATGGCTGCTGCGGCAGCGCAAAACCTTCGCCGTAAACTTCTTCGAGAATAACATCACCGCCTCTGCGCAACAGCGTTTCGCCGACTTCCTCGCCCAGGCGCAGGGGATCGTCACCTTCGCGCGTTTCGCGCAGAACTTTGCTGCCATCGGGATGAGCTACCAACCCGTTCAAACGAATGCGGCCAGCTCTGGCCGAGCCCCCAATGGCTTCGGCGAAGGCTCCGATGGGTACCTGGCAGCCGCCGCCGAGTTTGTTGAGCAGGGCGCGCTCGCAGGTGGTAGTGGCGCGGGCAGCAGCGTCGTCGAGAAAAGCCACCAGCGCTCGCGTTGCCTTGTCGCCGTGACGAATTTCGATTCCCAATGCACCTTGTCCGGCAGCTGGAGTCATCACTTCCGCCGGGATCACTTGCCGCACCAGTTGCGTTTTGCCCAAACGATTCAGACCGGCGGCGGCCAGAATGATGGCATCATAATCGCCAGCTTCCAGCTTGCGCAGACGCGTATCCACATTGCCGCGGAGCGGGTGAATCTTTAGGTCTGGACGAAACGCCATCAACTGGGCCTGGCGCCGGAGGCTGCTGGTGCCCACGTTCGCACCTTGCGGCAGCGCGTCGATACTCGCGAATTTCACCGAACAAAAAACGTCGCGTGGATTTTCCCGGGCAGTGATGGCGGCAATTTCGAAATCGCCGGCCAGTTCGGTCGGCAAATCTTTTAAGCTGTGCACCGCGAGATCGACGCGATTTTCGACGAGCGCCTCTTCGATTTCCTTGGTGAACATGCCCTTGGTGCCGACCTTCGCCAGCGCAACGTCGGTGATTTTGTCGCCCGTGGTCTTGATGATCTCCAGTTCCACGGTGTGACCTTGCGCGCGCAGCAGATCGGAAATGTGATGGGCTTGCCAGAGAGCGAGTTGCGAGCCACGGGAGCCGATGCGCAAACGAGCCATCAGTTTCGGACCTCTTTCCCCGCATCTTTTTCTGAACTTTTTTCTGCAATCTTCCCACGGTCGGATTTCGCGGCGGCCAGTTCTTTTTCCTCTTCGGTATGCAGGTTAAAAAGACGCCGTACCAGTTCGATGACGGTGGTGGATTCGGGATCGCGGGCAGCGGTTTTGAGAGTGCTGATGGG
>JBAWFQ010000239.1:0-36700 GCA_049592035.1 Terriglobales bacterium
CGTGACTTCGTGGTGCGGAACTACGATTCTCGTTGTCCGCAATGCGCCAGCCTGGAAACCACATTCATCAGTGGCGATGAGTTGGAATTGGCCTACCTGGAGGTGGAAGAGTATGGACCGAGTACCGCTGGAGCGAAAAGTACTCAGTGAGAACGACCGCATCGCGGCTGAATTGCGTGCGCGATTTCAGGAGCATGGCGTTCTTTGCCTGAACCTCATCAGCTCACCGGGCTCGGGTAAAACCAGTTTGCTGGAACGCACGCTCGAAACGCTGCCGAAGCGGGATCGGGTGGCGGTGTTGACGGGCGACATCCAGACGGAAAATGACGCCGACCGGCTCAAGCGCTTTCATTTTCCCGTGAAACAAATCACCACCGGAGGCACTTGCCACCTGGATGCGCGCATGATTGAGCGGCACCTGGAGGATTGGAGGCTTGAAGACCTCGATCTTCTGTTCATCGAAAACGTGGGCAACCTGGTTTGTCCATCCAGTTATGATCTGGGAGAAGCGGCCAAGGTGGTGATGTTGAGCGTGACGGAAGGCGAAGACAAGCCGCTGAAATATCCTTCAATATTTTTCAAGTCGGATTTAATGGTGCTGAACAAAATCGATCTGCTTCCTTACGTGCCCTTTGACATGAATGCAGCAGCGGAAAATGCTCGCAAGGTGCATCCAGGAATGGAAATTGTGAAGGTCTCCTGCCTGACTGGCGGCGGTTTGCACGAATGGATGATGTGGCTGCAGGAGCGACGCCGGGCACATAAAGCACTGGTGGAGACGGTGAGTTGATGAATGCCGGAAGTACGTATGGACGCGCGTATGGACGTGCCCGTCGAGCTGCCTATCGAGGTGCGGCGCCAGATCGAAGTCTCCGGCATTGTGCAGGGAGTTGGATTCCGCCCGTACATTTATCGTCTTGCTACCGGCAGAAATCTTAAAGGCACGATTCGCAATACAACCGCCGGAGTGACCATTGAAATTCAGGGGCCGGCAGAGACCGTGCAGGATTTTATTGATCGCTTGCCCGCCGAAGCGCCGCCTCTGGCGCGAATCACAGGTCTGACAGTCCAGGACGTGGCTTGTAATGGCGATCGGGACTTCCGCATTATTCATAGCCACGAGGGTGAAGAAGTTCGCACCCTGATTTCGCCGGACGTGGCGATCTGTGCTGACTGCCTGCGTGAGATGTTCGACGCCAAGGACCGACGGTACCACTATCCATTCATTAACTGCACGAATTGCGGGCCGCGCTTCACCATTATTCGCGACATTCCTTACGACCGGCCGAGCACGTCGATGGCTGCGTTTCCCATGTGCCCGGAATGCCTGGCGGAGTACGAGAATCCGCTGGACCGCCGTTTTCACGCCCAGCCTAACGCCTGCTGGGAGTGCGGGCCTCGAGTGGAACTGTGGGATAAGGGTGGGCAAAAGATTGAATGCGGCGATCCCATTGTCGCGGCGGCCTCCGCCCTGCAATCGGGGCTGGTCGTCGCCGTCAAGGGACTGGGCGGATTCCATCTGGCGGCCGACGCCACGAACCCCGTGGCTGTAGCTCTGTTGCGGGAGCGGAAACGCCGCGTGGAGAAACCGTTTGCCGTGATGGTCCCGGATTTACAGGCTGCCGAGGAAATCTGCGAATTGGAGGACGCGGCGCGGACAGTGCTCGAGTCCATACAGCGGCCCATTGTTCTACTGCCGAAGAAGTCGCCCAGCGTGATTCCCGATGAGGTTGCGCCCTTCAATCGCTACCTGGGAATTTTTCTGCCTTATACACCGCTGCACTACTTGCTGCTTGCAGAAGGCAGGTTCAAGGCGTTGGTGATGACGAGCGGCAACCTGAGCGAGGAACCGATCGCCATTGATAATCGCGAAGCTGTCCATCGCTTGCATGGGCTGGCCGACTGCTTCCTCGTGCACAACCGCGATATTCTCTTGCGCTGCGATGATTCGGTGGTGCGCGTGGCGGGCGGGGTTACACGGCATTTGCGGCGTTCCCGCGGTTTTGTTCCGGTACCGGTTTTTCTGAAAAACGATCCCGCTCAGAAAGACCAACCTTCGGTGCTCGCCGTTGGGGGCGAACTCAAGAACACCATCTGCCTCACGAAAGGCAAACACGCATTCCTGAGTCAACACGTTGGCGATTTAGAGAATGTCGAGAGCTATAGCTTTTTTCACGAGGCAATTGAGCACCTCGAGCGCATTTTGGAAATCCGTCCGCAAATCATCGCCTACGACCTTCATCCGGACTACTTTTCGACGCGGTGGGCGCTGGAACAAAGTGGAGTGGAGTTGGTGGGCGTGCAACACCACCACGCGCACATTGCCAGTTGTATGGCGGAGAATCATCTTGACGGCCGGGTAATCGGTTTCGCGCTGGATGGGACTGGCTATGGCACCGACGGAAAAATCTGGGGCGGAGAAGTGCTCGTCGGCGGATATAAAGACTTTGAACGCGCCGCGCATTTCGAGTATGTGCCGCTGCCCGGCGGAGCCGCTGCGATTCGTGAGCCATGGCGGATGGCGGTCAGTTATTTGGCACAGCATTTTGGGCGCGACTTTCTTAAACTCGACATTCCGTTCGTTCGCCAACTGGATCGGCGCAAGGTTGACTTTCTCCTGCGCATGATGGAACAAGGGGTGAATTCTCCGCTGACTTCGAGTTGCGGGCGCCTGTTTGATGCCGTGGCTGCGTTAGCGGGAATCCGTCAGCAGGTCAATTACGAGGCTCAGGCTGCGATCGAACTGGAGATGGCGATGACGATGACGGCGGCAGAAGATGCTCCCTATCCCCTGCAGATCTTGCCGGAGGGGGAGCACTGGATCATCAGCACGCGGCCGCTGTTTGAGGCGCTGCTGGATGATCTTGGCCGGGGCCTTTCAGCGAGAGCGATCAGCTGGCGTTTTCACAACGGGCTGGTGGAATGTTTCGTCGACCTGGCCACGCTCCTGCGAGAGACAACTGCGCTCGACCGGGTGTGCCTGAGTGGCGGGACGTTTCACAATATCTATTTGTCACAACGACTCGAGGCGAGGCTATCTGAGGCTGGATTTCAAGTGTTCACACAAAAGGAAGTGCCGTCGGGCGATGGCGGCTTGAGCCTGGGACAGGCGCTGGTAGCGGCGGCCAAGGGGCGAGTCGAAAAACAGTAACTCAGTCTTACTTATTGTATAATGTAAGACATGAAAGACGGATGTGCTACGTTTACCTCCAAGGGCCAACTTGTGATTCCGGCGGCGCTTCGCCGCAAACATAAGATCGAAGCGGGTACGAAGGTAAAGTTTCTGGAAGACCAGCTCGGTCGAATTGTGCTGCAGCCCATCACCGAAGACTACATCGATAGGGTCCGGGGCTTTCTCGCCGACGGGCCAGACTTGCTGGCCAGCTGGGAAAAGGAACATCGTGAAGAGGGCAAGCACGATAAATGAGAACATACGTGCTCGATGCCAGCGCCCTGTTTGCCTTTCTGCGAGACACGCCAGGTGCTTCCAAAGTTGACGAACTCTTGCGAGAAGCGATGCATGGGCGCGCAAGAGTGCTGATGTCAGGGGTGAATTACGGCGAAGTGTATGGCAAGATTCTGCGCGAGCTTGGGTTGGAGCTCGCCCTCACAACCATGCAGGTGGTGAGTCCGTTAGCAATCGACTTGCTGGACGCGACCCCGCAAAGGGCGTGCCAAGCCGCCGACGTGAAGGTCAAGCACAAGCTTTATTACGCCGATAGTTTTGCGGCGGCACTGGCCATCGAACATAAGGCCCCACTAGTGACCAGCGATTCCGATTTCCGCAAGCTCGGCCGCGGGTTCCCCGTCGTTTGGCTGAACAGCTGAGGAAGGGCGCCCGTGACGCGGGATAGACTTCATTTCTTATTGCAAGCACGAGACTTAGCGAGGGAACTCCAGGGGCCGCTTCGGAGTCTAAATATTTAAGCGGGAGCATCTTTCCCCGAAAACTTCGGTAAGGTGGCTTCGGTACGAAATTAAGGTTCCCGCCTGGGGCTCGGGTGATTCTATAATTAGGAGCAACGCCGATATGGCGGGAGCTACTACATTGGGCGATCTTGCCAGCGCTATCGGGGCCCGAGCCGAGGAATCCACCGTCATTGCCGAACTGAAGGCGGGTTCGGAAGAGGCCTATGCCTGGCTGATTGGCGAGTTCCATCAGCCTATCTATGGACTCATCTACCGCATCGTGAATGACCCTTCCGACGCGGCCGATACTACGCAGGATGTGTTTCTTAAGGTCTTTCGAGGGATGAAGCATTTCCACGGCGAATCGAGCCTGAAGACCTGGATTTACCGCATCGCTTTGCACGAGGCGGCGAATCGGCGGCGCTGGTGGTTCCGGCATAAGGCGCAGGAAATGCAGATTGAGCCGGCCGAGGCTGGGCAATGCGAATTTGAAGAGCGTCTTGTTGACCGTGGCGAGTCCCCGTTTGAGAAGTTCGCGCACACTGAGGTGCGCGCGGCTGTGTTGCACGCTCTGCAACAGGTTCCGGAACCGTATCGGACGGCTTTGATTCTGCGCGATCTGGAAGAAATGTCTTACGAAGAAATCGCGGAGGTTTTGGCAATTTCGCTGGGAACGGTGAAGTCGCGCATCACGCGAGGACGCGACGCGTTGCGCAAGAAATTGGCGGGATATGTTCGGGAAGTAGGTTCGGAGTTGGGGCTGCAGGTTCCCGGCGATCGATCCGTGGAAGATCGAACTGCTGACACACGTCAGGACGTCACGACCCAGAGTTCGCGTGGCAGGAGAGAGATTGAGGTGACACCATGACGTGCACTGAGATCAGAAAGTTGTTCTCGCCGTATCTGGACGGCCGGGTGAGCGGCTCGGAGATGCGGGCGCTCACGCACCATGTGGGACAGTGCGCCGATTGCGCGCGGGAGTATGCCGCGACCGAGCGCACGCAACAGTTGCTGGCGAGCCTGGCTCCCAAAAAAGCTCCGGCCGATCTGGCGTTGAAGCTGCGGTTGGCGATTTCGCGCGAAGCCGCACAGGCGCGCCGTCCGCGGTTTGAAGGAATGCTGGTGAGGCTGGAAAATGCGTTGAACGCGTTCATGGTTCCAGCGACGGCGGGACTTGTCAGCGCGGTATTGTTTTTCGGACTGTTGCTGGGCTTCTTTGCCTTGCCGGCGGAACTGAGGGCGAGCAGCGGAGATGTTCCTCTCATGTTGTACACCGGTCCTCAACTCGAGAAATCGGCGTTCGGCACTTCGCTCGGCAATATGGGCGACGATGCGGTGGTGATTGAAGCTTACGTCGATGCCAATGGCCGGGTGCAGGACTACCGCATCTTGTCGCAACCGGACGACGCCAAGGCGGTGTTGCCCCAGTTGAAGAATCTGCTGATTTTTACTACTTTCCGTCCAGCGCTCTCGATGGGTCGGCCTACCACGGGAACCGCCGTGCTCTCGTTTTCCAAGATCAGCGTCAAGGGGTAGTCGTCGGTTATCAGTTAAAATCTGATTTTTCGTTCTCTGCCCTGGAGCACCGAGTGGCATTCCTGTTCGAGCCAGGCCAAGAGTTGGTCCATGTGCTCGGTGCGCGTCCGAAAATTCACTGGATTTATCCGAAACCAACTCTTCCCTTTCAGCTCGGTGGTCGAGAACCAGAACTTTCCGCTCTGTTCCACTCGCCTGGCAACTTCGGCATGCAGCTCCTTGGATTGCGCTTCGTCTAGGTCTGCGCCCTTATATCGAATGCAGATCGCCGACATCGGTGGATCGCTGGCCGCTTCGAACTCGGGATGCTTTGCCACCATAGAAAAAAGATGCTTTGCCTGGCGGACGTTATTGTCGATCCACTCGCCAATCTGATTGGCTCCGTAACGCTTGAAACTCATCCACACCTTCAGGCCGCGAAAACGCCGCGATTGCTCGAAGCTGTGAATGTAATACTGGTAGCGTTCATTGGGGCGATCAAGCTCATCGGTGAGATAAGACGGCTTCATGCCAAAGGACGCCGTCAGGCGGCGATCGTCCTTGGCCAGGATCGCACCGGCATCGAGCGGCGCGTAGAACCATTTGTGTGGATCAATGGTGATCGAGTCGGCCAGTTCCAAGCCCTGATTGCGCATGGGCCAGGCATGGGAAAGCAACATGCCGCCGCCATAAGCGGCATCGGCGTGCAGCCACATTCCTTCGCGATCGGCAATCGTGCGAAGCGCGCGGATTGGATCGACAGCGCCGGTATTCGTCGTTCCGAAAATGCCCACGATGCATAGCGGTCTAACGCCATGTTTGCGATCATCGGCAATGGCGGCCTCCAGGGCATCTAGCCTCACTTGAAATTTGGCGTCGGTTGGCAAGGCACGCAACGCTGTGCGGCCTAGCCCTACCGCATCGACAGCCTTGTCCACCGAAACATGGCGTTCTTCCGACGCGTAGACCGCCCAGCGTTCGCGGACTCCATCTTGTTGTATGCGGTCGCCCGAAACCGCGTCGCGCGCCAGCTTTAATCCGATGAAGTTCGCCATCATGCCGCCGCTCGTGAGGTTGCCTCCAGCTTTGTCGTCGTAGCCAGACAGGTCGGTCAGCCAGCGGACGGTGCGACGCTCCATGGCTACGGCGGCGGGACCAATCGTGTAGGCTCCGATATTTTGGTTAAGGGCGGAACAGATGAAATCGCCAATGATCCCGATAGGATTGGGCGATGGCGTGATTAGGCCCATGTAACCCGGGTGCCCGACATGCGTGCAATACGGAAGAAGTTTTTCTTCCAGTTCTCCCAGAACTTTTTCTGGGGCGCTGGGGCCCTGAGGTAGGGGCTCGGCAAAAAGCTGCGCCAGTTTACTGGGCTCGACATTGGGGAAGACCGGCTTTTCTTCGATGTGCTCTAAATACTCGGCCAGCATGTCCACTACTCGGTGGCCAACTTCGCGAAATTCTTTGGGGTCCATGGGGTCCGCCTGATTTTCTGGTCTGTGACAGCTTTCTTAGACAGAATATCTTGGCTTAGGATCTTGCGCCCCGATGGGAGTGAAGATAATCGTGCGACGATGACAACGCAATCTCACTCGGAAGGCAGTCTACGGGTGTAATTGCGATTTTGCGCCAACCATTCAGAGAGGAACACACATCGTGGAACCTCAACCCACGGCTTCTATCGTCTACTGCTTCATGTCGCGGATGAGAACGACGTCGGAGTCAGTGTGGCCGCGAATCAGACCGAGCTGCTTGCCATCGAAGGACCAATGAAAATCGACGATGTGTTCGGCGGAGAAGTCGGTGATCTGCTTTCCCTTGGAACCATCCAGCGGCTGGGCCCACAGGTTGTCTACGCCAGCTGTGCGCACGGAATAGACAATCGCCTGGCCGTCGGGCGAAAACCGAATATGGCCGCTGCGCGGATGCTCGAAATCCATACTCTTGAGCAACTGACCGGAATCGACAGAGACGAGAGAGAGTTTTTCGATGTGCTCAGCGAGATGCCCGAAGGTGGCGACAGCGGCAGTTTTTCCGTCCGCGGAAACACCGAAGTCGGCTAAGAGCTCGTCGGAAATTCTGGAGGCTGGCCCGCCATCCACAGGAACTTTCATCAGGTGGTTGCCACTGGCACTGTCCTGGTAGAGCACCCATCCATTCGAGGAACAAACGGGATATTGATCCAAGTTGCCGTTGGTAAGCTGCTTGAGATTGCCTCCAGCGGTGTCCATCCGCCAGATATTCAGAGCGCGGCTACCCTTGCTGAAGAGGCTGAAAACGAAGAAGCGGCCGTCGGGACAGGCAGAAAACGTATCGGCAAGTGTGCCCTCGGGCATGGCTAGCGACGTGCTGTTACCGGTCGCGGGATCGAGAAGAGACAGTCCCGAGGGAGCGTTTCGGATCAGGCGTCCGTCCCGCGTCCAACCGAACCGATAAATCGGAGCGCCCGACGTCTGTTGATGAAGCTGAGTGGCGGGAGCAGCCGCCGGCATGGTGAAGAGGTTCCAGCGTCCTTCACTCATCACCGAGGCCACGTTACGTCCATCGCCAGCGACACTGGGATCGGAGTAGTTGTTGGTGTCGCGAGTGACTGGGAGAAGCTTCCCCTTCGGATACGAAAGAAAAATAATTTGACTGCCGCTGAAACTGCTCAATGCGACTAGTCCTGAGCCATCTGGCACCCAGACTGGGCGCTGCACAATGCGATCGTTACTGGTGAAGAAGAGCCGCTGCTTCCCGCTGGCCACGTCGATCGCCACCAGCCCGCTGAGAGCAGTGCCGGGCTGAATCGCCACGCAGACGATGGTTTTGCCATCCGGAGACCAGGCCGGGTCAAACAAGCCAGCAGTCAGGGATCCGCTGGACAGAATCGTTTCCTCCCCTCCATCCACCGGTTTAACCAGGAGGCGATACTTGCCCGGCTCGGGATTGTTGTCTCGGAAGAAGGCGAATCGGCGTCCGTCGGGCGAAAAAGTGATGTTCGAGTCGATGTCGGTGACAAGTTTTTCCGGCGTGCCACCCAGCAGCGGAGCACGGTAGAGATACTCCAATTCGTCGCTGCCCGGCTCGCTGCGAGTGAAATAGAGATAGTTGCCGTCCGGTGAGAAACTCAAATGCTTGTAATAGACCTCGGCCGGCGCCACAACCTGGGTATTGCTGTTGGTGGGAAGATTGCGCAGCCAGAGGCTTTGTTTGCCGCCTTCATCCATCCCGTTGAGGACATATTTGCCATCGGGCGAAATGGCAACCTGACTCGCCTTGCCGGTGTCGGTAACCTTGCTGATGGAGATGTTCTGGAAGGGCATCGGGCGATTGCGATTCACGAAAGCATAAATGCCGTAACCAGCGGCAGCGAGGACCACTATGACAATCACAGCGGCTGCGCCGGCTCCGAATTTGTGCTGACGGACGGCAGCAACCGCGGCCGAGCCCGAGGCCGTGGCGACGGCGACTCCCGATGAGCTCGCAGGACGGGCGAGGACTCCCGCCCCAGATTCCACTCCACTTCTCACTCCACTTGTGACTCCACTATCAGCGGGCGCCGTTACGCGGCCGGATTCACTGTCGCGCTTCATGCGCTTGAGATCGCCGCGGAGGTCGGCAGCGGATTGGTAGCGCAGGTCGCGATCTTTTTCCAGCAGCTTGTCAATGCACTCTTGTAGCTTGGGCGGAAGTGCCGGGTTGAGCTGTGTGGCCGGAGTAGGGTTCCGCTCCAGGATGGCGTTGAAGATCACGGCGGATGTGTTGCCGGCGAACGGCAGGGAGCCGGTCGCCATTTGGTAGATGACGGTGCCGAGAGAGAACAGGTCGGTGCGGGAATCGAGTGTTTCTCCACGGGCCTGCTCCGGCGACATGTATGCAATGGTGCCAACGGTCGACCCGGGGCTGGTGAGGTGCGCCGGGGAGTCCTGGGTGGCGCCGATGGTTTCCATGCCAAAAGCGCTGGTGAGCTTGGCGAGACCGAAATCAAGGATCTTCACCGGGCCACGTTGAGTAACGAATATGTTTGCCGGTTTGATGTCGCGGTGGACGATGCCTTTCGCGTGCGCGGCGTCAAGGGCGTCGGCAAGCTGAATGCCGATATCGAGCAAGCGGTTCAGCGGCAAAGGACCGGCGGCAAGCTTGGCATCCAAACTCTCACCTTCAAGCAGCTCCATTGAAATGAAGGACTGACCAGCGTCGTTTTCGACGGCGTAGATGGTGCAGATGTTGGGGTGGTTGAGAGCAGAGGAAGCGCGTGCTTCAAGCAGAAAACGGTCGAGCGCGGCGGGATCGCGGGAAAGATCGGGAGGGAGAAACTTGAGGGCCACGCAACGCGCGAGAGTGAGGTCCTGGGCTTCATAAACTACACCCATTCCACCGCTGCCGAGTTTGCCGGTGATGCGGTAGTGCGAGATGGTTTGGCCGATCACGAAAGTACTGTCCCAAGTCGACGGTCGTTTCATCTTACGGACCGGGCATTCCCGAGTCAACGAAAGGCCTACGACCCGAATCTCAGAAACTAGGCTACGCCGGTTTGACCGCGAATTACCCAGTTCGTACACTACTCCTAGCTCATCCGTCTATGCCTGAAATGCGAGGAAATCTCCCGGGAAGAATCGTGCGACTCGCGTTCGTTCTGAGCCTCGCGGTAGCGCTGAACACGGGGTCGGGATGGGCGCAGAACCGTACGCCGGTGTCTCTCCAAATCAGCGAGACGCTGTTCACGGTGCTGACCGCTATCAACACCTGTGGCTATGATCAGGAGCTAAATGTTTCCGACCCGCTCCGGGCGCAGATTCGAGCCGAAGTTGGCAAGGCGGTCGAGAATACGGCCGGGGCTCAGGATGTGATCGGTCCGATGTGCCTGTTCTACCGCCAGCACCAGACGGCCGATCCGGCACGCGACCTGTCGCAATACGTATCGCTGGCGCTTTACCTCGAGGAACCTCCAGAGTTCACCCTGAAAGTGAAGGCGGCGGATTTACCTCCTGATGCCGAGGTAGTGGCGGACTTCGTGCCGCTGCTGCAGGCTTTCTATCAGAAGATCGGATTGCGCGCCATCTGGGAGCGGCATCGCGCCCGCTACACGGAGTTGACCGAGATCTATCACACTCCGCTGGCCAAGATGACGTTCGATACCGAGATCTATCTGAAGATGCCGTCGGCGGGATACCTGGGACGCGAATTCACCGTTTATCTGGATGCGATGGGCGCGCCGGGACAGACGAACGCGCGCAACTATGCCTCGGATTACTACGTTGTGATTTCGCCGACCTCAGGCACGGCGATCAAGATGCAGCAGATTCGGCATACGTATCTGCATTATCTTCTGGATCCGCTCGCGCTGAAGAATGCAGACTCGTTCAAGCGTCTGGAACCGTTGCTGGTGCGGTTACAGGACGCGCCCATGGATGAAGCGTTCAAGAGCAACGCCTCACTACTGGTTACCGAATGCATGGTGCGGGCGATTGAAGCGCGACTGAGCAACCTATCGGAGGCGGAACGAGCGCAGGCTATAAATCAGGCTGACAAGGAAGGGTACGTTCTGACCCACTATTTTTATGATGCGTTTGGCAGGTTCGAGAAGGATCCTGCGAGTATGCGCAACGCTTATCCGGAGCTGATTGCCGGGATTGACGTGGGCAAAGAGATTAAGCGATTATCGCAGATCGAATTTGCCAGCGAGGCGACTCCTGAACTGCTGCACCTGACTGGAGGCCGCAAGCAACGCCTGCTGCTCGATGCGGAACGGCGGCTGGCGGCGGGCGATAAAGAGACCGCGCAAAAGCTGGCCCAAAAGGCGCTCGATGAGCAGGAGGAGGATCCGGGCCGCGCGCTTTTCATCCTGGCGCAAGTAGCCACTGCGAACCGCGACATGGAAGGCGCGCGCAAGTACTTTGAACAGGCGTTGCAGACGGCGCATGAGCCCAAGGTGATCGCCTGGTCGCATATTTATCTGGGCCGCATTTTCGATTTAAAGGAGGATCGGCCCGCCGCCGTGGATCAGTATAGGGCGGCGCTCGACGCAGCCGGCGCAACTCTTCCGGAAGCGAAACTGGCAGCACAACGAGGCTTGGATCAGCCGTACGAGCCTCCAGTAGCAAAGCAGCCGGAGTGACCGGCGACAGAGTTGCAGTTGTGCTGGCAGGATTTTTCTACTCGTGCCGCACCACGCCTGCGATACTGTTAGCATCTTGGAAGCTTCGCAGTCTGACGACCGAAATCTTACGTTGGGAGGGATAGCATGAAGCGAACGGCAGTTATTCTAGCCATTCTAAGTTTTGCGGTTTATGCCGGTGCCCAGAGCACCGGAACACCGGTGCCTGGGAATGCGCAGGTGCCGGGTAGCTCGGGTTCGCCGGCCGCGCAAGGTCAGGCCGCGGCACCGGCGGCCAAGCGTCCACCGCAAGCCAAGACGCAGCCGGAGTATGACGCCTGGAAGGCGGCCTCGGCCAATACCGATCCGGCGGCGCTCGAAAAAGCGGCGGACGACTTCGCGACGAAATTTCCGGACAGCGAACTGCGCTTGTTGCTCTACAAGAACGCGATGCGCGCCTACTTGAATGCCAACAACGCCGAGAAGACCGAGGCCATGGGCCGCAAAGTGCTGACTTGTGACGCCGACGACCCAGAAGCCTTGATCGAAGTTGCCTTGGTGATCGCCGAAAGAACGCGCGACTCGGATCTCGATAAAGATCAGCGTTTTGGTGAAGCGACTTCGATGGCGCAGAAGGGCTTAAAGACTATCGATACTGACCTCAGCGTACCGGCAAACACGCCGCAAGATAAAGTCGACACCTACAAGGCGCAAATGCGTTCGCAAGCCTACTCGATCATCGGCGCGGTTGAGTACAAGAAGGAGAATTACGTTGCCGCGCAGGACAATCTTCAGAAGTCCATCGACGCATACCCCGCCGACCCGGCTGCGGTAGACGTTCTTCGCCTGGCACTGGCTCTCGATAAGCAGCAGAAATATCCGGAGGCGCTCAAGTGGGCCAACCGCGCAGTGGACATGACCAAGGAAAACACGCCGATTGGAACTCCGGCGCGCAGCGAGCGCGACCGTTTGCAGGCGCTCACCGGAGGCGCGGCCCCGGCGACGCCACCGCAGCCTGCTCCGAAGAACTAGAAGAACTAATTGAGTCATTGAGACATTGAAGTATTGGGGCGTTGCCTATTGATTCAATGCCTTAGTGATTCCTTGCCTCAATTGCCTTTTTGCGATGAAGTCACGCGAAATCATGGAGCTGGAAGAAAGTCTGGGTCACCACTTCCAGCGCCTCGCATTGCTGGAGCAGGCGCTCACTCACAGCTCGCAAGCGCGCGAGGTGGAAGCGGCGGCCGCGGGCAGCGGTGCGTCTGGCGGGGACAACGAAATCCTTGAGTTCCTGGGCGACGCCGTGCTCGGGCTGGTCACGAGCGAAGCCCTCTTTCATCGCTTCCCCAAATTCCAGGAAGGGCAGCTTTCCAAGCTGCGCGCACATCTGGTCGGGCAGCGGCACCTGCTGCGGGTGGCCGAGCAACTACAAATTGGTCATTACATGCGTCTCGGCCGCGGAGAGGAAAAAAGCGGCGGGCGCAACAAGGCCAGTTTGCTGGTGGACGCGCTGGAGGCGATCCTGGCTGCGCTTTATCTCGACGGCGGATGGACGGTGGCGCGGGATTTTATCGTGCGCGTCATCGTGGAGCCCGAACTGGCCCACATGAAACTGGAAACGAGTGCGATTCCGGTGATGGATTTCAAGTCCGCGTTGCAGGAGGCGTTGCAGGCGCGAGGTGGACCGCAGCCGGTTTATGAATTGGTCAAAGAAGAGGGACCGGAACACAAGAAAACATTTACGGTAGAGGTGAGGTTGCCGCAACTGGAGACGGGACAATTCGTGGGACGCGCGCAGGGCGCAACCAAGAAGCGCGCCGAACAGGAAGCGGCACGGCAAGCATTGGAACATCTGGCAACGTTGCCTGGGGAACGAAGGCCGAATGGCGGAAAAGACGGCAGCGCATCATAGTAAGAGAGCGCCTGATCTCGCGTAGAGACGCGGCTTGCCGCGTCTCAGGCCGAACGCAGCATTCGGGATGCGGCACGCGGGAGACGGGGCAAGCTCCGTCTCTATAAAAGTTTTATGTCGTGGGGTGAAAAGATTTCTGCCGGGGATTGGCCCGCGACCATTCAGTCGATCGCGGGAACCATCGTGATCGCCGTGTTTGTGGTGACTTTTCTGCTGCAGGCGTTCACGATTCCTTCGGAATCCATGGAGCGTACGCTGCTGGTGGGCGACTACCTGCTGGTGGACAAGTTTTGCTATGGCGGCAGCGCGGGATGGAATCGCCTTTTGCCTTACCGCAACGTGCGCCGCGGCGATGTCATCGTCTTTCATTATCCCGTGAATCCCGCGCAGGACTTTGTCAAGCGCGTAGTGGCCTTGCCGGGAGACCGCCTGCGTCTCATCAACAAGCGCGTCTACATCAACGGCGCTCTCGTGGCCGAACCTTATGTGCACTACATCTCGCCTCTCCGCAGCCCTTATCGCGACGACTTCCCTCGCACCGAGTCCCCCGATTACGGAGTGGATGCGAGATGGTGGAAACAAATGCCAAAACTGGTGGAGGATCATCAGTTGATCGTTCCCGAGGGCCAATATTTTGTTATGGGTGACAATCGAGATGACAGCCAGGACAGCCGCTACTGGGGATTTGTGCCGCGCGAGAATATCATCGGGCGTCCGCTTTTGATTTACTGGTCGGCGGGCAATTTAAACAACGATCTCCCCGGATCGCCAACCGTGGGTGATAGGCTTTATCATCTGGCGTACGCGGTGACGCATTTATTCCAGATCACGCGCTGGGACCGCAGTTTCCGGCTGGTGCGGTGAAAAGGTCGATGGTCACGAGTGTCATGACCGCATGATGATGACCTTTCGGAAACGAGTAGCGCCGGCATCTTGCCGGCTGTCCCGAGGGCGTCTCGCCCGCGGCGCGGTGGACGAGCAGCGGTCGCCAGCAAGAGAGGCTCACGAACGACTAACGACCAACGACGAAATTTTCTGAAATGGATGGCCAACGTGGCGAAGAAAGAAAAAGAAGAAGTTGAAAACGATAACCAACAGTCGGTGGACGAGAAGCCGCGCGAAACAACTGTAGAATTTTTGGCTTCGCTCGCGGGAGTGCTGGTCACCGGGCTGTTCATCATCACGTTTGTGTTGCAGGCGTTTGAGATTCCCTCCAGTTCGATGGAGGACACCTTGCTCATCGGCGATCACGTTTTCGTGAACCGCGAGCAGTTCGCGCCGCCGACGCGCTGGATGGGACCACTGATGCCCTATCGTGATATCCGGCGCAACGACATCATTGTGTTTCTGTCGCCCGAGGAGCAAGGTTTGTTCGTGGTCAAACGTATCATGGGCGTTCCCGGCGACCACATCCACTTGCGCGATGGCGTGGTCTACCGCAATGGCGAAAAACTGGTGGAAACGTACGCCCAGCACAAGGTCGGGAATTACGATCCTTACCGCGACAACTTCCCTGCCGTGCCGCCTTCGGAAATGTACAACGTGCGAAACGAAAAATGGATTGAGGAACTTCCGTCGCATATCGAAGGCGGCGACATCGTGGTGCCTCCGGACAGCTACTTTGCCATGGGCGATAACCGCGATGTGAGTTATGACAGCCGTTACTGGGGGTTCATCCCGCGGAAAAACGTTATTGGACGTCCCATGTTCATTTACTGGTCGTTTATCACTCCGCCCGACCAGTACCAGTTGCGCAGTGCGGGCGACCGGCTGGGGTTTATCGCCCACATCATCATCCATTTCTTCGATGAAACGCGCTGGTCGCGGACTTTCAAACTGGTGCGCTGACAGGAACTTTCTGCAACGGATAGCGAACGCCTCGAACATGCCTAAAAAAGACGCAATCAACGCTGACCAAAAGCCGCGCGAGACGACGGTAGAATTCCTGGCCTCCACGGCGGAGTTGCTGATCATCGTCCTGTTCGTTATGACATTCGTCGTGCAGCATTTTGCCATTCCCTCCGGTTCCATGGAAGACACGCTGCTCATCGGAGATCACCTGTTGGTGAATCGTGAACAGTTCGCGCCGCCGACGCGCTGGCTGGGGCCGTTGCTGCCTTATCGCGAAATCCAGCGCAACGATATCGCGGTGTTCATGTCCCCTGAACAGCCTGGTCTGATCTTAGTGAAACGGATCATCGGCCTTCCCGGCGACCGCATCCACCTGCGCGATGATGTCGTCTACCGCAACGGGGAAAGACTGGTCGAGCCGTTCGTCCGCCACAAACGCGAGCGAAATCCCTATAGCGATAATTTCCCCGCCGTGCCGCCCTCGATAATGTACGGAGTACGCAATGAAACATGGGCGCAGGAATTGCCTTCGCATATCGAGGGAGACGACATCGTTGTGCCCCCGAACAGCTACTTCGCCATGGGCGACAACCGCGACGCGAGCTATGACAGCCGCTTCTGGGGATTTATTCCGCGGGCAAACTTCATCGGCCGCCCCATGTTTATTTACTGGTCGTTTGTTACCTCCGAAGACGAATACGAAAGGCGCGACGCGGCTGACCGGCTGGGGTCGATGGCCCACGTCATCCTTCACTTCTTTGACGAAACGCGCTGGTCGCGAACCTTTAGGATCGTGAAGTGAAGTTTCCGGGCTCCAACTTTCTGCGCTCCAAGCGCGGAGTGGCTGCGCTCGCGGCTCTCGTGCTGGTCCTGTTCCTGTTCCGGCCCGGCGTCTACCAATTGCGCAAGCGGATTGCCTCGTCCATCGGAAGCGCACTGGGGCGCAGGGTGGAACTCGACAGCGTGCATCTGCGTCTGCTGCCGCGGCCGGGCTTTGATCTGGAGGGGCTCGTCATCTATGACGATCCCTCATTTAGCGCGGAGCCGATGATCCGCGCGCAGGAAGTTTCCGCGGCGATCCGGTTACGTTCCTTGTTCCGCGGGCGACTCGAGATCGCGACCCTCAGCGCCAATGAGCCCAGCATCAACCTGGTACGCAACGACCAGGGCCACTGGAACCTGGCAAGCCTGCTCGAGCGCAACGCCCAGATTCCCGCGGCTCCGACTGCGAAGCCTGCTTCCGAGCGTCGCCCCGCATTTCCCTATCTCGAAGCCGGCCATGCTCGCGTCAACTTCAAAATAGGACAGACGAAAAAATCCTACGCGCTGATGGATGCCGACGTGGCTCTATGGCAAGATTCAGAGAATTCCTGGGGAGCGCGCATCAAGGCCGAGCCCGTGCGCACCGACTTTAATCTCACCGACACCGGGCAACTGCAGATCAATGCCACGTGGCAACGCGCCCAGAGTCTGAGGGCGACTCCGATGCAGATCGCGCTGCAATGGCGAAATGGGCAACTCGGACAGATTACGCAACTGCTGAGCGGTAAGGACCGGGGATGGCGCGGCGGAGTCAATTTGACGGCAAACCTATCGGGCACTCCGGAAGCGATTCGGATTGAGAGCCAGACCGCGATCGACAATTTCCATCGCTACGATATTGCCGACAGCGAGAACGTGCGCCTGGCAACCGCTTGCTCGGGACAATGCGATGCTGTCGCCGGCGCGCTTGGCGACTTGCGGTGCGAATCGCCTGTTAGCGGTGGGATTCTGCGCCTGCGCGGGACGTTGTCGACCGCGGCTCCAGTGCCCAATTACGATCTGACGCTTTCGCTCGTTAAGGTGCCGCTGGCCTCCGTGGTTCGATTGCTGCGCCAGGCCAAGAAGAAGCTTCCGAGCGATCTCACGGCGACGGGATTGCTGAACGCGGAGTTTCGCGCTACGCGAAATGCTGCCAACGCTTCTGACGCTTCGGAGGACGCGCGGCGCGGCTTATCCGGGCAATGGACCGGAAGCGGGTCGGCGACCAACGTGCGCCTGTCATCATCTGCGGGGAATGGAAAGGACGAGGTCGCGTTGGGCACGATTCCGTTGGAATTAATTGCCGCCCGTCCGCCGGTTGGCAACCTCTACTCTTCGAAGAAACAAGAAAGCGACGAAGTGCCCACTGCCACCCACCTGCGGACTGGGCCTGTCACACTTTCGGTGAACGGCTCCGCGCCGGTGAACGCCGGGGGATGGGTCTCCGCCGCCGGTTACCGTTTTTTTCTAGCCGGCGACATGGAACTGAAGGACCTGTTCCGTCTGGAGAACGTGCTCGCCCTGCCGGTGAAGCGCCCGGCGGCGGAAGGTTCGGCTAAGTTGGATGTGAGTGTCTCCGGACCCTGGCAGGGATTTGCGCCGCCTGTCGTGCTGGGGACTGCGCAACTGCGCAACGTGCGCGCCGAGATGCGTGGGCTGAATACACCGATTGAAATCGGCTCGGCGACTATGTCTCTTACTCCCGACGCGGTGTTGATGCAGAAGATTTCCGCACAGACTGGAAGCACGCATTGGGACGGCGGGATCACATCGCCACGGCATTGCGCCGCACCGAATGCGGCGCCAGGCGCCGTTCCCGCCTGTGTATTTCAGTTTGATCTCACGGCCGATCAACTTTCGACTGGCGATCTCGACGAATGGTTTACGCCGCATCCGGCGAAGCGTCCGTGGTACCGCATCCTCAGTTCCGAAGACGCGTTGAGTTCTTCGCCGTTGCTCGCGATTCAGGCGCATGGGAACCTGCACGTCGGCCAATTTGAATTGAAGAAAGTACTCGTCACGAAGGTTGCGACACAAGTGGAATTGGATCGAGGCAAGATCACACTGACGGCTCTCCATGCGCAACTGCTGCAGGGCACTCATCAGGGGAACTGGACCCTGTATCTCTCGAACCATACTCTTCCGAACCCGGACGCGGCGACTCACGCTGCCTCCATCGGTGACGTGTCCCCGGCGAGCGTGCGGTTTCATGGCGCCGGAACGCTGCACGACATTGCGCTGGCACAGTTGGGCACGCTGATGACCGATGCTTGGATTGCCGGAACCGCCGATGGACATTTCGAGGTGGACGGATCCGGTGACAGTTTTCGTGGGCTACTGGCGCGCTCCGATGGCAAGTTGCAATTCGTGATGCGCAACGGCAGCCTGCCGCATATTGAACTCCCGGGCTCGCCCGTGCCTCTGCCGGTTCACCGCTTCGCGGGAGAACTCCGCCTGAAGAAAGGTGTCTGGGAACTTTCTGCCGGCAAGCTGGAATCGCACGACGGCTTTTATCAGGTAAATGGCACCGTTTCCCCGAGCGGCGGGCTCGCGTTCGCGTTGACGCGCGGGGACGAACAATCGTGGAAGCTCACCGGAACGCTCGCGAAGCCGCGCGTCGAGCCCGTTGACGGAACAGAAGCGAAGCGCACGGAAGAGGACGCGAAGACCGTCAAACCGTAGGCGCGGTCTTTGACTCTCTGTAGAGCCGCGGCTTGCCCCGTCTCTACGGTTGATAGCCTGCCCCTCGCAACACTTTCCCGGGCAACGCTCCGGTCATCTTTCCGTCTTCGATCACAGGCACTCCGTTGACAAGCACGTAGTCCATGCCTTCCGACAGGCGATTCGGATCGTCGAACGTTGCCAGGTCGCGCACCGTCTCTGGATCGAACACCACCACATCGGCCCACATTCCCTGCTTCAGGACGCCGCGATCGGTGAGTCGCATACGCTGCGCGGGCAGCGCAGAGAATTTGCGAATTGCCTCCGGCAGCGTCAGCTTCTTGTCTTCTCGAACGTACTTGCGCAGGATGCGTGGAAATGTGCCGTAGGCGCGCGGGTGTGGGTGTTCCTCACCCAGAATGCCTTCGGGCGACGTGCCAGAAGAGTCGTTGTCAATCGAGACCCACGGCTGCTGCAGAGCCAGCGCCACATCGGGCTCTGACATGCCAAACACCGCGACCTCGGTGAAGGCTTTGTCCGCGATGAGGAAATCGAAGAGCGCATCCATCGGGTCTTTGTTCCAAGCCTTGGCGACATCCGTAAGGCGCTTGCCCTGAAATTTTTTCAGCTCGGGATTCTGGACAACTCCGATCATGACATCCTCAGGACCGCCGATTTCTTGCCACTCGTTGTCCCAGTCCTTTGAGGGCGTCTCCAGATCCTTGCGAATGCGGGCGCGAATTGCGGGGTCTTTGAGCCGCTCAATCAATTTGGCGTCGCCTCCGTCGTGCGCCCATGCCGGAACGAACGCCGACATGGTGTTGAACCAAGCGGTGTAGGCGTAGGTGTTGGCCGTGACGTCGACGCCTTCGGCCCTGGCCTGGTTGACCCGCGCGATGGATTCGGGCATGTGTCCCCAGTTGGCCTTGCCCGCGACTTTGAAATGCCAAATCTCTACTGGAATGTGCGCTTCGCGTCCGATGCGAACCGCTTCGTCAATGGCTTCGAGAACGCTGCTGCCTTCGTTCCGCATGTGCGTCGCGTAGATTCCGCCGAACTTCGATGCTTCCGAGGCGAGCGCAATAATCTCTTCGGTCTTTGCGTACGGCGCTGGCGCGTACTCCAGCGCTGTAGATACGCCGACGGCGCCGTCACGCATCGCATCTCGAACCAGGGCTTTCATCTGTTCGAGTTGCGCGGGCGAAGGCTGCACGTCGGCGTCACCCAGCACCATGCGCCGCACCTGCGTCGCGCCCACGTAGCTCGCAAGGTTGATGCCCATGCCCTGCTTTTCCAGCCGCACGAAATATTGCCGGAACGTCCGCCAGTCTGGATTGATCTTGTAGTGCTCGTACTCGGCACGATCGGCCGCCAAGATCGCATCGTTCATAGGCGCAGCCGATCCGCCCTCGCCGGTGATCTCGGTGGTGATGCCCTGATAGATCTTCGACGGCAGCCGCGGATCGACAAGGATGGTCGTCTCCGACTGGCCGAGCATATCGATAAAGCCGGGAGCCACGACTTTGCCCCTAGCGTCAATCGTGCGCTTGCGAGCGGCGGCAGAAAGATTGCCAATAGCGGCGATGCGCCCGTCGCGGATCCCGATATCACCTGAGTACCACGGCGAGCCGGTGCCGTCGATGATGTGTCCGTTGGTAATGACGAGGTCGAAGGGCGAGTCGGCGGCGAATGCAACCGCGGAGACAATCAGCAAAAGTGACAGCGTGATGCGGCAAGTTAAATTCATCGATTTCTTTCCCAATCGGTTAGTAACATTCCAGTTCATTTGGTGCGGAGGCGCAACGAAGTGCGTCCAGCCACGGTGCCAAGAATAATCCAGACTACAAGCGCGAGCCACTCCCACCCCGAAAAGTGTCCTGGCACCAGCGGCATGAGCTTCATCAATATCATCGCCAGCCCCACCAGTGCGCCGAGCAGTGCGATCAGGCAGTCCGCGATTCGGAGCTGCATCCTGGTCCTCATCCAAAGATAAGCGGCGCAGGCCGCGAGCCATCCCGTGGCAGAAGCAACCGATCCGACCTCGGACACTGGAACCAGAATCGCGCTGCCGAGAAATATGCACAAAGCCGTGACGGCGCCAACCCACACGACCGCCGCAGCGGGAGTTTGATTCCGCGGATGCACCGTGCCCATCCGCTCGTCGATCAGCCCGCGGCGCCCCATGGCAAACAACAAGCGGCTGGCGGCGATGAAATTTCCGTTGAATACTTTAAACAGCGACAGCAGCGCGGCGCTAAGAATGATGCTTACGATCCAGCGCGAGCCGACCGCATGTTCAAAAGCGACGGCCGTCATGAATGGCGCCTGCGTAAGAGTGTGCCAGGGCGCGACGAAACCCACCGCAGAAATCACGATGATGTAGAACACGGCTCCAACCACGATCGCCGCATAGATAGCGCGGGAAAATCCCTGTGCGCGAAATTCGGGATTGGCTTCCTCGGCAGCCTTGGTCACCGATTCATATCCCGTCATGTAGTAAGGGACGATCTGCAGCACCAGCAAGATGGAAACAAACGGAGTGTGCGTGAACAGAGGCGGAAAATTGGCGGGCGATCCACGAGTGACACCTATGGCCACGAAGATCACGAAAAGCGCCAGCGTGCCAAAAGTAGTCCAGTTTTGAAACGTGGCACTCAGCCGGATGCCGCGATAATTCACCACCGTGACCAGGGCCGTAAGCGCGAGCCCGATGACGAGATGCGGCAGGTAAACCGGCTTGCCCGCCACGCGATACAGCTCGATGGAATCGAGCGCGGGAAAGATGTAGCCGGCGATGCGGCCGACGGCGACGGCTTCCCACGGACAGACAATGAAATAGGCGAGCATCATCATCCATCCCGTGTAAAAGCTAATCGGGCGCGGGAAAACGCTAGCGGTATACGCGATCTCGCCAGCGGCGTCGGGCATGGCCATCACCAACTTGCCGTAGACATAGCCGATGGGCAACAAAAGAATGCCGCCAATCGCAAAGCCGAGAATGCCGCCGAGCGGTCCGCCGCGCAGCAGCCAATCGTCCATGACGACGAGCCAGCCCACGCCGACCATCGTTCCCCAGCCGAGAGAGAAGTAGTCGGTGACGCGCAGCTTGCGGGCGAGATGCGTCATCCGAGCTCGATCGTCGGGAGCTCGATCGTCAGGAGGGAGTAGCGAAAGAAAAGAGGCTTCATGGGCGCGAATTATAAAGCATCGCGCCCGCGCGGCGTTTTATCTATGCGACCGCGAAACGAGGAGGATGATCCGGCGATCGCAAGATGCAGAGCGCCTCTTTCAGAGACGAAATCTCAAAGACCGGCGCAAGATGTGTCGCCTCAAGCAAGCGGCAGAAGAAGAGCGGCGGGTTCACCAGCTTCAGCTTCGCCGACCTCTGCATCGCCCAACGGCGCACCAGGAGCAGGGTTCCCAAACCACCGGCGTCGAGCTGCTCAACTTCCGAAACGTCGAGCACGAGCACACGGACGCGGCCCAGTTGCTCAATCCGGCGCCGGAACTCGTCGAGCGCAGCTCCGCGCACCATGCGTCCCGAGCAGTTCACAACCGCTACATCCTGCAGGCATTCGACTTGAAATTTGAGTTCCATATGTCTATTCATACGCACCCGCCCTGGAAAAGGTTCCCCGATTCGCTTGTGCTTCATTGGACGCGGGAAAGGCGGAAACGTAATCAGCGGAAACTGACTGGAAAATACCCCAATTCTCAAAATTCGCTGAATCTCTTTCTCAAAGAGATCATCAATCATGGGGTCAAGCAAACTCACCAGGCGATTCACAAAACCTTAACATTTGACAGGAGAGAACAATGTCTAGCACACCGACGTCTAGCACACCTACGACCGCTGATGCTGAACTGATTATGAAACTCTACGACCTCCGCCGTGAAAGCGAAATCCGAAAAGCGCGCAACTGGTGGCTCGGCTTTTGGCCGGAATCCACCGACGACATCCTGAAAATTGCGACTGCGCTCGGGACCCAGGAAAATGCATGGCTTCGCCAGGTGGGCGGATACTGGGAGATGGCTGCTTCCTTCGTATTGCATGGCACCTTGAATCGGGAGCTTTTTCTGGAGCCCAGCTTTTGCGGTGAGATGTTTGTCTTTTTCGGAAAGGTTGAACCATTTCTGAAAGAGCTGCGCGAAAAAATGCAGAACCCGAACATCTTCGGCAACGTGGAAAAGCTGATTATGACCTCCGCGGGAGGTCAAGAGCGCCTGAAACAAACGCAGGACCGTCTCGCGATGATGCGAAAAGCGGCGCAGACAGCGAAGGCGGCGTAGCCGTTCCGCCACTAAAGCCGGATTGTCATCCTGAGCGAAGCGAAGGACCTGCTGTCTCGTTCATCGCAAAATCCTTCGCTTCGTTCGAATGCCGCCTTGCATTCTGGCACTCGTTACAGTCCCGCTTCGATCCGCGATCGTGGGTCGAGAAGATCGCGCAACGCATCCCCGATAAAGTTGAAAGCCAAAACAGCGAGCATTACCGTCACCGCCGGGAAGAGCACCAGATGCGGCGCGTCGAAGAGGTGCGAGCGGCCGTCGTTCAACATCGATCCCCAACTAGCGGTGGGCGGCGGGACTCCCAATCCCAAAAAGCTCATCGTCGCTTCGGCCAATACCGCGCCAGCCATGCCAATGGCCGCCTGCACAATCACCGGCTGAATAATGTTAGGCAAGATGTGACGAGTAATAATGTGGAAATCTCCCGCGCCGAGCGCCCGCGCCGCTTCCACAAATTCGCGTTCGCGCACGGCCAGCACCTGCGCGCGCACCAGCCGGGCGTAGCCAACCCATCCTCCGAGCGACAAGGCAAGCACCAGGTTGAAAATGCCAGGCCCGCGAAAGGCCACGAAGGCGATTGCGATCAGAATTCCGGGGAACGAAAGAAACGCATTCATCAACACGACATTGACGAAGCGGTCGATGCCTCCGCCGTAGTATCCGGCCAAGCTGCCGATGATGAGGCCAAGCAGCAGCGAACACGCCACCACGCTGCTGCCGACAAACAGCGAGATTCGCGCCCCCCAGATCAGGCGAGAGAGGATGTCGCGTCCGAGTTCATCGGTTCCGCACCCATGCTGCGCCGAGGGCGATTGCAGGCGGTTCGGCAGATCGATGTGCGCGGGATCTTGCGGGGCGATCCAGGGAGCAAAAACCGCGGCGAATACGAAGATGGCCACCAGCACGACTCCCACAGCCGCCAACGGATTGTGCCGGGCGACGCGCGGGAGCGAGATGGCTACGGTGGACATGAGCTAGATTGTATTCACTGTCTGATTCTCGGGTTCACCGCCGAATACAGCAAGTCGGTCAGAAAGTTTACGGCGACATAAGTCAATCCAATCGCCAGAATGCATCCTTGCACTAGATAATAGTCGCGATTGGCGATGGCTTGAATCGTGAGGCGTCCGATTCCAGGCCATGAAAAGATGGTTTCAGTCACGATTGTGCCTGCGAGCAACGCGCCGAATTGCAATCCTAAGACGGTCAAGATCGGGATCATAGCGTTGCGCAGCGCGTGTCGATAGACAACCGTGCGCTCAGGCAAGCCTTTCGCGCGCGCAGTGCGAATGTAGTCTTGGCTTAGCTCTTCTAACATTGAGGTGCGCACCATGCGAGTCAGGATCGCGGCCAGAGCTCCGCCCATGGTGATAGCTGGTAACACCAGATGCGCTACGCTGCCGGAACCGCTCACTGGAAGCCATCCTAGCTTGACGGCGAAGAACAGGATCAGGACTGGACCTAACGCGAAGTTAGGGAACGACAGTCCGAAAAGGCTTACTACGCTCAGGGCGCGGTCATCCCATTGATTGCGGCGCTGGGCCGAGCGCACTCCTGCGGGAATGGCTAGCACGATTGCTACGAGTAATGAAGCAAGAGTCAGTTGCAACGTGAAGGGATAGCGCTGTGCTATCAGACTGGTTACTCCCTGATTGAAGCGCAGCGACTTGCCTAGATCTCCGTGGAGCACCCCTCGCCAGTAATTCAGATATTGCTCATCGAGCGGAACATCTAGTCCATAAGCGTGCCTCGCGGCTTGAATGTCTCCAGCAGCCGCGCCTTCGCCCAGCATTTGCTGGATCGGATCTCCGGGGACGAAGTGAATCAGCAGGAAGACGGTCGAGACTACCAGCCAGATTACTGGCAGCGTGTAGAGGACGCGGGAGATGATGTAGCGTGGCATAAAGGCAATTCTCAGTTGTCAGTTCTTAGCGACCGCGTCAGCCGTTAGCAGTTTGCTGAAAAACTCGATTGCTCGGCGCGTCGTTCCCTCAGCGGCTAAAGCCGTCCCTGAAAATAGGGCGTTTATCGCAGCGGTAAACCGCTGCGCCACCCAAAAGCGAGACCAAAATCGAGTCTTGCAGCAAACTGTTAACTCCTCGGTTAGGGCGTGCAGCTCGCGGCGCCTCGGGTGTCAATCTCCAGCCTTCTGCGCTGAAACTTGCGGGGTTGCAGAGCTCGACGAAACTGCGGAGGTCGAGGTCGCAGGCACGGGTATCGCTTCGATCCGAACCGTGGCGATGCGGTGGCCGTCCATTTTCTCTACTACGAAGCGCCGTCCCTCGTAATCAAAGGCTTCGCCGCCAGCCGGCATCTTCTGCAGCCGCGACAATAGGAAGCCAGCTAGAGTCTCGAAACCTTCGTCTTGTGGAAGCTTTAGCTCGTATTGGCTTTCGAGGTCGCGGATGTTGACGGCTCCGTCGAGCACCAGCGGCGCGTTCGCGTCCGTCACTGCGGGCTGCGTGGAGGCTACGTCGAATTCGTCTTCCAGTTCGCCGACGAGTTGTTCGAGCACGTCTTCCACGCTGATGACTCCCGCGGTCGAGCCGAATTCATCGACCACCACGGCCAAGTGCCGCTTGCGCTGCTGGAATTCACCCAGGAGTTCCAGCAACGACTTGGTTTCAGGCACTACCAGCACATCGTGCATGACTTGACCGATCTTCATCTGGGCGATGCGCGTGGCTGCGGGAGCAGCGGCACTGTGGCCGAGGCGCAGGCGCGTCCAGCGCATCAAGTCCTTGGCGTAAAGCACTCCGATAATATGTTCGGGGCCGCGCTGCGGATCATACACCGGGATGCGCGAGTGCTGATCGTCGACCACTCGCGAGAGGGCTTCGTCGAGGTTCAGGTCGGCGGGCAACGAGAAAATTCTGGTGCGCGGTACCATCACCTGACGAGCGGCAATGCTGTCGAGTTCGAGCGCGTTCAGGAGCATCTCTTCCTGGGCGGAGGAAAGCTGTCCAGAGGTGCGCGCTGCGGATACGATGAGCCTGAGTTCGTCGGGCGAGTGGACCGAACCGTGCCTGATCTCGCGGGTGCCGAAGGCACGCAGAACAAAACCTGCGGCGCGGCTCATGCCAATCGTCAGCGGAGCGGTGACGGTCAGGAAAACGTCCATAGGCGCGGCTACCGCCAACGCGACGCGCTCAGCACGCTGTAATGCCAGCGATTTGGGAACCAGTTCGCCCAGAATCACGTGCAGGCTGGTGATCATGGCAAACGCCACCGGTACGGCGATGCTGTGCGCGTAGAGGGCGGCGTGAGGGATGCTTCCGATCCAGCTCTCAAAAAGACGCGCCAGAACGGGCTCGCCCAGCCAGCCCAGAGTCAGGCTGGTAATGGTGATTCCGAGCTGCACTCCGTTGACGACCCGGCTGAGTTGCTGGTGCAGTTTGAGGACGGTGCGGGCCCCGGCGCGGTGGGCTTCGATCAGCTGCTGGATGCGGGTTTCGCGCACGCTGACGAGCGCGAACTCGGCCGCGGCGAAGAACGCATTGGCCGCCACCAGGAGCAGGATGACAAACACCCGCAGCAGCACGTATGCAACCATGGAACTCTAATACTAACATTTCAAAGGGATAATCTTGGCCGAATGAAAAGCTCGAGAGTACGAATCACGGGTTTTGCAACTAGGCGGCGGTACAATCAGAATCAAGCCCCTAATTGCAGGCGTGACGGATCGCTTTCTTTTTCTTTTCCCGACGGTCTAAGTACATGACGGGAGAGGTAGCGTATGCAATTCCAGAGTGAGACGGGGCAAGCCGCGTCTCTACGACACCCAAGAGTTTTTCGTGGAACTAACCGGACGTTTCTCCCGTAACAACAGGTGAATGGCAGTTCTTAGGTTTGAAATTAAGCAGGAGGCGGTCGTGGAAGGCAACGGCAATGGCAGGAAGAAGCGGCGTAAACGAATCATTATCTGGAGCTCGATAGCAGCGGTCGTTGTAATCCTGGTCGTTGCCGGCGCGCTGGTCGCATCCACCGGCGCAACAAAGATCGATCCCTCGAAGCTGGCCAAGGTCGAAAAGGGAGACTTGGCGAAGAGCGTGGTGGCTACCGGCAAGATCACGCCCATCACCGAGGTTGAGATCAAGTCCAAGGCGAGCGGCATCGTGAAGAAGCTCTACGTGGACTACGGCGACAAAGTTAAGAAGGGACAGTTGCTCGCCGAGCTAGACAAAGATGAGATTCAGGCCCGTGTCGACCAGGCCCGCGCCCAAGTGGCGGCGTCCGAGGCCAGCTTGAATGGCACGCGTGCCGACCTGGTGCGCGCCAGAGTCGATGCTGAGGGTCCCGACGTGCCGCTCCTGAAGCGCGCGTACGATCGGGCTGAGGGCATGGCAAAGGATGGCGTGGTATCCGCTTCCGCGCTCGACGACGCGGAGAAGAATTACGAGATGGCGCTGAACAAGCAAAATGTGGCCAAAGCGCAGTTGCAGGTTTTGCAGGCCAAGATTGGCCAGGCCGAAGGGCAGCTAGGCCAAGACCGCGCCAACCTGAAACAACTGGAAGAGCAACTGAGCTACACCACGATTGAATCTCCGATTGACGGCATCGTGCTTTCACGCGACGTGGAAATTGGCGATGCGGTCAGCTCCATCCTGGTACTGGGTTCGTCGGCCACGCTGGTGATGACGCTCGGCGACACCAGCGAGGTTTACGTCAAGGGCAAAGTGGACGAGAGCGATATCGGCAAGGTTTATCTGGGACAACCGGCACGGATCAAAGTTGAGTCATTCAAAGACAAGACTTTTACCGGCAAGGTGACGAAGATCTCGCCGATGGGCGTCGAAAAAGATAACGTTACCACGTTCGAGGTGCGCGTCTCGATCAACAATCCTGAAGGCGTGCTGAAAGCCATGATGACGGCTAACGCCGAGATCATTCTGGAAGAGCATAAGAACGTGCTGCAGATTCCGGAAGGCTCGATCATTTACGACAACAATAAAAAGGCATCCGTCGAAGTGCCGGACCCGAAAGCCAAGGAAGGCAAAAAGAAGGTCGCTGTCAACATCGGAATATCGAATGGGGCGAAGACTGAGTTGCTATCGGGACTAAAGGAAGGCGATCAGGTGGTGCTGCAGTAGGAAAGCAGGTCTCGGGTGTTAGGTGTCAGGTCTCGGGAAAAGCCCGGAACCCGGGCATTTCCTTGACGCAGGCAAAGTTGCATAGGTCCTTCGCTTCGCTCAGGATGACAAGATTTGTGGGTCACAAGATTTTGTGGATGACAAATAGTTTTACGGAGTCGAACCGCTATGACTAGCAGTTTGTTTATTCGGCATCAAACTCTCCGCACGCTGGCCTTTATTTTCGCTACATCGCTGGCCGGCTTCGCGTCGGTTGTCGGAACCTTTGACCGGTCGTTCCAGGTTAACGGCAACGTGGACCTCGAGGTGCTCACTCGTTCCGGCGACATCACCGTCCGCAACGGCGCTGCGGGTACGGTTTCGATTCATGCCTCGATTCACTCGAGTAATTCCTGGTTCGGCGGCGACCACAAGGGAGAGGTGGAGCAATTACAAAAAAATCCCCCCATTCGCCAGAACGGCAACAGCATTCGCATCGACTACGTGAACCTTAGAGACATGTCGGTCGACTACGAAATTACCGTGCCGGAGAACACCGCGATTCGCGCGCACACGGGCAGCGGCGATCAAACCATCGAAGGCCTCAAGGGCAATATCGATCTTGAAAGTGGGTCGGGCGACTTAAGACTGGCGCGCCTGACCGGCGAAATGCGTTTTCAGACGGGCTCCGGTAACGTGAAGGGGCACAATCTTTCCGGTCCGGCGCGGGTCAAAGCGGGCAGCGGCGACATTGAAATCGAAGAGATCGGCGGAGGCGATGTGGATATCCACACCGGCTCGGGCAACATCACCGTGAGTGGCATCAATGGCGGATTTCATGCCGAGGCGGGGAGCGGCGACATCCGCGGCAAGGGCTTGCCGAAAAACACCTGGAGCGTGCGCACCGGATCGGGGAATGTGACCCTTAACGTGCCCACCGACGCGGCCTTCGACGTTGACATCTCGACGAATTCCGGAACGGTCACACTGGGACACCCTGTGAGTACGACGGTCCAAGGACGCATTCAGGAGTCGAGGAAGAGTGTGGTTGGCAAGGTGCGCGGTGGTGGTCCCATGATTTCCGTGCACACGAGTTCAGGCGACGTACAAGTCGACTAAGGGCTAGTCGGCTTGACTGTACGGAGTGCATTTTTCGTGTAGCCGAGCGCCGGAAAGTCAGTATTGCGCCCCTGTCAAGGTTGGTCTCGCCTTTGGTATATACTCCTTCGAAGTTCGCCGGTCCAGCTTCCTCCTCGCGCGCCGGTCCAGTGGACGCTCCATGAAACAAAGAGTCGTTGACTAGATTTTCGTAGGGAGAATCTTGATGTCAAACTTCATCCAAATCACGCCTTTCATGCATGTGGAGGACATAGAGAAGGCGCTGGCATTTTTTAATGACATCCTTGGCTTTAAAACGCTCTTTCGTCAGGAAAACTATGCTTACATACATCGCGAGACCGTGGGTTTCCGTATCCTGGAACAATGCGGACCCGACGGCGCGCCTCCCGGCAATCGGCGCTTTGCGTACTATATCGATGTGCGCGATGTGGATCAGCTCTATGCGGAACTCAAACCGAAGCTCGATACTCTTCCCAAGGGTGATGTCCTCGGGCCGGTGAATCAGCCGTACGGCCAACGTGAGCTGTTGGTGCTGGCACCGGATGGAAACTTGATCGCGTTCGGACACGCCTTGAGCGAAAACTGAAAACGTACACAAAGGGCACGAAGGTCCACGAAGGAAAAGCCGAGAAAAAACAACTTCGTGGCACCTTGTACCCTAAGTCCAGGATTTTCTTGCGTCGCATAAACAAGGTGCGCCCTCTAGTACTGCCGTGCCTTGACGGGCCGCCTTGCGACACTGGATACTTCGTTGAGTTCCTGAAAATTCCTAGGTTCGACGAGGTAACGAATTGGCACGTAACCCGATCATCACTCTTACTACGGATTTCGGACTCAACGATCATTTCATCGGCGCCATGAAAGGGGTTATGCTTGAAATCGCCCCCGAGGCGCAGATCATCGACATCAGCCATGCAGTGCAGCCATTCGACATTCTGGACGGCGCGTTGACTATTTCCCAGGCCTACTCCTACTTCCCTTCCGGCACGGTGCACATGGTGATCGTCGATCCGGGCGTGGGAACGGCGCGGCGGCCGGTGCTCATGATCGGCGAGCGCCACCTGTTTGTGGCTCCCGACAACGGCGTGCTTTCGCTGGTCTACGACCGCGAGGAGCGGATCTCCGTGCGCCACGTCACCGCCGAACATTATTTTTTGCAGCCCCGCAGTAATACGTTCCACGCGCGCGATGTTTTCTCCCCGATCGCCGCTTATCTGGCCAAGGGAGTTGAGACCGACCGCTTTGGGGAGGAGATCACCGACTACGTTCGCTTTGGCGCGCCCCGTCCCAAGCCGGTGGATGAGCGGACCTTGCGCGGCGTAGTGCTCAAAGTCGATCGTTTTGGCAATCTCATCACCAACATCACGCCGAAGGATGCGCCGCAAATTTTTGGCGATACCCCGCCTGCCTTCAAGATCGCGATCGGAAACAAGGCGCCGGCGACGCGCATCTGCGCCAACTACGCCGAAGGCGCTCCCGGCGAAGTTTTCGGAATCCTCGGCAGCATGGGCTTTCTGGAAGTGGCCGCCAACCGCGGTTCGGCCTATCAACTGCTGGGCGCAGGCAAGGGCAGCGAAGTTAATGTGGTGATGGATTAACGTAAGGACGGCTTAAGGTAGGGACGGCCGCGAGCGGCCGTCCCTACGTATGCTTCACCGCCGGATGGACGTAACGATCCATTTCCGCCGTCCACTTCAGGAAGCGCCAAAGGTTGCCGCGCTCCGTCCACAAGAATTCCCAGAACTCCAGAAATCCGATCTGGGTCATTTTGACGCCGGTGTAGGTCTCGATGCGCCACAGAAGATAGGGACTGCGCCACGGGGCAATCCGGTGGCCCCGAGTGGAGTTCCAGAGAAAGCGCAGCATCGGCCGCATTGGGTCTAGTATAGCGCGGGCGAGACGGGCGGTGGTGCAGGACGGGCGAGGACGCCCGTCGCTCCACAACCCAGCAAACTTCATCCCGTTTCTACTTGGTAATGTCGACGCTGGCGCGGGTGTTTTCCCACTCCATGCGCAGCGTGCATTTGCTGCCGGCTGTGTCGAACGCGATGGTGAAGTTCTCCACTGGCGCCGCCGTTCTCGAGACGCGCATGTCAATTCGGGCCAACTCGTCGGCTTCGTACTTGTAGGGAATGCCCCACTCGGCGGTCTTCTTATTGATGATCAGCGTCCACTTGTCGGCCTTAGGGATGGTGAAGAGGGTGTAGCTGCCCGCTGCAATTGCCTTTCCGCCGACCGTCACATTTGCATCGGTGACGAACTTTGTTGCTTCATTGGCGCCGGTGCGCCAGATCTCTCCGTAGGGCACGAGCGCTTTTTCGCTGGTCTCGCCAAAAATCTTCCGTCCTTTCGCGCGCGGACTGGAATAGTCGATCTTGATCGTCTTTCCGTCGGAAAACTTGCACTCCGCGCTGGCCGGCGGACTGGGGCGCTTGGATTTGTCCTGCGCCATGTTCATTTGCGCTGGGGCGAGAGTTGCGATCGCAAAGAGTGATGCTGCGATTAAGGCAAACTTCTTCATGACTTGTTTCCTCCTGAGATGGCACTCGGCCATTAGCTTTTAGCCTTTGGCCCAAAACAGTTCGTAGGTTGCGCCGGTTTTACGACCGCGGCCCATTCGCCTGAGACACGGCCGGGTTAAGCTAACAGCTAAAGGCAAAGAGAAAGAGCCGAGAGCTGTTCTCCAACGCCAAGAATTATACCCATTTCCCCGCTACAATCTGCGTATGGCCGTGTTCAACGAAAAGCAAGAAGAGCTCGAGCACTTCGAAACGCGCATGGGCGTGCCCCGCGGGCGTCTCGCGGTCACCATGGACCTGGTCACCGACGCCATGGCGCTCGTCGGGCAGCATGGCGTCTACTGCCAGAGCCAGCGCTGGCCGGGCAATCCGGTCATGGATGTGCAAATCATCATGAAAAATCTCAGCGACGCCAAGGAGTTGATCCAGAGCGTGATGGAAGAGCTCAAACCCAAAGCGTGATTTTGGCGATTGGGAGGCGCGGAGTGAGACGAGGCAAGCCTCGTCTCTACGGCTAAGATCAGCGGTGAGATGCGAAACCGAAGTTTTTCCGAGGCTGCGAACCAGGATCCTGCGCGCTAGAAAAAGACCTACAATTCAAAGTATGGAGCGCAAGATCTTCTGGATTTCCTTCACCGTGCTCGGACTGTTCGCCGATTTTGTCTTGCCGCTCTGGTGGGCTCTGGGCGCGAGCATTCCCATTGTTTTCATCTCATGGTGGATCGCCTACCGCAGCGGCTGGTTCGATTAACTACAGTTGCGCAATGAACTCTTCGGCTCGAACTCCTGCCTGCTTCAAGATGCCCCGAGGTGAATGGTTGTGGAGGGACGGGCGTCTCGCCCGTCCTGCCGGGCGGGGCCGCCCGGCGCTCCACAACATACCCCTGTCTACGCCAGTTGGTACTTCCCGGCCTCAATCGTCTTCTGCGCAATCTGCTGGCGCAGCGCAATCGTGTTGAAGGGCTCGTGCTTTGACAGCCGCCGCACGATCGCCAGTTGCGTGCGCAGCATGTCGCCTTCGGCCACGTCGGCAATGACTTTCCTGGCGGCCGCTTCGATTTTTTCCAGCGCTTGCGTCAGATAGACTCGCGTCATCGCAATGGGCAGCGCGGCTGACGCTTCTCCTTTTTGTTCGACCATCTTCTGCGCTCGCAGCACCGCTGATTCCATCGCATAGATCTCGATGGTCATGTCGGCGATTGCGCCCATCACTTCTTGTTGGTCCTGAATCGTCTGCATGTATTTCTGAGTCGCCGCTCCGGCGACGAACAGGCCCAACTTCTTCGCCTGCGCGACCAACTTGCGCTCTTCCGCCAGCGGGCCCTCAATCTCCTCGCCGACGGACGGACCGCTCAGCACTTCGTCCATCAACTTCTTGATCGCGGGCATCAGCGGTAACTGGCCGCTCATCGCACGTTTCAGAAGGAATCCGGTGATGATCAGCCGATTGATTTCGTTCGTGCCCTCGAAGATGCGATTGATGCGCGCATCGCGGTAGGCGCGCTCCGCCGGATACTCTTCCACAAATCCGTAGCCGGCGTAAATCTGCAGCGTCTCGTCGACGACGTAATCGATCATCTCCGAGCCCCAGACTTTGAGGATCGAGCATTCGACGGCATACTCCTCGATCGCTTTACGCCGTTCTTTGGCCGCGTCGGGACTCGCGTGGTCGATCTCCGAGAGCAGCGCGTCCATCATCCCAACCGTGCGATAGACGAGCGACTCGCCGACATAGATCAGCGTGGCCATGTTCGCGATTTTCTCGCGGATCAGGCCGAATTCGCTGATCGACTTGCCAAAGGCCTTGCGCTGCTTGGCGTAGGCCACGGCGCTCTCGATTGAAACCCGGGCTCCGCCCACGCACATGGCGCCAAGTTTGAAGCGTCCGATGTTCAAAATGTTGAAGGCGATGATGTGCCCCTTGCCAATTTCGCCCAGCAGATTCTCGACCGGCACCTTGCAGTCATTCAAAATGACCGGGCAGGTGGAGGATCCGCGAATGCCCATTTTGTGCTCTTCGGCGCCGTTGGAAAATCCGGGAAAAGTTCGTTCGATCAGGAACGCGGAAAACTTCTCGCCGTCAATTTTTGCGAACACGGTGAACAGGTCGGCAAAACCGGCGTTGGTGATCCACATTTTCTCGCCGTTCAGAATGTAGTGTTTGCCGTCGGGCGAAAGCACGGCACGGGCGCGACAATTGAGGGCGTCGGAGCCGGAAGTCGCTTCCGACAAGGCGTACGCGCCAACAATTTCTCCTGTCGCCAGCTTCGGTAGATATTTTTTCTTCTGTTCTTCGGTACCGAAATAAACGATGGGCAAGAGGCCAATGCCGCTGTGGGCACCCCAGGTGGTGGCAAAACCGGCATACTTAGCCATGTTGTCAGCGATGATAGCGGCGGTGACTTTATCCATGTCGAGACCGCCGTAGGCCTCAGGTATCTCGACTCCGCTGAGGCCGAGGTCGCCAGCCTTTTTCAGTAGAGCGCGTGAAATCGAATAGTCCTTGTGTTCAATTTTTTCCGCCTGCGGCAGAATCTCGTTGACAGAAAATTCTTCGGTCGTCTGCCCGATCATCCGCTGCTGTTCAGAAAAATCCTCAGGAGTGAAGACATCGGCAGTCTGCCGCTCTTCCAGCAGAAAGCTGCCGCCGGAAATTTTGGTCTTGGGGATTGCTGTAGTCGCCATGGTTTTAGACCTCGAAATTTAGACTGCTAAATTAAGACCGTAGAGTGTGGAGACATTACGAGACGACATCATTTTAACGCCGAGACACGGCGAATGCAGGCCGATGAAAATTTCCTATGGCAGATTCTCGAAAATCCCCGCCGCGCCCATGCCACCGCCGACGCACATTGTGACCATGCCGTAGCGCGCCTTGCGACGCTTCATTTCGCGAATGACGCTGGCGGTCAGCTTGGCTCCAGTGCATCCCAGCGGATGGCCGAGAGCAATCGCGCCTCCGTTCGGATTCACGCGATCGGGATCGATCCCGGCTTCCTGAATCACCGCCAGCGATTGCGCGGCAAACGCTTCGTTCAGTTCAATCACGTCGATGTCCGAGAGCTTCAGGCCAGCAAGCTTCAGCGCTTTGGGAATCGCAAATACCGGGCCGAGACCCATCTCTTCCGGCTTGTATCCGGCGGTGGCAAACGCGACGTAGCGCGCCAGGGGAGCGATGCCCAGAGCCTTTGCGCGCTCCGCCGACATTACGACGGCTGCGGCAGCGCCATCCGACATTTGCGAAGAATTGCCCGCCGTGGTCACGCCTTTCACGTGAAATGCCGCCTTCAGCGCGCCCAGAGCCTCGAGCGAAGTATCGGCGCGCGGACCTTCATCCACTTTGAAGGTGATTTCCTGCTTCTTCGGCTTCGATCCATTCGGAGTGGTGAAGGTCACTGGCACGGCCACAGTCTCATCTTCAAACTTGCCCGCCGCGATTGCGGCCAGCGCCTTTTGATGGCTGCGCAAGGAAAACTGGTCGCATTGCTCGCGCGTGATGCCAAAGCGCTGTGCTACACGCTCGGCTGTCAGTCCCATGGAAAGATACGCGCCTGGATGATGATCCACCAGCCACGGGTTAGGCGAAATCTTATTGCCGCCCATCGGAATCATGGACATCGATTCCGTTCCGCCCGCTACCATTACCTCGGCTGCGCCGCTCATGATGCGCTCTGCAGCCATGGCAATCGCCTGCAAGCCTGACGAGCAGAAGCGATTGATGGTTACAGCGGAAACCTCGACTGGCAGTCCCGCGCGCAGCGACGCGATGCGAGCTACGTTCATGCCCTGCTCGGCTTCGGGCATGGCGCAGCCCAGGATGACGTCTTCAATTTCCTTGGGATCAAGCTGCGGCACGCGATCGAGTGCGCCTTTGATCGCAACGGCAGCCAGTTCATCAGGACGCGTGGCCCGCAGCGTGCCCTTAAACGCGCGTCCCACAGGAGTGCGAACGGAAGAAACGACAACGACTTCTCGCATGGCGTAATTTTACCGCAGAGGACGCGGAGCGCGCAGAGATTGGAAGAGTGCGCAGGAGAGGCGCATGATGGAAGTAGTCTTGATTGCTACCAACGTGTCTTGGACGCTTTAGGGATCAGGTGCTAATTGCCCGTTGGCTGGTTGAGACCCCCTCCTGGTGCGGTCTTTTGGAATCAAAGACTTAGCGCGGTGACAAATCACTTGACGCACATATCTGATTTGTTTAACCTCGCTGAGTCAATCACTTGGATTATATTCCAGGGTTGGCCGAGGTGTGCGCCATGCCTACCACTGAAGCAAAACCAAGGAAGCGAAAACGTAAGGTGCCTCCCCTACTCAAGTGGTTACGAAGTGTCGGTTTCCTGTCGTTGTCCTTTGGCTGGGGGAGTATTTTGTTTGCTGGCTGGTTCTGGCCGGGAGTGTCGTTCGTTTATCTAGGTTTTGCTGTCGTTTCGCTGGACCTATGGTTCGAGCCGGAGGTGTCTTTGCGTTGGCGAATTATTGGTATTGTGATAGCTCTTGCATTGATGGGCGCATTTAGTTGGGGAATTGTATTTGTACCGGGAGACCTCCCTGTCTATGCGTTGATGACTGATGGTGAATATCCATCAGGAACAACTATTGCGGGCATCGCTTGGAAGCCACAGTTCACGGAACTGAATGTTGACATAAAGAATCCTACGGACAACGCATATGAAGATATTTCGCTAGTCATCAGACCAACCGAAGCTATAGCTGCAATTGCACAAAAATCATCTTTAGCTGGAGTTACCTTCGAGGATAGTAATGGCATGGCGATGTTTCTACTCGATAAAGAACTAGGGACTGGAAAGTCTAAAGCGATTCCCCTTGTTCTTATCGCTACAGACGCGGGCTATCGGATGCGATGCTCGAAACTCCCAGCTAAGAGCACCATTCAAGTTGTGATTGCTTTGACGGACATAAAATGGGATCCGAAGCCGAGATTGGATATTCTAGCCGCACAGCTATTAGC
>JBAWFQ010000240.1:0-1692 GCA_049592035.1 Terriglobales bacterium
TGCAAGCGATCCTTGCCCTCGAAGACGGCAGAGTCTTCCGAGGCAAAGGCTACGGCGCTAAAGGCGAATGCTCCGGCGAAGTCGTTTTTAATACTTCCATTACCGGCTACCAGGAAATTTTCACCGATCCTTCTTACGCAGGGCAGATTGTCGTTCTGACCAACCCCGAAATTGGAAACTACGGTACGAACCCCGAAGACAATGAGGCGGTGCGTCCCTACATCGAGGGGCTGATCGTGCGCGAGTTCTCGAAAGTCAGCTCCAACTGGCGCTCGCAGCAGGTGACGGACGAGTTCATGGAGCAATTCAAGATTCCGGTGCTCGCCGATATCGACACGCGCGCCCTGGTGCGCCACCTGCGCGACAACGGCGTGATGCGAGGAGTGATCTCGACCCTCGAAGACGATACTGACAAACTGGTCGCCAAGGCGCGAGCGATTCCGAAAATGGATGGTCAGGATCTCGCCAAGGTCGTTTCGACCAACCACACATACGTGTGGGAGACGGGCGAGCGCTCGCACCTGCCTGACGAAATTGTTGGAGTCAAAGATGAGCCGGCGCGCTTCCACGTGGTCGCGTATGACTTCGGCATCAAGCAGAACATTTTGCGCAAGCTGCGCGGAGAAGGCTGCAAGGTGACGGTGGTTCCGGCGCAGACGACCGCGGAAGACGTTCTGGCATTGAAGCCTGACGGCGTGTTTCTGTCGAATGGGCCGGGCGATCCCGAGCCGTGCACTTACGCGGTCGACAACATTCGGCGCCTGATGGGACGGCAACCGATTTTCGGAATCTGCCTGGGACATCAGCTCACCGGCATCGCCCTCGGAGGCAAGACCTTCAAGCTGAAATTCGGCCACCATGGCGGAAATCATCCGGTGAAGCAGCTGGCCAGCGGCAAGATCGAGCTCACCGCGCATAACCACAACTTCGCCGTCGATCCCGATTCGCTGCCGCAAAGCGAAGTCGAATTGACGCACATGGATCTTAACGACTCGACGCTCGAAGGCATGCGGCATAGAAACTTGCCGCTGTTCACGGTGCAGTACCACCCGGAAGCGGCGCCGGGGCCGCATGATTCGCACTATTTGTTCAAGGATTTTGTGCGGATGATGGAGGAGTGCAAGCGGTGAGGCGATCTCCACGAACCATCTTAACGATTGCTGTCGTGGCAACGTTCTTTTTGTCCGTGCAGAAGGTGTCCGCGTGCTCGCGAGGTATTCTCACGTTTAAGGTCCCTCGGGATTTTGGTGTCCTCGTAAAGGGGCGAGACGGGAGGCCTCTGGAAGGAATATCAGTCAAGATCATCTTTGCAATACCCACCCATGATTTGGTTGCTGAGGAGTTGACGAATAAAGAGGGTAAGGTATTTTTTCACGGCTTAATGGTGAGTGATTACTGGATCAGCGCTGAGCATGCCGATGTCAGCGGTACGGTTGCCAAATTATGGCCAGTCAGTGATGGTTGTGGGTCGACAGTGATCACGCTAACTTGGCCAGAGGGTCCAATCTCGAAAGTAAAAAACCTTGCCGGGAATCTGCTCGTGGGCAGGCAAGGATCTCCACTGGCAGACGCGCAGGTGTGGTTGACCGACACAGTGTCTGGTAAGGAACTAGGGAGAATTTCAACCGACGAAAAAGGCAGGTTCGAATTTCAAAATCTAGTTCCTGGTCTTTATGCTTTGCACATCGAAGA
>JBAWFQ010000241.1:0-2124 GCA_049592035.1 Terriglobales bacterium
AGACGTTGTATGGAATCGCGGATTCCCCCGTCGGCCTGGCCGCCTATTTTCTGGATCACGATGCGTGGAGTTATGCGCTGATCGCGCGCGTCTTTGACGGGCAGACCGAAGGTCTCTCACGAGACGATGTCCTCGATAACGTTACGATTACCTGGCTGACGAACACGGCGCTTTCCGGAGCACGGCTCTACTGGGAAAATAAATTCCCCTATTTCAGCGTCAAAGGCGTGTCGGTGCCGGTTGCTGTGAGCGCGTTCCCTGACGAGCTCTATCAATGTCCGCGCAATTGGGCAGAAAGCGCGTATCCCAAACTGATCCATTACAACAAGCTCCCCAAGGGCGGGCACTTTGCGGCCTGGGAACAGCCGAAGCTCTTTTCCGAAGAGGTTCGGGCGGGCTTCAGGTCACTGCGGTCAGGCGTGGCGAAGTCAGATGTGACCTTCGCCAAAGCTAGCTAGCTGCTCGCAAAGAAGCAGGAGAGCTTCGATGGTAGAGGCTCTCCTGTTCTAGTGGGACGCGCTGCCGAGGGACTTTGCCGCGCGGAGAGCGACGAAGTGTACACTACTGCGCGATTCAGTATGAACGCAAAAGGAGAGAAGAACATGGCAAATGCGACATATGACGTCCACGCCAACGAAGCCGCCAGCGAGGCGAGCGGGGCGCAGTTCAACATCGACCGCACCCATCCGGGGCGGTGGACAATCAGCTTCAACAACCCGCCGATCAACATGTTTGTTCCCACAACGATCGTCGAATTGGGAGCGCTAATGACGGACCTCGAGGCAGATCCGGCGGTGAAGGTCGTAGTGTTCCAGTCGGCGAATCCCGAATTTTTCGTGGCTCATCTCGATGTGGCGAAGGCAGCGGAACGTCCTGAGGCGCTGGGCCTTTGGCGTGACTTTGTGCTTCGCCTCTCGTCCACGCCAGTCGTGAGCATCGCCAAGATTCGTGGCCGCACGCGCGGCATCGGAAATGAGTTCGTGCTGGCCTGCGACATGCGCTTCGCCAGCCGGCAAAACGCCCTATTCGGCAACCCCGAGGTCGGCGTCGGACTGGTGCCCGGTGGCGGCGCGCTGGAATGGCTTCCGCGTTTGGTTGGCCGCTCGCGGGCACTTGAGATCGTGCTTAGCGGCGACGATTTCGATGCTGATATCGCCGAGCGCTATGGCTGGGTGAACCGCACGCTGGACGATAGCGACCTCGACTCGTTCGTCGATGCGCTCGCCAGGCGTCTGGCCTCGTTCGACCGTGAAACGCTAGCCGCGGCGAAGGCCCAGATCAATCGGTTTGGGACGCCGACAGCTGCCGAGCTTCAGTCGAGCAACGACTTGTTCTTCCCATTGCTGGCCTTGCCCGGTGCGCAGGCGCGCCGCGCCAAGGTCCGCAATGCCGGTTATGGCCTTCCGAGCGACTTCGAATTGAACTTCGGCCGGTATCTTCCTACGTTCGGGCCTACGTTCGGGCGGGCGGACGGCGAGGACACGGGACAGCAGAGGTAGACATGAAACCGTGGAAAGTAGTTTTGCTGATTCTGTTTGCTCTTGCGGTTGCAGCCGCGGGATACGGGGTGATTCTCGTGCGACGAGGCTTCAGCGCACTTGCGACACCATCAGCGATTGAGGAGTTCGCGGCCACAACGGCACGCAAATTGGCGGTGCCATCCGAGTATCGCGAACTTCGCAATCCGATCATCCCTTCCACGGAGACCATCCGGGCAGGCATGGAGCATTTCGCCGATCATTGCGCCACGTGCCACGCGAATGACGGAGGGGGCCAGTCGTTTTTCGGCACGGGCCTCTATACGAAACCGCCCGACTTGCGTGCGGCCGGGACGCAGAACAAGAGCGATGGCGAGCTCTACTACACAATTCAAAATGGAGTTCGCTTGAGCGCCATGCCAGCCTTCAGCAAAGTGCACACTACCGCGCAAACCTGGCGCTTGGTTTTGTTCATCCGGCACTTGCCTCAGATCACCCCCGAGGAACTCAATGAGATGAAGGGGCTGAATCCGAAGAGCCAGGCGAATCCAGCGAATTGGTGAAGGGGCGATCGAATGTTCATTACCGACTTCGGCGGCTCGGTCTACAGCGCCAATCTTGATGGGTCGAAACCGGAGGACGCTGC
>JBAWFQ010000242.1:0-64000 GCA_049592035.1 Terriglobales bacterium
TAATTTCGCCGACCGTGTCGGAGACAAGTCCGTCGTCGAGCGAAACGCCGTGGAGCTCATACCCTTCTAGAAGGCCATCCAATCTTGCCTGAACCAAATCGTCGATGCGCCTTCCGTATTGCTCGGCGATCGCCCTTGCCATCCCGCCAGAGATTGCCATCCCTTGAGTCGCCCACTTGGACCGCAACGCTGCCAGCCGTTTCTGGAACTCGTTCGTAGTTGAGTCGAGGGCTGCCGCGTAAACTGAATCCGCGTGCGCACGCGCTTTCTTCAGGCCTGCCTCGCTGTGCGTGGTGGCGATCATTCTGCTACCAGCCTCGCGTCTGCAGCATCTGCGATTCGTCCAGCGTGGACACTGCCAGCCCCTTCATCGCTCCCGCCAGATCCTCGCTGACTTCAAGTAATACTTTAGGGTCTTTGAAGTGCGTGGCCGCCTGCACGATTGCCTTCGCGCGCTTCTCGGCTTCCACGGGATCGGCGAATTCGGTCGAGTTCTTCATGAAGATGCCGCTGCCTACGAAGACGGCTTCGGCTCCTAGCTGCATTACCAGGGAGGCGTCGGCTGGAGTGGAGATTCCTCCGGCGCTGAAATTGGGGACGGGGAGCTTGCCTTCTTTGGCCACCATTCTTATCAGTTCGTAGGGAGCTCCGTGCTCTTTGGCTTTGGCGTAGAGTTCTTCTTCGCCTAGCACGGTTAGGATTTTCATCTCCTGCACGATCTGGCGAATGTGGCGGACGGCGTGGACTACGTCTCCGGTGCCGGCTTCGCCTTTGGTGCGGATCATGGCTGCGCCTTCGGCTATGCGGCGGAGAGCTTCGCCGAGGTTGCGGGCTCCGCAGACGAAGGGGACGGTGAAGGCGTGCTTGTCGACGTGATGGGCCTCGTCGGCGGGGGTTAGGACTTCGGACTCGTCTATGTAATCGACGCCCAGCTCTTGCAAAATCTGTGCCTCGGCGAAATGGCCTATGCGGCACTTTGCCATCACGGGGATATCGACCGCTCCCATGATTTCGCGGATGACTTTCGGCGAGGCCATGCGCGCGACTCCACCTTCGGCGCGGATTTGCGCGGGGACGCGCTCTAGCGCCATGACGGCTACGGCTCCGGAGCGCTCAGCGATCTCGGCTTGTTTCGCGGTGGTGACATCCATGATCACTCCGCCTTTTAGCATTTCGGCTAGGCCCGTTTTCAGGCGGAGGCTGGCGGTGTTGTGTCCGTTGTTTTGCGACATGGGATACTCTCTTCCAGGGGCAGCTTTCAGCTGTCAGCTGTCAGCCATCAGTAGAACCCCTATCGGTGCCGGGAATTTCTTGCCCTACGGTTATTTTACAGTCCGTTCACGTTTCGCGGTACCCCCGACCGGCCTATCACATGCCAGAGTTGGTCTGGCGCACGCAGCCGCCGAGCTTCGCTCGGCCTGGACGGGCGAGGGCGCCCGTCCCTACGTGGGCGTTAGCGCTCCACAAATCTTCCGAACATCCTGTGCGGATCAATGGCTATGAACAGGCCCTGGCTGCGCGCCAGGACTTCGCCTTTTTCGTTCACGATCTCGGCCATGTTGATGTGCTTCCGGCCTCTGACCTTAACCTCGCGCGATTCCACGCGCAGCGGCTGGCGCAGCGGCACCGGCTTCAGGTAGTTCACCGTCATCTCGGAAGTCACCGCTACGACGTGACGCAGCTTGTTCACTTTTCCCATCGCCTCGTCGAGGATGGTGGCTATGATGCCGCCGTGAGCGTGTCCGGGCGGACCGGTGTAACGCTTGCCCAGACGGAAGCGGCAGACGAAGCAGTCGCGCTCCTCGTCGTAGGTAAAGCGCAGACGCATGCTGTCGGGATTATCTTTGCCGCAGACGAAGCAGAAATTCTTCTGCAGTTGTATGTAGCGGGTGTCGTGTCCAGCTTCGTGTTTCTTCGCTGCCATCAGAAGATTCTATCGCGAGCGGACGCCGGAAATGTGTATCATGGCGTGCGAATTTGGTAATGCCATCCGTGGCGCTGGTGGAGGTTCGCATGTCTGTCGCTAAGACGCCCTCGCCCTACTCCGTTCATCCTGGCGTGGCCATGGTTCAGAAATGGATCAAGGAGCTGCCGGAGAAGACCGGGCGTTCGCTCGAAGAATGGATGACGCTGACTAAGAAGTCCGGTCCAGGGACGGAGAAAGAACGGCGGGAGTGGCTGAAGAAGGAACACAAGCTGGGCTCGAATTCCGCGGCGTGGATTGCCGAGCGCCTTGAAGGCAAAGGCACAGAGGAGGATTCGCCGGAGGCCTACCTGAAAACCGCGACCGCATGGGTGGAAGCGCAGTACTCGGGTCCGCGGGCGGCGTTGCGTCCGTTGTATGAGCAGTTGCTGAAGCTTGGGTTTTCGCTGGGCAAAGATGTGAAGGCGTGCCCGTGCAAGACGATGGTTCCGTTGTATCGCAAGCATGTGTTCGCGCAGATCAAGCCATCGACCAATACGCGGATCGATCTCGGATTCGCGCTCGGTAACATGCAGACTCCGAAACGATTGATCGATACTGGCGGGTATGAAAAGAAAGACCGCATCACCCGGCGGATCGAGATCACGTCGAAGGACGACATTGACGACGAAGTAAAGCGGTGGTTGAAGAAGGCATACGAGATTGACGAGTAAATCACAGGAACGGAGCCTGCGTGTTCCTGAAAAGCCCATACATCTACATAGTCATGTCGATCTGACCATGTATGCTATAATCTGACCATGAAGAAAATTGCTGCAGGGGAATTCAAGGCGCGGTGTCTTGCCCTCATGGAGGATGTGCGCTCTACGCGAGAGCCGCTGGTGATCACAAAACGGGGAAAGCCGATCGCCAAGCTTGTTCCTGTCGAGGATAAGAAGGACGACTTCATTGGCAGGCTGAAGGGTGTAATGAAGATTGTCGGAGATATAGAATCTCCCGTTGTGCCCCTGGAAGATTGGGAAGGCTTGCGGTGATTTTGCTCGACACGCACGTGGTGGCCTGGGCGGCCAACGATTCGAAGCAACTTTCTCGAGAGGCTGCCTCGGCAATTCGGCGCGCGCGCCGTGGCGGGGGATTGGCGGTCTCTGCGATCACGGTGTGGGAACTTGCGGTGCTGGTAGCTCGCGGGAAGGTGCAAGTTTACGGCTCGGTTGAAACCTCGCTTCGACTTTTGCTCGAAGATTTGACAATCCTGCCGATCACGCCAGAGATAGCAGCCTTGGCCACGCAGTTTCCTGACGACTATCCTCGCGATCCATCGGACCGGCTGATTGGGGCTACGGCCCGGGCGGAAGGGATGACGTTGGTGACGCGCGATGAGCGGATACGGCGGAGTCCGCTGGTAAGGACAATCTGGTAATAAGGATGGATAGGCCGCACCAGCCGCTAAAAGGGGCTTCGCGGCGTCTATGTGGCACCAATCGCCCATCTGGCGCTCGGGCTGATTGCCTATTCAGGGTACCTTATACCGCCCTTGCAGTTCGTCGGAATTCTAGGCAGGGAAAAGGACGGGCGAGGACGCCCGTCCCTCCATTTCAAAACTCAGTCGTAATATTCCAGCCCCAGGTGCGTGATCAGCTCTTCGCCCTTCAGGTGCCGCAGAGTGTTTTTCAGCTTCATGAGCTGGATGAACAGATCGTGCTCGGGATACAGGCCCGGCTTGGTCATCGGCGATTTGAAGTAGAAGCTTAGCCATTCCTGAATTCCCAGGCGGCGCAACTCGGGCGTACGCTGCGCTAGATCTAAGAAGAGCACGAGATCGAGCACGATGGGCGCGGCCAGAATCGAGTCGCGGCACAGGAAGTCCACTTTGATCTGCATCGGATAGCCTAGCCATCCGAAAATATCGATGTTGTCCCAGCCTTCTTTGTTATCGCCGCGCGGCGGGTAATAGTTGATACGAACTTTGTGGTAGATATTGCCGTAGAGCTCGGGATACAACGCGGGCTGCAAAATGTGCTCCAGCGCTCCTAGTTTCGACTCTTCTTTCGTTTTGAACGACCCGGGGTCGTCTAACACTTCGCCGTCGCGATTGCCTAGGATGTTCGTCGAATACCATCCGCTCAGCCCGAGCAGGCGCGCTTTGAACGCGGGCGCCAGGACCGTCTTCATCAAAGTCTGGCCCGTTTTGTAATCCTTGCCGCAGATGGGAACTTCGCGCTCATGCGAAAGTTCAATCATTGCCGGAATGTCCACGGTCAAGTTCGGAGCGCCGTTGGCGAAGGGGACGCCCTCCATGAGCGAGGCGTAGGCATAGATCATCGAGGGCGCGATGTTTTCGTCGTTCTCTTTCATTCCTTTTTCTAGCGCCTTCAGGCTCTGGTGCGCGGCGCTCTGTTCAATGAAGGTCTCCGTCGAAGCGCACCAGATGGTGATCAGACGGCTCGCGCCACTCGACTTTTTGAAGTCGCGGATGTCCTGCCGCAACTGCTCGGCCAAGTCCAACTTGTTCTTCCCCTTCTTCACGTTCGGGCCGTCGATCTTCTTCACGTAGTTGTGATCAAACACTGCCTTCAGCGGCTGGATGGCGCTGAGACGAGACTTCACCTTGTCGAGCAGATCGCGCTCCAGGACGCCGGCATTGCGGGCGGCGGCGTACATGTTGTCTTCGAAAATATCCCAGCCGGTGAAGACCAGGTCGTCGAGTCCGGCGAGAGGAACGAACTCCTTGATCTTCGGCGAACGACCGTCGGTGCGCTTTCCCAGACGGACCGTCCCCATCTGCGTGAGCGAACCGATGGGATGCGCGATTCCCTTCCGAATCGCTTCCACGCCCGCAACAAACGTAGTCGCAACCGCGCCCATGCCGGGGATCATCACGCCCAGCTTGCCCTTGGCGGGTGCGATTGCGCTGTCGTGCGCGGCGGCGCTGGCTGCTCTGCTTGAGGATTTCACTTCGACCGCTGCCTTATTCACTTCTGTCGTAGAGGATTTTTTCAGCTTCGCCATATTTTGGCTGCTTCCTTGTAGGAACTGTGGGATGTGTGCAAACTAACTATCGTCTCTCACCGGGAGAGTTTTTTGCAAACGCACGCGCCCGAATCCCCTGCAAAGTCACCTTAACGGCATCTACGGCGCATTGGGTGGTGTTCGCGAAAAACGACAGCGCGCTTCAGAAAGGGATTTCGGCCGCCGTTTTCACCGTGACGGAATGAACTCCCGCGGCAAAACCGTCGAGGACTAGATTGTGGTGCGCGATGATCTGCGCGGCCGTCAGCACCGAAGTGTCGCGGGTGAGATGGGCATCGGCGACGAGCGTCACATCGTAGCCCACCGTAATCGCACGGCGGCAAGTGGTATCGACGCAGTATTCGGTCATGGCACCCGCAATGATGAGATGGCTGATTTCACGGGCCCGCAGTTCTTCGGCGAGTCTGGTCTCGTGGAAGGAGTCTGAAGCTTTCTTGCGGATGACGGGCTCTCCAGCGCGCGGAAGAATCGCAGGATGAATCGCCCAAGCCGCGCTCTCCGCTTCGAGCGGATGTCCCTTGCCGCCGTCGTGCTGAATAAAGAAGACGGGGGTTGCGGAAGAGCGCGCCTGGCGCAGCAGAGCCGTGATCTTGGACAAAACACGTTCCTGCAGTTCGGACGGCATGAGCCGCACCAGACCAATCTGAACATCGACGATCAGCAGCGCGGACTTCAATCAACCTCCAGACGCACAGCGGCGAAAGGAAAGCCAATTGTACTGCCGATACTCTCACCAAATTGCCAGTTGAACCTTTAGCAGGCTGCGGGAAAACTAGTCCGCAAGCAGAAAGCGTTACCTCAGCGGCTAAAAGCCGCACTCAAAACAGCGCACTTACCGCAGCGCTGAAGCGCTGCGCCACCCAAAATCAAGCGCAAGATCGACTTTTCCCGCAGCCTACTAGGCTTCGGAAGGAACATGAGTGGTGTTCAGACGTTTTCAGGCGCGATTCGCGGAGAAGCGTTCGGGCCTGATCTGGGCCGGTTGAACAATAACCAAAGTACATCAAATCGGACGGATCGATTTTTTTCGTTGGACGCCGAAGCCGATTTCCCACATAGTAGTTTCAGTTCGAGTGCCGCTCAGCGGCGGGCTCGCCCGAAACCGACGTTTGCACTCAGCCTTGTTTGCTGCGTTGCAAATCTGCTGACCTCGTTGTTCTCCAACTTAATCTAAGCCCACGTCCGACTCTTCGGGGTTGCCGTGTGCTCTTTAGACCAAGAACAGGAGATCGCACATGAGATCGATTCGCAAATTCGCAATAGGCCAGCGTTCTGAGCTTGAGTATCTTGACCCTTCAGCCGAGTCTCGCTGTCACCGAGGAGCCCTACGAGGGCAGATCAGAGGTTCGTTTGCACCGTGGAACTCCGTGAGTAGGGCGTAACGGTTTGCTGAGAAACTCGATTTGCGCTGCTCGGCGCCTAAAGGGGCACCTCAATTTACAGGACTTGTGGCATCGCTAAAGCGATGCCCTGATACGCAGCGCGAGTTTTTCAGCGAACTGATGGGCCCGCACTTTGCGGTGCCAGCGCAGAGCGCATCCAAGAAGGCCGACATTGTAGTCCGACATTCAGTTGCGGCGGGCCCACATCCCGATCGCAAGCTGACGCCCACGGGAGCAGATGTGGTCGCCATCTGCTCCCGGTTTTTTGTTGGGGGGAACGATTTCGGTCGACAGTGTGTCAGGAAATTCCAGGAGTGCGGGTGTCCTCTCTTACTTCTTCGCTCAGAATGATGGCCTCGGCAATTTCTTTCATGGCCTTGCGCTTCTGCCGGCTCTGCTGCTGAAGAGCCAGATAAGCTTTTTCTTCGCTCAGTCCCAGTTCACGTTGCAAAATTCCTTTGGCGCGTTCCACAACTTTTCTCGTTTGTAACTGGTCTGCAAGGTTGGCATTGAGTTCCTCCATGCGCGCCAATTCAATTTCCGCGCCCACCAGAAACCCGATGGCCGAAATCGAACGAATCTCCCTGGGCTTGTAAGTGTGGGGATGGCGATGCTGCAGATTGATGGCTCCCACCACCCGCCCGCGGCACATCAGCGGCACGGAGAGAAACGCTTCATAGCTGTCCTCGGACAGTTCGTGGAAGAACTGGAAGCGCGGATCCTGCGCCGCTTTTTCGGAGATTGCCACCGGCTCGTAATGTTCCGCCACCCAGCCCGTGATGCCCGGTCCCACGCGCAGTTTGATTCGGTCAAGCATGTTCATGTTGGGATGCGCGTTCCTGGAAGCCCGCAGGACGAGGTGTTCGCCCTCCAGCACGTAGATCAGGCAGGAATCGCATTCCACCAGCACCGAGGCGAACTCGACCACATGGTCCAGCACTTCGTGAAATCCGCCGGCGGTCGCCAGCCGTCCACCGATCTCATGGAGCAAATCAACCGGAGAGTCTGCCACCCAGATTGCGCTGTCCATGATCTAACGTATCGACATGCCTAAGGCGTGTCTAATTCCAAATTTCGATGGTAGCCATAAAGGAATTTCTTACGTGGTTCACCATCCTTTAACATCTTTTGGAAACTTGGCGCATCGCATGCCAGGGTACGCGGGCCCTGGGGCGAGCGATGTAAGTGGATAAAAAAGACGCTCAGGCCTCCCGATAGCTTGGAATTTAGTTCCCGTCTAGATCTACGTTTTTGACCGGCAAATCCCAATGTCCATCGAGGATTTCGAATCGCCGCTGCTCTTCTTTCGCGTAGGTGGCCTGGTCGGGCCAAAGTTGCTTCTTCAGCGCGTCTTCGTCGAACGGCTCGTTCGCGGCCGCCGAGTTCTTGAATACGATGGTCACGCGATAATCCCAGCGTCCGTCTTCGGTGGTGTGGTAGCGCGGTTGATCCATCCAGACTTTGATCATGCGACCCATTTCTACTTGCTTCTTAAGCAGGGGGTAGTGGTTCTTCTTGAAAAGCTGAAGAAACTCGTCGGCATGTCCCCACTTCGCCTTGTAGTAATACTCGACAACGAAGGGCTTGCCGGTTTCGGGAGCGGACTGGGCCGGGAGAGTTACTGGCAGCAATATCAGCAATAGCCACAAGAATCTCAACTTCATTGATAGCCTCCGTGGGGAATGATTGTCGCATAGACGGGGAAAATGTGTGAAGCAGGGACTCGGAATCGCGAATTCGAGAAATGCTACTGCGGCAGGCCGACTTTGCGCACCAGTTCGGCAAACCGCGGGTCGGAACGCAGGGGATCGAGTAAATAGTCCGTCCGCAAGCCCTTCAGACCTGATTCGCGCTCCAGGCAAGCGGTGTTGAGCCAGCGGAAGGCTTGATCTTTGTCTCCCATGTCGGCATAAAGATCAGCAATGAGGTACGCAGAAAAGTATCCCGTATTGCGCTGCGCCTGGCGGGCTGCGATGCCCTTCATCAGCGCACTCTTCCAGCCCCCCGACTTAAATCCCTGTTCCAGAGCAGAAGCAAAATCAGACTCCCCTTGATCGCCGGAGATTTGGCCGTACTTTTTCCATTCTGCAATGGTCTGCGGGTACATGCGCTTCCCCCAATACGCCTGGGCCAAACAGGAGTGCGCCGCCGCGAAGCTAGGATTGTCATTGGCCAGGCTACTGCAAACCGCAATGGTCTCATCGAACTGTCGGGCGAGAAGGTGAGCATATCCAATCTCCCGGTTGATGATCGGGGAAAGCGGATCGAGCTGATGGGCGCGATTAATTTCGGCGAGCGCTTCCTGCTCCATGCCGCTCTTAGCAAGTTGTTCCGAATACCATTGGTGTGCTGTGGCATCGTTGGGGTCAAGTTCAAAAGCCCTCTTGAACTCCAGCTCGCCTCCGCCGAAATCCCAGTCGTATTCCATTTCGTTGACACCCAGAACCGCATGCGGCCGCGCCAGCGTCGGATCCAACTCCAGAGCCTTGCGCGCGGCCGCATTCGACTTCGGGAAGTACTCGCTGGGAGTGCCGCCATAATCGGGCATGATGCCATAGACATCGGCCAGACCCGAATAGGCCAAAGCGTAGCCTGGATCTTTTGCAATGGCTTGATTGAAATAGGAAACTGCCTTCTCAAGCTCGCTATACGTCCTGTTGTTCCAGGCATAACGACCCTTCAAATACAGATCATAGGCCTCCGGATTTTGCGTGCCTTGCCGCGTGACTTGCTGTTTTTCCGAGCTGCTGAGCGTGGACCGTAACTTTCCCGCGATGTCGCCTGCGATCTGCTCCTGCAAGGCGATGAGATCCGTGCCCTTGCCACTGTAGTGGTGCTGCCAAATTTCGGTGTTGTCGCGAACCTCGACCAGCTCGGCGCTCACTTCGATGCTATCTCCACGCGACGTCACTCTTCCGCTGACCAGCACCGGCACACCCAGCTCGTTGCCGGCTTTTTGTGCGTCCACATCCTTCCCTTTATAGCGAAAGACGGAGCTGCGCGACTTCACCTTGAGCTGCGGTACATGGGCGAGGTTGCCGATCAACGATTCGGTGATGCCATCGCTGAGATAGTCGGTATTGGCATCTCCACTGCCATTGCTGAAGGGGAGTACGGCGATGGACTCGGCGCCGGGGCGGCGATAAAACAGCGCCACACTCAGGACTCCCAAGGCGAAAGCGGCCGCCGCCACCAGCCCTGTGATCTTCCAGGTCCGATTCCAGTTCCAATTCCAGCTCCAAAAACTGGCGGAAGCGGCAGCTGGAGTGGCAATGGCTAGACCTTCATCCCCAAGCTCGGGAGAGACCTCTACCTCCGGCGGCGGTTCTCTGTGCGTGGGAGCAATCCAGCGGTAGCCGCGGCGGTCGATGGTCTGAATGAAGATGGGATTGTCTGCCGAATCTCCGAGCGCATCGCGCAGGCGCTTAATCGCGCTGCGGATTCCGAGATCGAAATCGACGAACACGTCGTCCGGCCACAGCGCCTGCCGAAATTCCTCGCGCGTGACAACTTCGTTCGGACGGCTCAGCAAAAGCTTCAGCGCGCGAAAAGGCAGGTCCTGGATCCTGATCTTGACTCCGTTTTTGCGCAACTCATCCAAGCGCAAGTCGGCCTCGAACACACCGAAGAGTATGACCGCAGGCGTGCGGTTCAAGGAGTTAATAGGCATAAAACAGGGTCGCTTCGGGGGGGAAGACCGCAAGTCTACCATCAAACAATTCACGGTGGAAGCGAACTTTGTCTCGCTCGCCTGCTTTTCAGGGTCTGCCCCCACGCCTCATTTCCCAAGCAACAACTTCGTGCATTGTACTGTAAATAAACGTCTTAGCGCGTCACACTCACTGCACAGAGGGATCACGCCTGGAACATTGACGCGGCCCCGCATTTCAGGGCACAGTGGCCGCCGTGCTCAGTCTAGCGCGTTTTTTGCGCCAAGGTGGGATTCCACGGACCTGTCCCGCATGGGATTCAGCCAAAGGTTTCTAGGAGAGAACATGAGGACTGCATTTCGATTGCTGTTGGCATCGCTTTTATTCCTCGGCGCGGCCTCGCTGGTGAAGGCCCAGAACCCCGAGGTCACCCACAACACCTGGACGAGCGGGGCGCCGTTGCCGACGCCCGTTGCATTTGCGACTGCGGCCGTGCTCAAGAACGAGATCTACGTGATCGGCGGAGAGAACGCCGATAACACGATCGTCGCCGACGTCCAGATCTACAATCCGGCCACCAACACGTGGAGCACCGGCGTGTCCTATCCAACCGTGATTGCATCGCCGAGTTCTGCCGTGGTGAAGAACGTTTTATATGTCTTTGGCGGCACCAGCGATGGTGGAACGTCCCCGACGAGCGCCGTGTATGCGTACAGCCCCAAGACCAGGACCTGGTCTGCCATGGCGGACATGCCGACCGCGAGGTTCAGTACCGTAGCTGTGGTCGAGAAGAACATCGTTTATGTCATAGGTGGCGGCGTCAACGCCAGTGGGAATGGCAATCTGGCGACGGTTGAAAGCTACAATCCCGCCACCAACACCTGGACCGAAGAGGCGCCTCTGCTAGTGGCCAAGTCGCAGTCAGCCGCCGGTCTGATCGGAACAACGATCGTGGTCGCTGACGGAGGAACCAATGGCGGAGGGACCACCGGCGATAACGAAGGATATGACGCCGCAACGAACACGTGGACGTCGCTCGCCTCCGACCCGGCGTCCCGTTACGCCTCTTGCTACGGATACATCGGCGCCAAGCTCTATGACATGGGCGGCCAGACGGCGCCAACGTATGCCGATGATTTCGAGCTCTCGAAGGACGAATGGACGACGACGCTGGCTCCCGTGCCGCAATCCATCATCTTCCCCGCCTCGGCAGTGTATAAGAAGCACCTTTACTGCTTTGGCGGCTGGAGCGCGAATGGCGGGCCCGTCCTCGACAACGTGCAGATCTATCAGCCGTAGCGTTTGAATAGAAAACAAGGGGGCTTTCCCTGGTTGCGCGACGCCCGTGGGGAAACGGCGTCGCGCCTTTTTGCCGGGGGCACGCCTGGCGCTCAATCCTCCCGCCCGAATGTTAAAATTGTTTGTGCCCGCCGCTTCTCTCCGCCTGATTGCCATCGATATCGATGGCACCCTGCTTAGTCCGGAATTCAAGATCTCCGACACCGATCTGGCCACTCTTCGGCGCGCCCATACCCAGGGTGTCGAGATCATCCTGGTCACCGGACGCCGTCATACTTTTGCCCTGCCCATCGCGGAACAACTGGGATTCGATCTCTGGCTGATCAGTTCGAACGGCGCCATCACGCGCTCGCTCGCCGGAGAAACCTTCCACCGCGACCTGCTCCCCGAGCCAACCTGCCGCAAACTTGTCCACGTGATGCAAGAATTTCGCGGCCAGACCGTTCTAACTTTTGACAACAGTGGTGCAGGCACTATCGTGATCGAGCGTCTGGATCAGCTCGAAGGCAGTATCCAACGCTGGCTGGAAAAAAATATGAAGTACATCCAGTTCGTGGTTCCGATCGAGAATGCGCTCACGACCGATCCGGTGCAGGCCATGTTCTGCGGCCCGATTGCCGACATGCAACGCGCCCTGCAAGTCCTCGGAAGCTGCGGGCTGCCCATCACCGTTTTGCGTACTGAGTACCCGGGCCGCGATCTATCGATTGTCGATGTGCTGAACGCCGGCTGCTCCAAGGGGCACGCGCTTGAACGCTGGGCCAATTTCCGGCAGATTACCCGCGAACAGGTCATGGCCATTGGTGATAACTATAACGATATTGAAATGCTGGCCTTCGCTGGCCATCCGTTTATCATGGGGAATGCATCGGAAGAGTTGCGCGGCCGTGGCTGGAAGCTGACGCGCTCGAACGGCGAAAGCGGCGTCTCGGCGGCCATTGAGCACCTGCTGGATGGAAAGCCGCTCGATCCGGTGGTAGTTGATGAGATTGGCGGAGCAGCAATTGCGGGGTCAACGATTGTGAGCAGCTTGTGATGATTGAGAACCGGACATCCGGGACCAAGCGACGCGCTGGAATTGCGGCAAAAGCCGCTGCACTTTTCTGCGCCGTGGCTGTGGCTCTTCTTGCGCATCCCGCGACGGCCGCCGAGTTGGCGCTTCTCCGCAACGGCTTCACCATCCGTCACGAGCATCATCGGGTGATGGGGGGAACCACCCGCCTGTATTTTGCCGATGACGATTCCAGTTTCACCGATGTGCCCACCGAAGAAATCACGGGCTACGAAAAGGACTTGTCTCGACCATTGCCGGTACCCGTAGCAGCGTCGACGATCACCGATTCGCACGCGTCCACTCCATTTGGCTCTGCCAGCTCTGAGTTTGCTAAATCGGGATCTCCGTTCGCTCTGAATGAAGTCGTGAGCAGCGCCAGCGCCGCTTATCATCTCGATCCCGACCTGGTAAGCAGCGTCATTCACGTCGAAAGCGGATTCAACGCCCACGCCGTTTCTCCTAAAGGCGCCCGCGGACTCATGCAACTGATGCCCGCGACGGCCAACCAACTGGGCGTGAACGATGCTTTCGATCCGCAAGCCAACTTCACCGGCGGAATCCCCTATCTGCGCGAACTTCTCGAACGCTACAATTTCGATCTCGTCAAAGCGCTTGCCGCTTACAACGCGGGACCGGAGCGCGTTGAGCAGTATCGGGGAGTGCCGCCATTTCGTGAGACCCGCGCCTACGTGGCCCGCATCGTGCACGAATACAACAAGAAAAAGATCGCTCAGGAAAGGGCCGCGAAGCCAAAGCCGGCCTCCACCAAAGCCGTGAACCACGCTCAACACGCGACGAAACCTGCCGTCGCGACCGTCGCTGCATCGGCAAATTGACTACGCTCATCTGCCCGCACATTGACCGTCCCCCCTCTCTCATTTACCGTGTGGAAGCGGGGCTGCGCCCCGCTTGGACGGGGCAAATCCCCGTCCACACACAGGCTGACAGAATGACGCGAACTGCATGAAGCAGAAACGATACGTGGTCTATGCCGTGGTCTTCCTCGTGCTGGCCGTGCTGGTTTATCTGCAGTTTCGCACCTGGCAGAATTTCGACTGGGCGCGCTTCCGCGAAACGCGCCCGCAAAAGTGGCGTCACGTTCTGCACGGTATCGCACTGATCTATCTCGGTTACGTGGTGCGGGCCATTCGCTGGAAAATCTTCTTGCGCCCGGTGCGCCCCCAAGCCTCCGCCGCCAGCCTGGTTTCGCCCACCGTCATCGGCTTCACCGGCCTGGCGCTGCTCGGCCGTCCCGGCGAGTTGATTCGCCCCTATTTGATTGCGCGCCGCCAGAACCTGACCTTTTCATCGCAGCTGGCGGTCTGGATGGTGGAACGTATTTTTGATGTCGGAGCATTCACCGTGCTGCTGGTGAGCGCGATTTTTCTGGCAGCCGGTCCACGGACGCTTCCCTTTTACGACCGTTTCCGCGAAGGCGGATTCCTGCTGCTCGCCCTGGTCGCCGCCTTTTCGCTCGGAGCGGCAGCCATCCACTGGAAAGGCGAAGCTATTGCCAATTGGATCGAGCGCCGCTTCTCTCACCTCGCCGCTAATATGGGACACAAGATCGCGACCCGCGTCCGCGAATTCCGCAGCGGTTTAAACACCATCCACGGCCCGGTGTCGCTAGCCGCGCTCATCGGGCTTTCGTTGCTGATGTGGTTCATGATCATCGTGTCCTATCAGGAAGTGGCGCACTCTTACGGCGTGTCCGTTCTGAATATTCGCCGCTCCGAGGTGCTGGTGCTTATGGGAGCGAGCATGATCGGCTCTCTGGTTCAATTGCCCGGCATCGGCGGCGGAGCCCAGTTGGCGACCATTGCGGCGCTGCAGCGCATTTTCGATGTTCCCCCCGAACTGGCCGCCAGTTGCGGCATCCTGCTGTGGCTAGTGTCGTTTGTCGCCATCGTTCCGGTGGGGCTGTTGCTCTCGCATTTCGAGCGCTTGTCGCTGCGCAAGCTTTCTGCCGAAAGCGAGCAGGCCGAAGGGGTCGCTGCGGTCGAGGAAGCAACGTAAGTCGCTCGTCGCTTGTGCCGGTCAGTTTCCGCGTCGCCGACCATCACGGAACTGGCTCGGTTATTGGTCACACGAGCGTTTCCCAGTACCGATCTTGTGAAACTTCTTACACCCAGTTAAAAGCCAGGCGAGGGCATGGACGGCTGATACGAGCCTCCACATGACACGCGATCTCCTCCCGGCCGAGTTCTCGTCGCTCTGGCACTGCGACTATTGACCCATTCCTCTGCTCTGGGCGTATAATCGCGGCTCAGCAGAAAGGAGAAATCGATGAAGACAAGACTCGTAATTCTCGGACTCTGTTTAGCAATTGCTTTACCCCTGCTTGCTCAGAAGAAAGAAGACGAGCGTTTGGCGAATTCCGCCAAGGTGATGCAGGAGCTCCTCCAGGGAGACAAAGGCCTCCCAACGAGTGTACTCAACCAGGCCATGTGCGTCGTTGTCTTTCCGAGCGTCAAGAAAGTTGCAGTAGGTATCGGCGGCAGCTACGGGCGCGGCGTGCTCGTGTGCCGTAAGGGCAGCAAGATGAATGAGGCCTGGGGCGCGCCGGTGATGTATGCGCTGGATCAGGGCAGCGTTGGTGTCCAGCTCGGTTCCACGGCGACTGATTTTGTGCTGGTGGTGATGCACAGCAAGGGTGTCGATGCGATTCTGAACGGCAAGACAAAACTCGGCGCCGATGCCGCGGCGGCTGCTGGTCCGACGGGTGCACAAGCGACTGGTTACAATGCTGCGGATATGAGCTCCTCGGACGTTCTGACCTATTCGCGCTCCAAGGGGCTCTTTGCCGGCGTGTCCCTTGCAGGTGCGTCGATGGACGCGGACAATGACGCCAATAAGAAGCTGTATGGCAAGGAAGTGGGCGCCAAAGAGATTGTGACCGGTGCCCAGGAGGTTGTGCCAGCAGCCAAGTCGCTGGTGAGTGTACTCGACGGGAAGTCGCCAGCTCGCAAGTAAGTTGAGCCGCCTCAGCTAAGCGAAGTATATCTGCTTTTGTCGACCGAACGCTTTTGCACAAGCGAGCGCGGTTGTGTACTCCGAGATCCCACCCACAGAAGCGATCGGCGCGGATGCCTACACATTCGTTGGATTACCTCCAGATGACAGCACCGGAAAAACAACCTGTCACCGTCCGCCGCATTAGGTCCCTTTCCCGCATCGCCTGTTACAATCTTGTTTGACCTCCGAGTGCAGCCAAGCGCATGAAATGCCCCTTTTGCGGGTTTGAAAATGACAAAGTCGTGGATTCGCGCGAGAGCAAGGAAGCGGATTCCATCCGCCGGCGCCGCGAATGCCTGAAGTGCGAAAAGCGCTTCACCACCTACGAGCGCATCGACGAAATCCCCTACATGGTGGTGAAAAAAGACGGCCGCCGCGAGCGTTTTGACCGCCAGAAAGTGCTCAACGGCCTGATGCGCGCCTGCGAGAAGCGTCCCGTGCCCATCAGCCGGCTGGAACAGATTGTCAATGAAGCGGAGTCGTTCGTGATCGAGTCCGCCGAGCGCGAGCGGAAGACCAGCGAAATCGGAGAGCTGATCATGAACCGCCTGCGACGCCACGACAAAGTCGCGTATGTGAGGTTTGCCTCCGTCTATCTCGACTTTAAAGACGTGCAGGAATTCATGGCCGAGCTGAAGGATCTGCTTAAGGCCAAAGACAGGGAAACACCCGAGCCTAAGGGCAAGACGGTGTCGAAGACCTGAAGTTTCTGCGAGCTTCGCTCGCTGGGCGGCCGAGGGCGGCCGTCCCTACGTGATTCATAATTTATGGCACATAAAGTAACCCTCATTCCCGGCGACGGAATCGGCCCCGAAGTGATCCAGGCTACCGTTCGCATGATCGAAGCTACCGGCGTCAAGTTCGAATGGGAAACCTTTGCGGCCGGCGCCGAAGCTTATGAGAAGTTCCACGAATATATTCCCAAGGAGCTCAGCGAATCCATCGAGCGCACCCGCGTCGGACTGAAGGGGCCGGTGACTACGCCTATCGGCGGCGGGTTTTCGAGCATCAACGTCGAGCTGCGCAAGCGTTTTGAACTCTTTGCAAACTTCCGGCCTATTCGCAACCTGCCGCATATTCCTACGCGCTACCCGGGCATCGACCTGATCGTGGTCCGCGAAAATACCGAAGGGCTGTACTCCGGCATTGAACACGAAGTTGTACCCGGAGTGGTCGAAAGCATCAAGGTGATCAGCGAAAAGGCTTCCACCCGCATTTCGCGTTTCGCGTTCGAGCATGCCCGCAAAAGCCAGCGCAAGAAGATTCATTGCATCCACAAAGCCAACATCATGAAGCTGTCCGATGGATTATTTCTGCGCTGCGCGCGCACCGTCTCGAAAGAGTATCCCGAGATTACCTACGGAGAGCACATTGTCGACAACACCTGCATGCAACTGGTGATGAATCCCTACCAGTACGACATGCTGCTGCTGGAGAATTTCTACGGCGACATTATTTCCGATCTGTGCGCGGGGCTCGTCGGCGGACTTGGCCTCGTTCCAGGGGCAAATTTCGGTCACGAGTGCGCCATTTTTGAAGCCGTGCACGGTTCCGCACCCGACATCGCCGGGAAGAATATCGCCAATCCGACTGCCGTGCTGCGCTCCGGATTGCTCATGCTGCGCCATCTCGGCGAAGCCGACGCCGCCTGGAGAATCCGCAACGCCATCGACGAGGTCTACCGCGACCGCACTAAACTGACCCGCGACGTTGGCGGTAGCGCCAGTACCTCGGAATTCGCCGACGCTATTATTCAGGCGATGGAGTCGCAGAGCATGGCGGCGGAGCAGCCCTAACTCCGGATTGACACGGGATATGTGCGCACGTATACTGTGTTCATGAATATTACTCTTTCCGTGGACGAAAAGACGGTTGCCGGAGCCAGAAAGCGCGCCGAAGCGATTGGCAAGAGCCTCAACCAAATGATCCGCGATTACTTACAAAAACTGGCTGGCGGCGACGATGCCGAACGCAGCATTGAGGAGTTCGAACGCCTCTCGGGCACAGGCAACTCTCATGGCCACCGTTTCAATCGCGACGAGGCTCATGAGCGTTCGTAGCTTCTTCGACACCAACATACTCCTCTACGCGGACGACGAATTTGACCCTGCTAAACAGCGATGCTCGCGCGACCTCGTGGCACAGCACAGGCGGGAGGGAACGGGTGTAGTTTCTCTGCAAGTGCTCCAGGAGTATTTCGTGAATGTCACGCGAAAGCTGCACGTCGATCCGCTTATCGCGCGCCGCAAAGTCGAGATACTCTCCGAATTTGATGTCGCCGCGCCTGAGGTGGCCGACATCCTCGCGGCCATAGACCTCCAGCGACTGCATGGGTTTTCTTTTTGGGATGCGCTGATTCTGCGAGCCGCCAAACAGTCCGGCTGTCGCATTCTTTTCTCAGAGGACTTTCAACCGGGCCGTGAAATGGATGGGGTTCAGATCGTGAACCCATTCGCGTAGATCGTCTGCTAAACTAGTGCGTTTTAGGAAACGCTGGCGGCAATGCCGACGCCGCTTTCTCATGGGGGCCATCCTGAAAGGCATCGAAATCCCGTACCATCGCGAATTGCACCGCTTCGCCATTTTCACCGCCAGTATCACGCTTGTCCTGATCGTTGCCGGCGCTCTCGTCACCAGCAATGATGCCGGGTTATCCGTTCCGGATTGGCCGACCAGCTTCGGTTCCATTTACAAGATCCCTCACATGGTGGGCGGCATAAAGTATGAGCACACTCACCGCATGGTGGCGGAATTCGTGGGGCTGCTCACTATCATCCTGGCGGTCTGGACCTGGCGAGTTGAAAAACGCCGCTGGATGCGCCTTCTGGGCCTGGCCGCGCTTGGGACCGTCATCGTACAAGGCATCCTGGGTGGACTGACAGTCTTGTTCTTTCTGCCTCCGATCGTTTCCAGCGCCCACGCTCTCGTGGCCCAGACCTTCTTCTGCATTGCGGTCTCAATAGCCGTCTTTACCGGCCGCCGCTGGATCGAAGAGCAACCGCGCACCGAACTCGACCAGCGCCGACCCGCTCTCTTCACTCTAATTTTGCTGGCGATTTTTGTGCTTTACGTGCAGCTGTTTCTCGGCGCCATGTTTCGCCATCACGGCTTGAGCTGGTGGCCGCACATCGTGAACGCAGGCCTGGTCGCCATCGTCATCTCCTGGACGACCATTCGCGCCATCACGGTTTACCCACATGTCGAAGCCATCCGCCGTCCGGCAGTGGCTATGCTCTTCCTGATGCTCGCGCAACTCTGCCTCGGCTTCCTCGCCTTCGTCACCCGCGTGATGTGGGGGAAAGACGCCGCGCAGCCCGAACTGCCCATGGTGATCTCGACCGTCGTACACGTCGCCGTGGGAGCGCTGCTGCTTGCCGCAACCATCGTTCTGGCTATACAGGTCTGGCGCCATGTGCCCGTCGCTTTCGAGGAGCACGTCCCCGGATCGAGCCCCGTCGCCGCGTAATGTTTCCCATAGATACAAGGCTTGCCTCGTCTCTAGCGAAAGGATCGTCGCCTCCGGATGATAATCACCCTGCCCCCGGCGTAGAATGTCCTGTGACCTCGAACTCAACTGCCATCGACATCGCACCCCACGACCAGGCTGCCGTAGGCGCCGGCCAGCCCGTAGCCATTATTGCCGTTCGCGATCTCGTGCATCGCTATCAGGACCGCACCGCGCTCAACGGCGTTTCGTTTGAAGTTCGTCCAGCTGAACTCTTCGGGCTGCTCGGCCCCAACGGCAGCGGCAAAACGACTCTCTTCCGCATTCTTTCGACGCTCATGGTTCCGACCTCGGGCAGCGCCACGATCGCCGGCCTCGACGCGGTTCGCCAGCCCGGAGCGCTGCGCCGCCACATCGGCGTTGTCTTCCAGGCGCAGAGCGTCGATCCCAAGCTCACCGCCTACGAGAATCTCTGGCATCAGGGACACCTCTACGGCCTGCGCGGGCCCGAACTCAAAACCCGAATCAACGAGATCCTCACCCGCGTCGGATTGCTCGACCGTTCCGGCGATCGCGTAGAAACCTTCTCTGGCGGCATGCAGCGCCGCATCGAGCTCGCCAAAGGCCTGCTCCATCATCCTGAGGTTTTGCTTCTCGACGAGCCCACCACCGGTCTCGATCCCGGCGCCCGGCGCGACCTTTGGCAATATCTCCAGATCCTCCGAGATCAGGAGCATGTATCGGTCAGTGTCACCACGCACCTGATGGAAGTAGCCGAACGTTGCGACCGCCTGGCGATCTTGAATGAAGGCAATCTCGTCGCGCTGGGTACGCCCGAAGCACTGACCCGCGAGATCGGCGGCGATGTGATTCTGCTCGAAGCGCGCGACCCGCAGTCCTTAGCCGACCGCATCCGCGACAAGTTTCACGTCGATACAACCGTGATGGATAAGCAAGTCCGCCTCGAAATTGAAAACGGACATCGCTTCGTGCCTGACGTAGTTGAAGCTTTTCCCGGAGAGATTCAGTCGCTAAGTGTGAGCAAGCCGACTCTGGAAGATGTTTTCATCCATCGCACCGGGCACCGCTTCTGGAGCGAAGACGCCGAGCCCGCGCCGGAAAAAGGTAAGAAGAAAGCCAAGAAGAAGCCTTCCTAGCGCCGGGGTAACAGCTAGCAGCTTTTGCATCGCAAGTCGCTTTTGCCCATCATATATACAGATAAGCAATGATCTTATAAGCAATGATCTTAGCCCCAGCACAAACCGCGCCCCACGAATCCCCGGCGCACCTCGATCTCGAGCAGGAGATCCTGCGGCTCAAGCGGGAGATGAATGCCGTTATCCTCGCGCATTACTATCAGGAATCGGAAATTCAGGACTTGGCCGATTTTGTCGGCGACAGCCTGCAGTTGTCGCAGCAAGCCGCCAAAACCTCAGCCGATGTGATCGTTTTCTGTGGCGTGCTGTTCATGGCCGAGACGGCCAAGATCCTCAACCCCAGCAAACTGGTTTTGCTTCCCGACATGAAGGCGGGGTGCTCGTTGGCCGATGGCTGTCCGGCGAATTTGTTTCGGGCGTTTCGCGAGCGCTACGCCGATCATGTGGCGATCACCTATATCAATTGCAGCGCCGAGGTCAAGGCGCTCAGCGACATCATCTGCACCTCCAGCAACGCCGAGAAGATCATCCGCCAGATTCCGCCCGAGAAGCCCATTCTGTTCGCGCCCGACCAGCATCTGGGACGCTACCTGATGAAAAAGACGGGCCGCGAGCTGCGACTATGGCCGGGGAGCTGCATTGTCCACGAAATGTTTTCCGAACGCAGCCTGGTGCAACTGAAGGAGCGGCACCCCAAAGCCAAGGTGCTGGCGCATCCCGAGTGTCCCGAGGCGGTGCTGCGTCATGCCGATTACGTCGGCTCGACTACTGGAATTTTGAAGTACGCGGAACAGAGCCCGGAGACAGAATTCATTGTAGCTACCGAAAAAGGCATTCTCCATCAAATGGAGAAGGCTTGCCCGGAGAAAAAGTTTATTTCCGCGCCCGGCGAGGGCGGCTGCTCGTGCAGCGAATGCCCGCACATGAAGCTCAACACGATGGAGAAACTCTACCTCTGTATGAGGGATCGCACGCCGGAAATCACTCTGGACGAAGATTTGCGCCAGCGCGCGCTGCGGCCTATCCTTCGCATGTTCGAGATGAGCTAGAAATTGCCCAAATTGGTTTCCATGTCCAAATCCACGCCCGAAAGCGCGTCCGAACCTGTTCCCGAATCTCCCGATCCCTCCAGCTACCGCGAACTTTTGCGCAGGTTCCTCGACGAAGATTTGGGAGCTAGCGATATTACGACGAATACGATCGTGCCCGCCGAGCGGCGCGCCCGCGGGCAACTGATTGCCAAGGCTCCGCTGGTACTCGCCGGGATCGAGCCGTTTCTCGCAGTCTTTCGTCTTCTGGAGCCTTCGGCCGTAGCGGTCATCGCTCGCCACGACGGAGAAGAACTACGCCCCGGCGAGAGTCCGGTTGAGGTTCGTGCTTCCGCGCGCACATTGCTCACCGGAGAACGCGTGGCCTTGAACCTGCTCCAGCGGCTCTCCGGCATCGCCACACTGACGCGCCGCTTTGTGCGCGAAGTGGCGGGCACGGGCGCGCAAATCCTCGATACAAGGAAGACTACGCCCGGATTGCGCGCATTGGAAAAATATGCGGTCCGCGTCGGCGGCGGCCGTAATCACCGCAAGGATCTGGCCGAGGCCCTACTGATCAAGGAGAATCATATCCGCATGGCGGGCGGAGTCTCAGCCGCGCTGCGCGCGGCGCAACCGGCCCAAGGCCGTGTGGCATGGACGGAAATTGAAGTGACAAATCTGGACGAGTTGCGCGAAGCGCTCGTTTACAGGCTAGATGCTCAAAGGCCGGACGCTCACAGCCCTGATGTTATCCTTCTTGATAACATGAGTCCCGAGCAGGTGCACCAAGCTGTCAAACAGGCGCGGCTCACAAAAAATACGCGGCTGGATCTCGCGCATAAGATCCTCCTCGAGGCCTCCGGCGGAATTACGCTCGCCAACGTACGAGAGTTCGCGGAGACAGGCGTAGACTGGATTTCGGTCGGCGCGCTGACTCACTCCGCCCCGGCCGTGGACTTGAGCTTCGAGATTGAACCGGAGTGATACCGAAAACTTTGTAGGATACTTTGCAGGATACTTTACAGACCGACATTCTCGTCATCGGCAGTGGCCTGGCTGGGCTCGCGGCCGCTTGGGCCGCGGCCAAACGCGGCTGCCAAGTCACTATGCTGACGCGCACTGCCAACGCCCGTGAAAGCAATACCGACCGGGCGCAGGGCGGAATCATCTATCACGCGCCGGATGAATCTCCGGAGCAGTTGGTTGCCGACATCCTCTCCGTCGGCGGCGGCTTGAGTTCGCCCGAAGCTGCCCGCTTGCTCAGCCGCGAAGGCCCGCGCCTGGTGAAGGAAATTCTGATTGACGAGTTGGGCGTCCCCTTTGATTCGTCACTTGAGAATCCCGAAAAACTTGACTTGACTCGCGAAGCCGGCCATTCCCTGCCCCGCATCATTCACCGCAAGGACCAGACCGGCGCGGCGATTGAGCGCGCGTTTCTGGAGAGGGTCCTCTCGCATCCGAACATAAAAGTAATCTCCGATGCCACGGCCGTCGACTTGCTGACTCCTTCCCACCACTCCCTGGAGCCTACCGACGTTTATCGTCCTCTAACCTGCGTTGGAGCCTACGTGCTCGATCAGACGACGGGAAAGATTTTTTCTCTGCTGGCCAAAGAAACCATTCTTGCCACGGGCGGCCTGGGCAGCGTCTTTCTGCATACGACGAATCCTCCCGGAGCGCGCGGCGACGGCATCGCCATGGCCTACCGCGCTGGCGCTCGCTGCATGAACATGCAGTACGTACAATTTCATCCGACTGCGTTGCTCGCGCCTGACGGCTGCTTCCTGATCTCAGAAACGGTGCGCGGCGAGGGTGGCCGCATCGTGGATCGTCACGGGAAGGAATTCATGCAAAAGTTCCATCCCGATGGCTCGCTCGCGCCACGCGACATTGCCGCGCGCGCCATCTACCAGACCATGCTCGAGTCGGGCGAGCCATGCGTTTATCTGGACATTACCCACAAGCCCGCCGATTACCTTCGCGAACGCTTTCCCGGCATTTACGCCGTGTGCATCGAGCGCGGCATCGACCTCACCCATCAACCTATTCCGGTGGTCCCGGCCGCGCACTATAGCTGCGGCGGCATTGCCACCGACGATTATGGCCGGACTACAGTACAACGACTGCGGGCAGCCGGCGAGGTCGCGTGTACCGGATTGCAGGGCGCCAACCGCCTAGCCAGCACCTCCCTGCTCGAATGCCTGGTGTGGGGAACGCGTGCTGGGGCCCAAACCGCCGAAGGCATCCAGCGCGGCGACGGCTATTACTTTCCCAAGGTGGCGGATTGGCGCTACGAGCACGAACCCGCGGACCCTGCCCTCATCACGCAGGATTGGATGACCATCCAGCACACGATGTGGAATTATGTCGGCCTGATCCGCAGCGAGAAACGTCTGGACCGGGCGATGCGAATTTTGAGCGAACTCGATCTTGAGATCGCGCGTTTCTACGAAAAGTGCGAAGTCAGCGATTCCATCATCGGCCTGCGCAATGGCATGCTCACGGCGCTTCTGATCCTGGAAGCCGCGCAACAAGCCCGCGAAAGCCGCGGCTGCCATTACCGCATCAACTGAGCGGGGGGTCTCGCGTTGACTTTTGCGGGCTCTACAGGCAAACTCTCCATTCGCCCATCTGCCGTATTCGGGCGAGCATTTTGAGCCGGCCTCACCGTCGCCAGCGAGGTGTGACCGGCTTGGGAACCGTGTATTCTATGCCCGCAGACCGCGTCTCCTATACGCTCGACTCGACTCTGGAGACCGTGAACAATGCCGAAGAGACCGCCGGCCGCATCGCGGCGGAAGCTGGCTTTGACGACGAGGAGATCATGAAGATCTCCATGGCGGTGCGGGAAGCCGCGGTCAACGCAGTTTTGCATGGAAATGCCTACGATCCGAGCAAAAAAGTTACGCTCGCGTTTGAACGCACCACCCGCGACCTGGTCATCGTGATCCGCGACCAGGGTAAGGGGCTCGACGTGAGCAGAATTCCGGATCCGTTGGCGCCGGACAACCTGCTGAAGACCTCGGGACGGGGCATTTTCCTGATACGCTCGTTCATGGATGTGGTGGAAATCCACCCCTCCCAATCGGGCACCGAACTTATAATGATTAAGCACGTCCACGGCAACCCCGCGGATTCCAAGGAGGCTCCTCAGTGACCATGAAGTCCAGTACTCGTCAGGTGGATGGCGTCACGATTGTCGATCTCAGCGGCCGAATCACTCTCGGCGAAGGCAGCGTAGTCCTGCGCGATACGGTGCGCGACCTGCTTTCCAAGGGACAGAAGAAAATCCTGCTGAACCTCGCCGACGTGAACTATATCGACAGCTCCGGCATCGGCGAACTCGTCAGCGCCTACACCACGGCCAAGAACCAGGGTGGCGAACTCAAGCTGCTCAATCTCACCAAGAAGGTCCACGATCTTCTGCAGATCACCAAGCTCTACACCGTTTTCGATGTGAAGGAAGACGAGGCGGCGGGCGTAAAGTCTTTCAACAAGTAGCCGGGCGCGCGGTGCTTGTCGCCGCCAGAACTGTGGCAAGCCGGGGACCACCCCCGGCACTCCACATCATCACGCCAAAACTGGCGTACTGGGCCGCGCCGCCAGTTCCCTTTTCGGGAAGCACCCGAGAATTTTTTTGTGCAGTTCCGCCTTGGCGACTCCTCGCCGTGCCTACAATCAAACTGAAGGCGCACTTCTCCGCGCCTCAGTCCATATGCGTTCTTTTATTCCGGCTTCCCTTCTTGTAATTCTTACGCTGAGCGGAATCTGCTCCGCGCGCAATAACCCTCCGACTAACTGCGTGTCATTCGCCGAAGCCAGCCAGCACGTCGGTGCGATGCAGTGCGTCCACGGAACCGTGCTGCATGTGGAAGATGGCCGCAACGGCGTCAAGCTTCTCAACTTCTGCCAAGAAGCCAAGGCGTGTCCCTTCACAGTGGTTGTCTTCCCCGCTGATCTCAAAAAAATGGGAGACGTTCGCCAACTTGAGGGGCGGCAGATTGAGATCAAGGGAACGGTCCGGGACTACGACGGACGCGCGGAGATTATTTTGCGTCGCTCCCAACAACTGGGCGAAGGCGCGTTTCTTCTGTTTCCTCAGGTGCCGACGGATTACGACGTGGAACGGGCAGGCCACTACAGCGCCGGGAGATTCAAACACCCGAAGAAACCCAAGACGACCGACACAAGAGAAAAAGAGCCGATGTCGATTGAAGACCCCGACGAGCCATAGAGGCACCGTTGTGTTGTCACAGTTATGAGTGACCTATCTCACACCATGCCCTTGCGCAACTCCTCCAGCGGATACTTAGTTCCACGCCACACGATGCCGCCGTTGGACAGCGTGTGAACCATGGAGCGCAATAGCGTATACATAAACAGGCTGGTGCTGACCGGATGCAAGAAAAAATAATAGGCGGGCACGGCCGACATGGATGACATTCCGTAATAAATGCCAAATAGCGAAACGAGCGCGATGGCATAAGGAACTCGCGTCCATCCGTGGGCCAGGCAGACGCCCAGAAATGGCCCGAGATTTAAGAACCCCAGACCCACGATCGTGATGACCGTTCGCGGCCACTGAAAAGAAAGCACGGCAAAAAAATTCTTAGTGAGATTGTTAACGATGCCAAACGCGCCCTTGGCCCAGTGGAGAGAAACCAGGTCCTCGCCGAAGACGTTGCGCTGGACAAATCCCGCGTTCTTGATAACCTTGCCCAGTTTCATGTCGTCGACCACTTCCATGCGCAACGCACGGTATGTACCGACCGCATCGTAAACCGAGCGCCGAACCAGGTTGAAAGCGCCCACTCCCATGTGGTCCTGCGACTTTGGATCGGCCACCTTCCACGGCCGGTGTCCAAAAACAAAGAGCGCCTGGAAAAAAGCGATCATCATTTTCTCGCCCGGGCGCTTCATGATCATGCGCGGAAACAGAACCACGTGGTCGGCTCGTTCCGCTTCGGCGTAAGCAATTGCGCGCCGCAGAGCGTCGGGCTTGAAGAGGACATCGGCATCGGTAAAGAGCAACCACTCCCCCGTCGCTTCTTGCCCGGCCGTCCACATAGCATGCGTTTTGCCTAGCCAACCCGAGGGCAGTTCCGAAATGTGAATCACCTTCAGCCGTGTGGGGCGGACATTCCTGTCCGCCTCCGCGTGCGCCGTCACGCTCGCACCGTGGAGCAAGTCACTCTGCGCAACCTCATCCATGATTTGACCGGTACGGTCGGTCGAGCGGTCATTGACCGCTATGATTTCGTAGTTCGAATAATCGAGCGCCAGCAACTGCACCAGCGTTTCGCGAATATGTTCGGCCTCGTTGCGCGCCGGAACGATAATGCTGACTCGAGGCTCGCCCTTCTGAGCCACGGACTTGCGGTCCCATTCCGGCCGCGCAATATCTGCGACACGCGGCATTCCAATCGCTGCATCCACAATGCGCGAAAACCAGGCTGCTGCCAGGATGCCGCCGGCAATCCAATTTGCCACCACCCAATAAATTGTTGGCCAATGCATGCTGCTAGGAAGATGCTCCTGGGGGAAGCTGCGATGCCGCCGCCTCTTCGCCAATCCGCAGTGGCGGGGCAAATCTCATGCCGTAAAACAGAATTACCGACGAGATGACCATGGCAATCACCGGCAAGACAAACGCCGCCTGCAACGAGCGCCGGTCGGCGACCCATCCCATCATGGTAGGCGAGGGGACGTCGCCCAGGATGTGAATGATGAAAATGTTCACGGCGATCGCGGTGGCGCGAATCTGGGCGCCGACCGAATTGATAACGGCTGCATTCAGCGGCGACGTATTCAAGAGCAAAAAGAAAGCCGCAACCGCAATCGCCGGCACCATGGCGCGGCCCCTGACAAACAGCGCCACAATCATCACGGGCACACCCAGCGCCATGCTGGCGGCGGAAACCAGGTAATAAGAACTCTTCATCCGCGGCAACAGATAGTCGCCCAACCATCCGCCAGCCAATGCGGCCACAATTCCATCGACCACAATGATGATGCCAAAAATAAAATTCGCCTGCGCCAGCGAGTAGTGCCGCTCGCTGTATAGAAACTGCGGCATCCAGACCTGAATGCCGCCGAGCGAAAACGTCATCGCGGCCATGCCCAGCGTCGCCGTCAAGAATGCCGGATTGCGCGCCAGACCAAGTATCGTCGCGCGCTCGGGAGTTTCCACGCCCGAATCGAATTGCCCCCGCTCCGGCTCCTTCAAAAACAGGACGGCGATGCCGAGCAGAAATCCCGGCGCCGCCGCAATGTAGAACGGGAATCGCCAGCCATAGTGCGGAGCCAGGTTGCCACCCAGCAGATATCCCGCGGCGGAACCGACGGGAATCGCCAGATAGAATATGCCCAGAATGCGTCCGCGCATCTTCTCCGCGAAAAGGTCGGCCACAAAAGTGGGTGCAATCGTTACAAACGTCGCTTCGCCAATTCCCACCAGCGTGTGCCGGATCAGCAACTCCGTGTAGGTGTGGGTGAAGGCAGTGAGCAGCGTGAGTCCGCTCCAGAAGATAGCGCCCAGAAAAATAATCAGCTTGCGCGAGTAGCGATCCGCCAGCGGCCCCACGAAAGGCGCGGCCACCATGTAAAAACCCAGGAAGGCGCTGGTGAGATATCCAATCTGAACTTTGCTGAGATGGAATTCATCCTCGACTAAAGGCTGCACCGCGAAAAGCACGTTGCGATCCGCATAATTCAGCAGATTGAGCGCGGTGAGCACGAGCAGAGCAGTGCGGGCGTGGAGTTTCCGATCGGGCACAGGTTGAGCGAATATAGCATGCGCGAAGCGCAAGTCTCTTTTTTGCCACGCAACGCTAATTCAATTTTGGTGGCGTGATCTGGTTCGTCACCTTGCCGTTCGCATCCAGGAACGAGAAGGTCGGCGTGCCATCGGCCGTAACTTCCATGACGATGCGTTTTTTACCGTTAGCGTCCATTAATGCGATTGCGGCCGAACCGCTCTCGTCACGACCCACCCACACGCGGCGGTGGGATCCGTCTCCGGCGGAACTGTCGGTCACAGCCAATCCTGCAAAGCGGTCCTCCTTGTCGTCCACGCCCGCCAATTGCACGATCTGATTAGCCTCGAATTTATCGAAGGAGAGGCTGCCTCCAGAATCGACCACTTCTCCTTTCGCATTGCGATGCCCTCCGAAAATCAGGCCACCGTTCTCCGACCCTTCATCGTTGTAGAACAGCATTCCGGCTTGCGGGCGGTCAAATGGACGCTCGCGGCCGTGGACGATGATGCCTGGGAGCTGAGCATGGTTTGAGATCACCATCCGCAGAGTTCCGTCGGGTTCGACCACGTTGATGCGATGCACAGCGATTTCGTCGAAGCTCGTTTGCTTAGGAGTGACAGCCCCGGTCAAGAGCACGATTCCCAAAATTGTGCTCATGGAAACCGAATAAACCAGCAGGAACTTTTGGCTGATACCGCTCATAGTTGCCTCCGAATGTTATGTCCGGTCACTTCCTTTTTTCCCGCGGCCAGCGCGCAACGACCACCGTAGAAATCCCTCCGCGCGGACGAAACTCACCTTTCACTTCTGCCCATACCGGCCTCGCCCAGCGCACAACATCCTCTAACACCTGATTCACAATGTTTTCCTGGAAGATGCCGAGGTTGCGATACGCCTGCAGGTATTCTTTTAGCGACTTCAACTCCAGGCACAAGCGATCGGGCTCGTACCGGATCACGATGTTGCCAAAATCCGGCAACCCCGTCTTCGGGCAGACCGACGTGAATTCGGGATCGTCCACCACAATCTCATATCCGGGGAACTGGTTCGGCCAGGTTTCAATTTCCGGGAAATCATGATCGAGCCCGGCGCTGGCGTGTTCCGCAGTGTAGCGGGGCGATTTGGAGCGCTGAGACTTGGGCATCGTTCTATTGTACCCAGCAGCTCGTCACCGGAGGCGCCTCCGTTAGCTTCCAGTAACTACCGGATGCACTGTATCGAGAGGGGAACCCGGTTTTGATAAAATCTCACAAGTCTGGTTGCAGCTAGCAACAGCCTGAAGTTTGAAGTTTGAGAGGAGACAAATCTTGAATCGAAAGATTGGAAAAACCATAGTGGCAGCCGTCATGGCGTGGTCGCTTTTGCTATTTGTAGCAGCGCCCCGCGTCAGCGCCGATAATCGGTCGAAGTGCCAACACGCCATCGAAAAAGCCGAAGCCCGACTGGACAAAGCGATCCGTGACAAGGGAGAACACAGCCGCGAGGCGGACGAGCGGCGACGGGATCTAAATGCCGAACGGGAGAATTGTTGGAATAAATATCATCAGTGGTGGAACGGGAGAGACCATCGCTGGGAGACTGAGCATAATTGGGACAATCCTCGCTGAGCAAAGCCGCCAGCTCGGCCCAAGCGTTTCGAAGAGGCGTCCCGTGACTCGCAGAGTCTGGGACGCCTTCGTATTTGCATCCTCAGAAAAACATTCCTGCGGCGTTCCGGCTTTCCACCCCAAACATTCCGCGCTCTGAGGCAAACCGGCGGCGGAGTGCATCTAATCAGCTAAGTCCGCAGCGAGCATTCGCCTGCTCCCCGCCGCGCGTGGATGATACATTGATGCTTACGCCTTTCCGTGCATGCCATTGAATGGAAACAGTTCGGGACACCAGCCGCGACGCTGGTGGGTAACGCCGCTTGTGATTCTCGCGGCGGTGGCCGCGATGGCTGCCTTCGTCTTTCACCACGCAAATGATGCTGTGCCGGTGCGCACCGCCGTGGTCGAGCAGGGCACGATTCGCAGCCTGGTTTCCACTAACGGAAAAATTGAGCCCGTCGCTAATTTCGAGGCCCACGCTCCGGTTTCCACGAGTGTGCGTCGCGTTTTGGTCAAGGAAGGCGACTCCGTCAAGCGGGGCGAACTGCTGGTGGTTTTGGACGACGCGGATGCGCGCGCCCAAGCCGCTCGCGCGCAAACGCAATTGAAAGCCGCACAGGCCGACCTGAGCGCAGCGGAGCGAGGTGGGACTCAGGAGGAAGTGCTGAGCCTGGATGCTCAACTGGTGAAGGCTGGCACCGACCGCGATTCCGCCCAGCACAATTTGGACGCGCTGAAACGACTTGAGCACCAGGGCGCCGCTTCCGCGGGAGAAGTGCGGGAAGCGGAAAACGCTCTGGCCCGCGCCGATGCCCAACTCACCTTCCTCCGTCAAAAGCAGACGAAACGTTATTCGAATGCGGAGTTGGCGCGCGTCAAGGCCCAACAGGACGAGGCGCAAGCCGCCTACGATGCTGCCGAGGACGTCCTGGCAAAATCCAATGTCCGTGCTCCTTTTGCCGGCATCGTGTATTCGCTGCCGGTAAAGCAGGGCGGTTTCGTCGCGGCCGGAGAACTGCTGCTGCAACTGGCGGATCTGCGCAAAGTGGTGGTCCGCGCTTTCGTCGATGAACCCGACGTGGGCAGACTAGCTCCCGGCGATCCAATGGAGATTACGTGGGACGCCGTCCCCGCACGGGTCTGGCGGACCACCGTCACTGCCGTCCCATCCACCGTAAAGCTGCACGGTTCACGCAACGTCGGCGAGACCACCAGCATCGTAGATAACAGGGATTTGAAACTCTTGCCCAACATCAATGTGGGTGTGACCATCATCGCCGGCCAGCACGATAACGTGCTGGTAGTGCCGCGCGAGGCGGTGCGAATGGACGACTCCAAACCTTACGTGCTGCTGGTCTCCGGCCACGCACTCAAGCGCCGCGAGGTGGAGACTGCGCTTTCCAATCTTACTCAGGTCGAAATAATCCACGGCCTCGCCGCCAACGATGTGGTTGCCATCAATTCGTCGAATGGCAAGCCGATTGGCGACGGAACCCAAGTTAAGCTTTAGAAGTTAAATTTTAAAGGCTCAGTTTTAATGATTAGGCATATTTAATGATTAGGCATACATCCAGAATTTTGCTTGTTTTAATCGCGCTCATGGTAGCAACGGCAACCAGCGTCGCGGATTCTGCCCGGGAAATGCTCTCGGATGGCCGCATCGATGATGCTATCGCCGAATTGAATGGCCGTCTTTCTTCCGCTCCCGCCGACGCCGAATCCGCCAACCTGCTCTGCCGCGCTTACTTCGCGCTTGAAGACTGGAATCGCGCTGAATCCTCCTGCAAGAAAGCGTCTGTGCTCGATCCCAACAACAGCCGCTTTCATCTGTGGCTGGGCCGCGTGTACGGAGAAAGAGCGGAGCATACAAATCTCGTGGCCGCCGTTGCTCTGGCCGCAAAGGTCCGCGGAGAATTCGAGCGCGCTGTACAACTCAATCCGCAAGACGTCGATGCCCGCCTCGACCTGGCCCAGTTCTATATCGAAGCGCCCATCCTCATGGGCGGCGGCGAGGACAAGGCCCGCGAGCAAGCGCAGGCCGTTGCCGCCGCGAACCCTGGACGCGAGCATTGGATTTACGCCCGCATCGCCGAACAGAAAAAGGATTACGCCTCGTCCGAACGCGAGTATCACCAATACATCGACCTCAGCCATGGTGATGCGGAAGCCTGGCTGAACCTTTCACTATTTCTCCGCCGCCAGAATCGCCTCGATGAAATGGAACAGGCCGTCGTCAAGCTAAGCCAGTCGCCCATGCCCAAACCCGATGTTCTGGTGGAAGCGGCCGAGATGCTCTATCGTGCCGGCCGCAGTTATCCTTTTGCCACCGAACTGCTGCAGCGCTATCTCGCTTCCGGTCCAGTGGAAGCCGCACCCGCCTTCAAAGCCCGCTATCTGCGCGGCCTGCTGCTCGAAAAACAGGGAGACAAAGCGGGCGCAGCACAGGAGTACCGCGCCTCCTTGGCTTTAGTGCGGAACTTCGGCACGGCGCAGCAAGCCCTCGATCGCGTTGCCCACTGAGGACCCGTGGCTAAAATCATGGATGCGACACACGGCGACACCTTTCATGTATTGTCATCCTGACAATTCAGATGGCACTTCATCAGTGGTAAGGTGACGAAATGAAACTCCGATTGCTGCGTTGTTTGCGCTCCATAATTCTGCTCACGTTCCTTACGTCGGTTGTAATGGTCGCAGCGCTCAGTCAGGCTGAGCCCCTGCCGCTCGATCGCGCCATTCGCCTCGCGCTCGCGCACAGCACGAGGTCGGCGATTGCCACCGCCGACGTGCAGCGCGCATTTGCCTCCTACCGGGAGATCCACGACAACTACGTGCCGCAGCTCTTTATCGGTTCCGGGCTCGGCTATTCCTACGGCTTTCCCCTCAGCATCGAAGGAGCCGCGCCCGCTCTGGCAAATGCCGTCGCACAGAGCACAGTCTTCAACCTTTCTCAGCGCCAGTTTGTGAATGCCGCGAAAACCGAATGGCACGCTTCCGAGGTTCAAGACAAAGACCAGCGTAATGCCGTTATCCTGGATGTCGCCTTGACCTATGCGGAACTGGCGAAGTGGGAGGCGCGGCTCGCACATTTGCAGCAGGACGAGACCCTGGCCGAGCAAATGCAGCAAGCTGTGGCCGAGCGCGTGCAAGCAGGCGTGGATAGCGCTATTGACCTGAACAAAGCGAAGCTGACCGCGGCGCGCGTGCGTCTTCACCGGGCCGAAGCGCGGGGTTCCGCCGACGTCCTTCGGCGTCATCTCGCGACCCTGACCGGCTTACCGGTTTCGACCATCGAGATTGCCCCGGAAACAATTCCCTCCCTGCCGCCCGTCGCCGCGGAAGAAGATCTTTCCGAGAAAGCCGTAGCCTCGAGCCCCGCGATCAAGATTGCCGAGGAGCACTCTCTCGCGGAATCGATGCGCGCGTTGGGCGAACATCGCGCTTTGTACCCAACCATTGATTTTTCCGCGCAATATGCGCGGCTCTCCACTATTAATAACTACAACCAGTACTACACGCACTTTCGTCCCGATAACGCCACCGTCGGCTTTGCCCTGCGCATTCCGATCTTCAACGCCAGCCAGCGAGCCCGCGCCGACGACGCCGAGGCCGAAGCTCTCAAGGCAAAGAAGCAAGCGGAGGCAGCGCGCAATCAGGTGTCGGAGGAATGCCTGAAACTCCAGCGCACCGCCGAGCAACTCGAAGCCGCGCGCGAAGTGGCACAGTTGGAGTATCAATTGGCCCAGTCGGCTCTGGAAGCGGCGCAAACCCGCATCGACGCCAAGACTGGCACTTTGCACGAACTGGCCGACGCCCGAGTGCAAGCGGCCGAACGCTATCTGTTTTTTCAGGATGCCGATTTTGAATACCAAAAGGCCCGCGTGAATCTGCTGCGCGCCACCGGAGACCTGGAGAAATGGGCGCTGCCATGAGCCACCCTTCTTGGTTCTGAGTCGACGGTATGGTAGCAAAGCTCGCGGCGGCCCGGCGCCGAGAGAGAATGCCTACCTCCTTCCGTGGAAATTCGTTCCCGTGGCGCGAGGAGTTCGGGATCGACGTGTCTAGGCTCACAGGCCTTCATGACGTACATCACAGACCCGGCGGTCATGCGACGGGAGAATCGGTAGACCACCTCGCAAAGGAGCAAGGCCATGGCTTCCACTGCCACTCCCATCAAGCCAGAATTGCTACGAACGCTTCCTTCCGATGCCGCTCGCCAGATTCAATGGCGATTCGCCGACCGCTACGATCTGCAGATGCTGGTGCAGTCGGCACGATCCGTGGCTCGTGGTCCGGTGGCGCGTCTGGTGGCCAGCGGCGGCCGCAATTCGCATGAGTGGACACCCGCCAAGGCCGAGTTGCTGTCAGCGTTCGATGCATCCGGGATCACGGCCGTCTTCATGGATCCGGAGCACGGTGGATTCATCGCGGGCCCGAAGAATCTGGCGCTGGCGCTGGTCGCGTTTGAACTCGCATGGGTGGATGGAGGGGCCGCAACGGCCAGCCTGGCAGGGTGTCTGGCCCTGGCGCCTATTCACGAGCGAGGCACTCCGGAGCAGCAAGCAAAGTACATGCAGTTGGCCGCACCACCTCAAGCGGGAGAGGATCGTAAACCCTGGCGGGGAGCATTCTGCCTTACTGAGCCTATTCCCTACGTTGGTGTAGATACCGGGATGCTGAACGGAAAAATCCGCATCGTGGAGTGGAAAGAGGGAGAAGAACCGACTCTGCAAGTAGAAAAGCGTGGACGCTTCATCACGAACATCGGATTTGCCAATTTCGTGACCGCGGCGGTGGATTCCGGCGACGAGCGGATCAAGGGAAGCTGCATGGTAATCCTGGAGGAGGGAGATCCCGGCACGTACGATCGCGGCACGCCCACGCGCAAGCTCGTGCATCAACTGTCTTCCACCGGCGATCCGATTTTCAGTCTGCGCATTCCAGCCAGCCGGATTGTCGGCGGCTACGACGTGAAAGATGGTGTCATCGTGCCCCGCTACAACCACAGCGAAGTCATTGAAGCCGTTTTCCGCCGGACGCGTGTGACGGTGGGCATTATGACCGCGGCGAAATTGTTGTCGGCGGTCGAGCCGGTCATCCGGTACCAGCGTGGACGCTTCCGCGGCGCAGAGACGGCGACGCCCGGATCGGTGCGCTACGAACTCGGGTTGCAGGCTCGCGAAGACACGCTGCACCGGCTGGTAGACGTCTGGGCCACCGGCGAGGCGGGAGCATCGCTGGGATTTGCGGCGGCACGGGCGTTCGATGAATTGGATCCGCTGGAGCGCGAGGCGGACAAGCTATTTGCAGCGCAGGGAGCCACTGGCGCTCGGGCGCGTGCGAAGGCGCAACGCGAAGCGTCGGAACGGGCGGCGGAACTTGTGCGCTTGCCTGCCAGTGATCCGAAGCGAGCGCAATTGGAGTCCGATCCGCTGTTGCGTTTTGTTCTTCTTGACTCGCTGGCCGACGTCCTGTGCCCTGCTACCAAGCTGTGGAACACCGGCTGGGGCGCGCAGATGATGCGCGAAGCGGTCAGCCTGATGGGCGGATACGGCATCACTGAAGACTGCCCCGGCTTCCTCGGGAACAAGTGGATGGATGCGCAACTGGAAGCGACATACGAAGGACCGGAAGCGGTGCAACGGCGTCAATTATCGGTGACCATGACCAATCCGCTCTTCCGGGCGCAGTTTCAGGCCTGGATCAAGGAGATGCGGGGGATCGCATCCGAGCGTCCCGGCACCGGTGCATGTGCGCTGGCAACGGCCATGGGAATGTGGCTGTGGACATTAGAACGTCTGCAGCATAGCACCGATGCCGACGGCGGACGTCTCTACCAGAGTGCGCGCCAGGGCGTGACGTTCCCGCTGGCCGACGCGCTTTGCTGGCTGCTCGCTGCGCGCTGCCAGATTCTCGATGCGATCGAACTGGAACGGAATGGAAACAGCGATCCCGCCGTTGCGGAGGGGCTGGCTGGCCTCGTAAATTTCATGACCGACCTTTGCCACGTGCAGTCGGCGCACGCCAGTGGAGAAGTGGCCCGCATCTGCGCCGAGTTGGTATTCGGATACAACCGTCACCCCGCGTGGGACGAAGCGGGATACCGCGGCTGCTACCGGCAGGATGAGTTGGATTCTCTTGAGGGCGTCATTCCGGGCATAGGTTCCTACGGCGTGGATGTCATCGCAGACGATGGCTCGCATCCCCCAAAGGCTGGCCCGTGTGCGAAGTGCAATGGAGCCGAGCAGTTTCTCTCGTTGCAAACGAAACTCGCCACTTGCCTCACGGGCTGCCGGCTATCCAAGGACCGGGCCGCTGAAGCGATTTCCAAGCTCATGATTCCAGAGGCGCTGGACTATCCTGCATGAGCGGAGCCTCCCCAGATCCGGCCGCCGCAATCGACCAGCAACAGAGCGATCAGCCAACGATCGAACGGCAAATGATCGAGCGGCAACAGATGTCGATCGACATCGCCTGCGTGGGCTTCGGTCCCGCGATGGGCGGCTTTCTGACCACGTTGAGCCGTAGCCTGCTGAATCCCGATGGCTCGGTGCGACTGGAGAGTGCAACCTCCCCCGGCCTGCCTCTGCAGGTAATTTGCTACGAGCGCGCCGACGGGCTGGGCTTCGGAGTTTCAGGCGCGGTCACGCGGGCGCGTGGGATACGCGGAAGTTTCCCCGACTTGGATCTCACGCAGATTCCATTGTCGGCGGCTGTGAAGAAAGAGAAACTCGTATACCTGCTCGACCCCACGCGCGCCAGCCGACGTTCGTTCGCCTTCAAGACTACCGACCGCGTGTTGCGCTCACTCAGCTCCATCTTCGGGCTCAAGCGCGATGCGTTCGAGTTGCCCTACACTCCACCTTTCATGCAGAAACACGATGGCCTGGTGCTGTCGCTTGGTCAGTTCAACCAGTGGGTCAGCGATCAAGTTGCAGCGTCGGGCCTGGTGCAGATCTGGCCGGGCATGCCAGTCGCCGAACCGCTCATCGATGGAGATGCGGTTACAGGCGTGCGGCTTGCCGATCAGGGGACCGACCTTCAGGGGCGTCCCGAGGTAGGGTTCACGCCGGGCATGGATCTGCGCGCTGCGCTGACGGTGGTGGGCGATGGTCCGGTGGGAGCGGTCGGGCGCAAGATCGACGAGCGCATCGGAACGCCACCAGGCCACGAGTCGCGCGAATGGGCGCTCGGCATGAAGATGGTGATCGAGCTTCGAGAGGATAGTGGGCTGGAGCCTGGCACCGTCGTGCACACTATTGGTTTCCCGGAGCCGGAGATTTTTGGGTTTCTCTACGTTCATCCCGACAGGCTGGCTTCCGTTGGCATTTTTGTTCCGTCGTGGTTCAACAGTCCGGTCCGCACGGCCTATCGTTATTTGCAGCACTTCATGCTTCATCCTTATTTGTGGCGCTATCTCGAGGGCGGAACGCTGAAGTCGTGGGGAGCGAAGTCGCTGCAAGAATCCGGCCGGCATGGCGAACCATTTCTCGCCGGCAACGGCTATGCCCGCATCGGCGAGGGCTCGGGAAGCACAAACGTGCTGGCCGGGTCGGGAGTGGATGAAGCCTGGACCACGGGAGTGCATCTAGCGGAAGCGGTCATTGAACTCGCGGAGCAGAAGCGCGCCTTCACTCGCGAGAACCTCGAAGCAACCTACGTTCGCCGACGCCGGGAGAGCTGGGTGGATGACGAGTCGAAGATTGCGGCAGATGCGCGCAATGGATTCCAGCAGGGCGTTGTCACGGGAATGATCGGCATGGCCATCGCGGGGTTGACCGGCGGACGGGTCACCCCGGCGGCGCGTCTGCCTCGCGAGATGCCTTCGCTTGAGGAAGCTTACGGCTCGCAGATCGCGCCGGCCGAGTTGAAGCAGATGCAGGAAGAATGCGCTGCCAAGGGCACTTCTCTTCACGACCGCATCATGGACCGCTGTGGCTGGCCGCAGATTCCAATGGATGGCAAGCTGCTGATCTCGCACCAGGACGCTCTGCTCATGGGTGGAGGCGTACAGGCATCGCCAGGTTACGCGAATCATGTGACCTTTCGTCGTCCGGAACTTTGCCGCGCCTGCGAGACCAAGTTGTGCGTGGAAATGTGCTCCGGGCAGGCGATCTCACGCGGTGAAGACGCAGTGCCTGCTTTTGATCGTGAGAAGTGCGTCTACTGCGGGGCGTGCTTGTGGAATTGCCAGGCCGAAGGTGAAGGAGCGCAGAAGAATGTCGAATTCAAAGCCGGCGCGGGTGGCCTGCACTCGGCGCTGAATTGATTGACTGCTGAATGGATGGGAATCAAATGACAAACGGATATCACATTGTGGTCTGCGGCAGCATCGTGCCCGACCCGCTGCAAACTCTGGAGCCGGTGCAGACCCCAACGGGTCCGGCGCTGAAGAACGAGATGATGCTTCCCGCCGTGCTTGACCCGTGGGCGGGGCACGCATTGTATGAAGCGGCCAACCTGGCATCGAAGGTTGCGGGCAGCAAGGTCTGGCTGGTGAGCGTTGGGCCAAAAGCAAAGCTCCAGCAAGTGATGATGACGATTGCCCAGAGAGTGAGCTTTGAACTCGTTCCGGTTGATTCGAGCGCCAGCGGTTTTGCCGATGCGCACGCGACGGCCGCGCTTTTGGCGGAAACAATTCAGGGCATCGCCGGTCTTGATCGCTCGCGCTTGCTCGTGTTCGGCGGCTGGGAATCGGCTTCGCGTGGGGCGAGTGTCACCATGCAACTGGTCGGAGAGCGTCTTCAGATTCTCGATCAGTTTCAGGGAGTGGACCAATTCACAGTTCTAGATAACGCTCAAGCCGATGGTTCGTTCGAAGTTCTGGAGCGGATCGAGGGTGGGCGTCATCAGGTTTCGGTCTGCCCGGGTCCTCCGGCTCTGTTGGGCTGGGCGACCGGCAATCTGCCTGAGCCGCGCAACAATCCTCAGGTGGGAATGGCGAACATGCGCACCGTGATACCCGCGCTACAGCGGGCGAAGTCGGTACCGCTGCCGGCTGGTGGATTGCACTTCCTAAGTGCGAGCCCGCCGAAACAGCAGCGCCAGACGCGCGTGGTGAAAGACCTGTCAGCGGAGCGGGTCGCGCAAGAGATTGCGGAATGGATCGGCAAGTAACTTCTGGCGATTGTCATCCCGACCCTGAGCGAAGCCGAAGGAGTGGGATCTGCAGTTTGTTAATTACTGAAAAAACCGGAGATCAAGACTCTGATGTCACAAAGCATTTTATTCCTGGCGCACGTTGCGGAATCTGGCAATACGCTCCCCAAAACATCATATGAAGTTCTAGGCGCTGCTTTGCGGTTGAGGAAGCAACTCGGCTCAAGCTTAACCATCGGCTTGATCGGTGCGGACGTCTCCGCCGCGGCGGAGACGGTTGCCAATGCTGGAGCCGAACGAGTTCTCGCGGTCGCAGGGCCGGATTTCGCGGCAGCGCGCTACGCAAGCGATGCGGCCGCGGCGGAGGCCATTTGCCGGTCGGCTGGAGCCGAACTGATTCTCGCGCCTGCAACCTCAAGGTTCATGCGCGTTCTGCCGGGAGTCGCGCATCGTCTGAATGGATGCGTGGACACGCATGTTACCGCGCTCGAAGCCGAAGCGGTTAATGGCGAACTGCGCGCTACGCGCTGGCACTATCGTCAGCGCATTGAAGCAGTCATTCGGCGCGACACCCGGCCCTGGATCGTGTTGCTGGAATCCGGCTGCGCAGCGGCATGGACCAACACGACATCGACCGGGACACCCGCCGCAACCAAGGTCGAACAGATTCCGGTGACACTTCCGGAAGCGGCCAGACGAACGGTTGTGACCGGTATTCGCGCTCCGAAGAGCGACGCACAAACCATCAGGCCCGACGCCGACTTGTTGTTTGTCGCTGGCGCCGGCTGGACCAAAAAGCAGTCCGATGGGAAATCACACGTCGATCAAGCAGAAATTTTGATTCTCGACTTTCTTCGTGTGTCCGGTGCATCGCTTGGCGGCAGCAAATCACTCGTGGACCAGTCAGGAGAGAGCCAGGCCGTGCTCGGCTTCATGACGCATCTGAATCAGGTCGGCCAGACCGGATCGACGCCGCGCCATCCGAAAGGCTTGTCCACCTGTTGCCACGGCGAGGAGCCCCACGTCGTTGGCTGGCGCTTCATCAACGAGCGCCGCGCCGTAAATCTCGACCCGAATTGCGGATGGGCGCGAGGAAAAGCAGACGTGCTGTACATAGCCGATGCGTTCGAAGTGCTGGCGAAATTAAATGCTCTCCTCGCCCAGAGAAGCCGAACCAACCGCGAAGCAGTGGCTCATGGGGCATGACCGGCAGGAAAAACCCGCCACCACATAAGCGAATCCCAGCCGCTACCCGATTACAGCGGCTTAATGCTCAGGAACGACGTTCAGCGAGCTTCTTTTGCGCTTTGCGCCGTCGCTAAGGCACACTTGGAGAAGGATTTCCAGGCTTCCGCCGAGATCGGCGATGTACCTGACTGGTAGCCGCCACAAGGGGTTTTTGCGCATCTAACAATGGTAAGATAGAAACTCACACTATGCCCTTGAAAACACTGTTTCTGAATCCGCCTTCGTTTGAGAATTTCGATGGAGGCGCAGGTTCGCGCTGGCCCGCAACGCGCGAGATCGAATCCTATTGGTATCCCGTCTGGCTCGCGTATCCCACGGGAATGCTCGAAGGCGCGCGGTTGCTCGATGCCCCGCCGCACCACATCACGGCGGAGGAGACAATCCGCACCTGCAAGGACTACGAATTACTCGTGCTGTTCACCAGCACTCCGGGCTTCGCCGGCGACGTTCGCATCGCTGAGGCCATTAAAGACAGCAACCCTCACATCAAAATCGCCTTTGTCGGACCTCACGTCAGCGTGCTGCCCGAGAAGTCTTTGATGGAGGCGAAAGTGATTGACGTAGTCTGCCGCAAGGAATTCGACTACTCCATCGTCGAATACGCGCAGGGCAAGCCGATTGAAGACATTCTCGGCATCTCCTACCGCAAGAATGGCGGAGTCGTGCATAATCCCGACCGGCCTACAATCCAGGATCTGGATTCTCTGCCGCACGTGACCGACGTATACCGGCGCGATCTCGATGTCCGCCGCTACAACGTGCCCTTCCTGCTGCAGCCCTATGTGGCGCTGTACACCACCCGCGGATGCCCGGCGCAGTGCACCTTCTGCCTCTGGCCCCAGACCCTCAGCGGACACCCGTGGCGCAAACGCTCCACCGACGACGTGGCGCGGGAAATGGCCAAGGCAAAAGAATACTGGCCGTACGTAAAAGAATTTTTCTTCGACGACGACACGTTCAATCTGCAAAAGGCCCGCACCGTGGAATTGTGCGCCAAGTTGAAGCCGCTCGGCCTGACCTGGTCATGCACCTCGCGCGTGACCACCGACTTTGAAACGCTCAAAGCCATGAAAGAGGCGGGATGCCGGCTTCTGATCGTGGGCTACGAATCGGGCGATCCACAGATTCTGAAAAACATCAAGAAAGGCGCAACCGTCGAACGCGCCCGCCAGTTCACGAAGGACTGCCACAAACTGGGACTCGTCGTCCACGGAGATTTCATCATCGGCCTGCCGGGAGAAAGCCGCGAGACTATCAAGAACACGATTAATTTCGCCAAGGAACTCGACGTGGAGACGATCCAGGTTTCGGTGGCGCACGCATACCCAGGCACGGAGCTGCACGAATTCGCGCTCAAAAATGGCTTCATGACCAGCGAGTCAAAAATGGTGGACGATGGCGGCCACCAGATGGTGCAAATCGAGTATCCCGGCCTGCCCGCCTCCGAACTTATGGAAGCGGTCCACCATTTTTACGATGAATATTATTTCCGTCCCAAGGCTGCGTACCGCATCCTGCGGAAAGCGATGTTCGACAGCTCCGAACGCAAGCGCTTGTACAAAGAGGCGCGCACTTTCCTGAAACTCCGCGCCCAGCGCCACAAGTGGGTCAAGGAACACCGCAAGGACGAAGCCCCTGCGCCGCAGCCGGCCAAGGCCTAGACAGCATTTGAGTCATTAGATCATTGAGGCATTGAGATTTTTAAGAGCCAAGAGCCCTTGACCTTGAATGATTCAACGTCTCAATGATCCCGGAATTGGATCAGCAGTGACCTTTCGAAAATACCTCGTCTTAGCGGGAGTCGCCGTCTTCGCCACCGTCGGTGATTCCTTTCTGGCTCGCGGCATGAAAGGTCTCGGCAACGTAAATATCTCGCTGCACAATCTTTCCGGCCTGCTCCTGGCCATCCTCAATCCATGGGTAGCTTTTGGAATCGTTTTATTGCTGGCGTTCTTTTCTTGTTACATGGCGGCACTTTCGTGGGCCGATCTCACCTATGTGCTGCCCGCTACATCGCTCGGATATGTGCTCGTCGCTTTGGTTGCTCATTTCGGTTTTCATGAAGTTATCTCGTGGACGCGCTGGCTTGGAATCGGCCTGATTGCCTGTGGTGTAGGTTTTGTAGCCGCTGGCCCCTCGGTTACACCCAGTCGACGGGGCGAAAGTTCTGCAGACGTCCCCTGCGCCGCAGTTTCCCCAGGGGCGAAGTCATGAGCGACCTCTACGCCTGGGCCGCAATCGGGCTCGTCAGCCTGGCATCGACCACCGGAGACGTGCTGCTTTCCTACTCGATGAAACGCGTCGGTGACGTCGGCGAGCTCTGGAAGAGCCGCGGGGCCTTGGCCGTAGTGGGACGCGTGCTTACGACGCCCACTTTTGCTCTCGGAGTGCTGGCGATGGCAGTCGCATTCTATAGCCTGCTCTTCGGCCTTTCGTGGGGCAATCTCAGCTTGGTCGCGCCGGCTTCGGCCTCGCTCACCTTCGTGTCCAACGCAGTGGCCGCGCGCATCTTCCTGCACGAACGCGTGGGCCGCCGGCGCTGGATGGCGGCGTTGCTGGTAGCGGCGGGTGTGGCGCTGATGGCACTCTGAGTTGCGCTAACCGAACAAGTCGACGGTTATCACCAGTGGCTCTCTGCCAGCGATTCGATCGTGACCGCAGGATCGAAGCTGTTTCGGCTCGGCGCTTTCTCCCGACGTTGCTCTCGAACTCTCTGCCTGAAAGATTGTCCCCAGAAAAGGAAACCTCTCGCTCAAAATCGCTGCCTGCCGTTTCCCGTCCTCCAACTGCTTTTGGAACGACTTCGCATCCATCTCGCGGCGGACATTCCGCAGCTGATTCATAATCGCCTGTAACTTGGCCAAATCGGTGACCATATCCGCGAGCAGGTCCTTTCCACCTGCGCTCAGCTGAACAAACTCCATGCCGGCAACCGAGCGCCCGCGAATCGCCTTGACCTCACCCACGGCTCGAAATGAAGTGGCGTTCACGCGCACCACAATTTCAGCCCGCGTGCCGCAATCAATGAGCACCGGAGTATCCACGCAGCATCCATGCAGGCTCAGGTCGCGAATTTTTCCCGGAACAAAAATGCCATCCGATGGCAGCCGGCTGATCTGCGCATAACCGCCGCAGATGAATCGCACACTGCGGCGGCGATCGTTATCGGCATGATGGTTCGCTAAACGATCATTGTTTGAATGATCATGATCTAAGCGATCATGATCGGCCGGATTCTCAGGCATGTTGATAAGATCGTATGCCGCGCCATGTTCCTTTAGCGCGACATCCAGGTAACACAGGATTGGAAACGGAAGTAATTGAAGTCGTCGCAGTAAATCTCATCCAAACAGCCGCATCAAACCACTCGGCGCCAGATCGTGCACAAGAAAGCTAGCCGTCTTGACACCGGCAGACCGGCTTAGCGCCCCAGCCGCCAGATAGCCGCTGCGCACCGCGCCCTCCATGGTGGCAGGCCAGCCAGTCGCGGTCCAATCTCCGGCGAGAAAGACGCGCGGCCATACCGTCTCCGGCCTAGGTCGGTACCGGTCGATTCCCGGGCGCGGCGAATAGGTCGCATGTACCTCCTTGATCACCGTCGATTTCACAAGTCTCGCGTTGCGCACACCGGGAAAAAACTCCTGCGCTTCTCTGACCGCCATGTCGACGATCTCGGTCTTCGACTTCTCCACCAGGCTGCGCGAGCAGCTCACCACCAGCTCAATGTAGCTGCCGGGGCCGTTGCTCCGGCCCTCAATAATCCGCGATTTGTGAAACATCCACTGAATCGTGCGGTCGAGCAGCACCGCGTGATCAAGATCGCTGATTTCGCGATCGAACCAGAGATGAATCCCGGTGATCGGCGATGTCGAGAACTGTCCCAGCGCCGCAGCCAGAGGCGCAGACGACGGCGCATCCGGCAATATGCGCCCTAGCACATCAAAGGGAACGGCGAGAATCAGATAATCAAATTTCTGTCCCTGTCCGTTGACCGTCACTTCTACGTTGGAGGCTTCGGCTCGGAACGAATCCACACCGGCGCGAAATTGAATGTCTCCAGTCCGAGCGCGAATGTAGTCTCCGGCGGTGCTGTAAAGGTCAGTCAGCGGCACGGTTGGAATCCCCATGCGCCCGGCTGCTGCTGATTTAAGAAAAGACTCGCGCACCACCTGCGCCGCATAAGGAACGGAAAGCTGATCAAGGTCTTCGTTCAAGGCGCTGACCAGAATTGTCTTCCAGAAGCGCTCGATGGCTGGTGCGGTTTGTCCGTGGCGTTGCAGCCAGTCCAGGAACGACTCGCCACGATCCGCGGGAACGGCAGGAGCAAGCACCGCCATAGCGCGGCTGATGGCCAGCTTGTCGCGAAAATTCAAACAGTCGGCCCGGAGAAATGCCCGGGCGGTATGCAAAGGAGCCGGAAGCGCTGACGGGCCAATCACAGATGCGCGTCCTCCGGGCTCAAGGAAAGTCAGGTTCTCATACCAGCGAATCCTGTTCTCGACTCCCGTGCGTCGATAAAAATCCAGCAGGTTGGTGCAGCAGCCGAGCAAGACATGCTGGCAATTGTCGACAATTTCCCCGGTGCCGGGATGCTGATAAGAAGAAGCGCGCCCGCCAAGATAAGGACGCCGCTCAAAAAGCGACACGCGAAAACCGGCTTCGGCGAGAGCGCATCCAGCGGCGAGACCGGCCAACCCGCCTCCGGCGATCGCAACCGAGGGAGGACGTGTCAAATCAGAATGAAACGTATCAGGATGAATCGGGGGCGGCATCACACCAGACGCTTCACGATTCCTTTTCCAAGGACAGTGAGCTTCTCGCGAACGGTCAGTCGGACGCGCTCACTAAACACGTCGTACTGTTTGACGGCAATCTTTTCGAGTAGGCGGCGATAGATAGTGATCAGCACCCATAGAGCCGGCTGGCTGTCTTCATGCACTAGCGGGATCAGTTCTTCTCCGGCGCGGTAGCAGTCGCGAGCGCGGTCGGCTTCCATCGCCAGCAGTGGACGGAGGCGTGCAGGGTCAACATTCGGAGCGGCCAGATCGGAGGCCGAGAGACCGCACTGCGCCAGGTCCTCTTGCGGAAAATACACGCGGCCCATGGCAACGTCTTCCTTGACGTCGCGAATAATGTTCGTAAGCTGAAACGCCAGACCGCAGCGTTCGGCAAGCGCCTCCGCCGCGGGATCGCGATAGCCAAAAATCCTGATGCAGACAAGACCGACAACCGAGGCCACTCCGTAACAATACTGGCGCAACTCTTCAAAAGTCTGGTAACGCGCGACGAGCGGCGCATTGGCAGACAACTCTGCCGGGCGAAAGTCGAGGTCCGCGGCAGTTCCAAAGGCAAGCTGGTCGAGGAGTCCAATCGGAATCTGGTAAGCGCGCTGCGCATCGGTCAGCGCCAGCAGCACCGGATCGTCGGTTGGTTGCGCCGCCAGGGCACGGTGCACTTTGTCCAGCCATTCCGCCAGCTTGTTCTGCCGATCGTCAGGGCTCAGCGTGTTGTCATCGACAATGTCATCGCATCGCCGCATGAACGCATACACTGCGCTTATGGCATTGCGTTTGCGCCGGGGCAGCACCACAAATCCGTAATAGAAATTCTTCGCCGCCGAGCGCGCGATATGCCGGCAGACGGAATATGCCACGTCGAGTTGCGAAGCCGTTGGCGCAAATTGTACCGGCGGATTGCCCACGGCAGTGCTCATCTTTCTTTCTCCAGCGCTTTCTGCAGCGGATTCCCCCGCAGCTTCCCCAGCGCGGCCCGCGCCACCAGAGCCAGCTTCCGAGTCTTGGAAATTGCCGGACGTCTCCCCAGCACTGCGTAATTTTGCCGCTCGATCGCGTTCAGAATCTCCAGGCCGCCCCGGCTGAAAAGCTCGATATCCGTAGCCAGCGCGCGCTCAACCTTCGCAATCAGCGGCAAGCCCTGCGCGAACCATTCGCGCGCGCGTTCGACCTCAAACTGCATCATCGCGCGGAATGCAGCAGTGTTTTCGCCATCGCGGAGTACCTCTTCGCTCACGCCAAAGCGCCGCAGGTCTTCGAGCGGGAGATAAATTCGCCCTCTGGCAAAATCCGCGCTTACGTCCTGCCAAAAGTTCGCAAGTTGCAGTGCGGTGCAGGTGTAGTCAGAAAGCAGCTGGCGCTCGGCATCGCGGTATCCGCAGAGATAAAGCACCAGGTGCCCAACCGGATTCGCCGAATAACGGCAATAGCCCAGCAGATCATTGAACGTCGGGTAGCGGCCGATGGTTTGGTCTTGTCGAAACGCCGTCAGCAAGTCCGCAAACTCGTGTTTCGGAATCTCAAACTTGCGCACGGTATCGGCCAGCGCAACAAATACAGGATGGCGGGGATGACCTTCGTAGCACGCGTTCAGCTCCATCGCCCATTGATCGAGCAACTGCAGAGATGCAGCTGTGTCGCCGACCTCGTCGCCCAGATCGTCCGAGATGCGGCAATACGCGTATACGTTGAAAAAATGCTGCCGCAGGCGTTCCGGCAAAAACCACGATGCTACCGAGAAATTCTCGTAATGCGAACGCGCCAAGCGGCGGCAATATTCGCGCGCTTCGGCTTCTGAAGGCGCTTGGTCAGGGATGGCGTACTCCGGCGGCAGCGCACTCCAGGCAGAGGAGAGCGGCGCAGTCGGGGGATGGCTGGCAGCAATCATCAATAAATGGCCGATAAATTCAAATTGTCATCCTGAGCGAAGCGAAGGACCTGTTGTCCGCCGCAAAGAGCAGGTCCTTCGCTTCGCTCAGGATGACAACCCTAATTTAGATTTGTTTCTCGAACCAATCTGCCGCGACGCTAGTGACCCGGGATAATCGCAGTCTTGATATCCCCGTTGCGGTTCAGCATGTGGCGCAGCACTTCCTGCAAACGCGAAAGCGGCGCTTCGCCGGTAATGTAGTCGTTGCCGCAAACTTTCTTCTCGGCAATCAAATTAAAAGCCCGGCGCACCGTCTCGGGAGTATGGTGAAAAGTCGCCTTCAAGGTAATTTCCGAGTAGTGCAAGCGGTTCGTATCCAGTTGCACCTTGGTTCCGGCCGCACAGCCGCCAAAGAAATTCACCGTGCCGCCTTTGCGCACCATCTGCACGGCCCACTCCCAGGCTTCCGGACGCCCCACCGCTTCGACCGCCACATCGGCGCCGCGCCTCTCTGGACTCAGCTCGCGCACCGCCTCCACTGGATCTTTGACCTTGGAGATCTGCACCACCTCGTGCGCCCCTTTTTTGCGCGCCAACAAAACCTGCGAGTCGCGCTTGACGACGGCAATTACATTGCATCCGATGGCTTTCGCCACCTGCACAAACATAAGGCCAATCGGCCCGCCACCAATGATCGCCACCGTATCGCCGATCTCGACTCCAGTTTCATGCAGGCCCCGGAGCACGCAGGCCAGCGGCTCCGTCATCGCGGCATCTTCGAAGGTTACATTCGAAGGCACGACGAGCATATTCGTCTCCACAATGCGCCGCGGTATCCGGATGTACTCCGCATACGCGCCATTGTTAAACAGCAAATCTTCGCACAGGTTGAGCTGGTGCTTCGAGCAATAGAAGCACATGCCGCAGGGCGCGGAGTTGAGCGCCACTACGCGCATTCCTTTCTTGAAGCCGCGCACTCCCTCACCGACTTCCTCGATCGTGCCGGCCAGTTCGTGCCCAAACAAAGCTGGAGGCACAATCATGCGGGCGTGGTAGCCCCGCTGATATACCTTCAAATCGGTGCCGCAGGTGAGCGCCACGTTGACCTTGACCAGAACTTCGCCTTCGCCCACGCGCGGAATCGGCACTTTCTCAATCTTGACGTCCTCTTTGCCGTAGAGGACGGCAGCCGTCATCTTTCCATTCACAGTTGATGTCCTTCCCACGCCCAGCGCTCCACTACGCCTGCTCCGTGCGCATTGGAGCCCCATTGCTGCCCGGCTGGATGACGATCTTCATCGAGTCCGGCCGAGGATGAGCAGCCAGTTGCAGCGCTTCCACACCGCTTGCGAGCGGGAAACGGTGGCTGATAAGCCGTTCCACATCCATTTCACGGTTCATCACGAACCGTACTGACTCCTCTTGCAATTCCACCGATGCACTGTAAGAGCCGAGCAACGCCTTTTCGTCCACGCATACCGCCGCCGGATCAATGGTCACTTCACCCCGCACCGTCTGGGCAAACAGCAACACTCGGCCTCCCGGACGTGCCGCATCCATAGCGGGACGAATCAAGCCGGTCCCGCCGACGGCCAAAATCACGGCATCCGCCCCGCGCCCCTCAGTCATGTCGCGCACCCCTTGCACTGCGTCAGACTTGGAAGCGTCAATTGTCAGGTTGAGGCCGAAGCTATGAGCTATTGTAAGCCTCGCCGGATACAAATCGGAAGTAATCACCCGAGCGCCCGCCAGCTTCGCCAGAGTCGCCAGGATCAGCCCAATTGGACCCTGCCCCATCACCAGCACCGTCTCCCCGGCTTCCAGACGAAGAGTTTCAATCCCCTTGATGCAGGTATTCACCGGCTCTGCAAAGCTAGCCTGCTCAAAACTCGTGCCCTCTGGAATGCGCACGGTTCCCTTTTCGACAATCCAGTCCATCACCCGCACGTATTCCGCAAATCCCCCGCCCGACGGCTCAAACCCAGCCGTGCACCCAACATTTTTGTAGGTCGCGCACTGCGCGAAGGTCTTGTGGCGGCAGTAATAACATCTTCCGCACGGGATGTGGTGAAACACCACCACGCGTTCGCCGACGGCGAACTTGCGAACGCCTTCCCCCACTTTCGCGACCACGCCCGCGGTTTCGTGGCCGAAAATGCGCGGCGCGGAGTGCGAGCCCGTAGCAATCTTCTTGAGGTCAGTCCCGCAGATGCCGCAAGTGTGCACCCGAACCAGAATTTCCCCAGGCCCGATTTCCGGCACCGGCACTTCTTCCATCCGCACATCGTTGACGCCGTGATACACCACCGCCTGCATGGTGGAAGGAATCTCGTGGCTTTCTTTTTCGACGGTCAATGACGATGTTTTTGCCATAGCAAATTTATTGTTTCACTTATTAACGCTTGGATTCAGCCACCACAGGCTCAGCCGCCAAAGTTTGACTACTCGGAGTCTCACGACCGAGATAGCTCGCAATCGCGCCGCAAAGAGCTTTGCTCGCCTTGGAGCTATTCCGCGCCAGTGCAATGGTAGTCCCCCACAGCCACGGGCGCAGCGCCACGTGACAGGCAAAACTCAACGAGCGGAAACTTCCATCGACGGTCACAAAGCGATCCAGCGCCGGCAGTTCGAAATCGGCATCGTCAGAGATGGCTTTCAGAGCTCCAAACTCGACTCCCCGCGCCTCTGCTCCCTGCGCCACCGCTGCGGCTTCCATATCCACCGCACTCGCGCCATAAGCTTTGCCGAACCGCGCTTTCTGTTCCTTGCCGGCCACGGTCGCGGAAGTCACCAGAATGCCTTCACCGGAACCAACGTCTGTTCGGACCCCATCGGCTGCATTGATCACGATTCGCGGCTCGACAATCTGCCCGAGAAGCGAACCATCGACGGCTCCGGCAAAACCCACCGAGAGTACGCGCAGGGGCTTGACCTCCCGAATCACCGCTTCAGTAGCGCGGCGCGCAGCTTCGGCTCCGATTCCGCCGCACACCAAGGCCGCCTCGCCATTTTCAAAAAGACGATAGCGCCGGCCGTCGTGCTCGATCATACGCATCTTCCAGCTTCGGATCAGCGGCCGTACCTCTCGTTCCATGGCAGCAATAATAGCGATCGCAATCTTTTTTCTAGACATAGCCGTTCGCCCGAAACCACTCGACCGACCGCCGCAGCGCGCCATCCACTGGAGCCGTTCGCCAGCCCAGTTCGCGCTCCGCTTTCGCTGAACTTACAAACATCATTTTGCGCGCCATGCGCACTTCGTCAATGGTCGCGCGCGGCTCGCGGCCCAGAAGCCGGCCCGTCACCATCTCGTAGAAAATCCCGCCTGCCAGGGCAACCGCGTACGGCACTTTAACCGTCGGCGAGGGCAAGCCCGTAATCGCGGCCAGTCGGTCCAGAATCTCTTTCAGCGTCAGATTCTCTCCGCCCAAAATGTAACGCTCGCCCGTTCTTCCCTTTTCGAGCGCCAGGACGTGGCCGCGCGCGCACTCTGTTGCATCCACCAGGTTCAATCCAGTTTCAATGTACGCCGGAAATTTCCGTTTGAGGAAATCGACGACGATTCGCCCCGTAGGAGTCGGCTTGATGTCGCGTTCTCCGATCGGCGTCGAAGGATTCACAATCACCACATCGACTCCAGACCGTGCGGCCTCGACCGCCACTTGCTCCGCCATGAATTTCGACCGCTTGTACGGTCCGATCATGTCCGCCAGCGACACCGGACTCTCTTCATCCGCCACCGTGCTCGCCCGGGGACGGGCACCCTCGCCCGTCGAAGCTCGCGTAGGGACGGCCGCCCCCGGCCGTCCAGCCGAGCGCAGCTCGGCAGCAGCGTGGTTCGAGGTGAACCCCATGGTAGCCACGCTCGACGTGTACACCACGCGCCGCACGCCTTGCTTCCGAGCCGCTTCGAGCAACGAGCTCGTGCCCTCGACATTCGAACGATACATCTCGCCGGGATCGCGCACCCACAGCCGATAGTCGGCCGCAACATGAAAAACAACGTCGCAGCCGGCCAGCGCTTTCCCCAGAGAGGCCGGATCTCGCAGGTCGCCGACAACGCGATCAGCGCTCAGCCCTTCAAGGTTGCGCAGATCGCTCGTAGGCCGCACCAGCAGCCGCAACCCGGCTCCCTGCTCGGCCAGAACACGCGCAACATGACTGCCCAGAAATCCCGTGGCGCCGGTGACGAAAGCGAGCATTTAGCACTTAGCGTTTAGCATTTAGGTCCGAACCGGATTGGCTAAGTGCTAAATGCTAAGTGCTAGCTGCTGCTCTTCTCCGCCATCACCTTCGAATAGGTCGTAAGCGCAATCAACGGGAAATATTCGCGGTACAAGTGATATTTCAGATAGAACACGCGCGGGAAACCTGTGCCGGTAAAAAATGGCTCATCCCAGGAACCATCTTTCTTCTGGGTGCGCAGTAGATACGCCATGCCGCGGGCCACGCATTCGCTGCGGGTATCGCCCACCGCGAGCAATCCCATGATTGCCCAAGCCGTCTGCGAAGCCGTGCTCTCGCCTTGCCCGCGAAGATTCGGATCGTCATACGATCCCACCGTTTCGCCCCATCCTCCGTCGGCATTCTGCACCGATCGCAGCCATTCCGCCGCTTGCTGGATCATGGGATCGTTGCGGTCGACGTTCATCGCTTCCAGTCCGCGCAACACTTGCATGGTCCCGTAGATGTAATTCACGCCCCAGCGTCCAAACCAGCTTCCATCGGGCTCCTGCTCTTTGCGAATAAATTTGAGCGCCCGCTTAACCCGTGGATGACTCTGGTCGTATCCATAAGTCGCGAGGCACTCCAGAATCCGCCCCGTGATGTCGACCGTCGCAGGATCAAGCATGGCGTTGTGATCGGCAAAGGGCACGTACTGGAACACCATCCGGTCGTTGTCCTTGTCGAACGAAGCCCAGCCTCCGTTCTTACACTGCATCGACAAAATCCAATCAATCGCCCTCTGCACCGACTCGCGCTGATAACGCCCGTTTGGATGTTCGACCCGGCTAAGCCCCAGGCAGACCATGGCCGTATCATCCACGTCGGGATAGAACTCGTTGTTGAACTCGAAGTACCAGCCCCCCGGCTCGCCTTTGGGATTCTTAATCTTCCAGTCTCCGGGCTTGCGCACCTGCTTCTGTAAAATCCAGTCGGCGCATCGCACCAGCCGCGGATCGCTCGCCGGAACCCCCGCCTCGCCCAGCGCAAACAGCGCGTAGGCCGTATCCCACACGGGAGACTTGCAAGGTTGCATCCGGAAAGTGTCGTTTTCTTCGATCCCCAGTTTCTCAAACTCGTCCATCGCGCGGATGAACTGCGGATCATCCACCGAATATCCCAGGCAGCGCAGCGCAATGATGGCATTCATCATCGAGGGATAAATCGCTCCCAATCCATCGCTCATCTCAAAGCGCGCCAGCATCCACTTCTCAGCCTGCCGCAGAGCCAGCGAACGCAGCGGACGGATGTGCACCCGCTCCGCCCAGTGGGTAATCCGATCCAGCACCAGAAAGAAATTGCGCCACGAAATCCGCTCCTTGGCCCAATGCAGATGCATACGCGACTTGTCGCGCCCGCCGACAAAAAGCTCTTCCACTCCCATTTCATCGGGAATCTTCTTGAACGGCTTCTTGGCGTAGCAGATCGAAAGCGGCACCAAAATGGCGCGCGACCACGAAGAAATTTCGTAGATATTGAACCAGAACCAGTTCGGAAACAGCACGATCTCCGGCGGAATCGCTGGCACCGCATCGTAATCGTACTGTCCGAAAAAACACAGATAGATCTTGGTAAATGTATTGACTTCGGTCACGCCGCCCATTTCAAGAATTTTGTTGCGAGCGCGCTCGAGCGCGGGATGGTCGGCGGTAAAACCAGCCAGCTTCAGCCCGAAATAAGCCTTCACTGAAGCGCTGATGTTGGAGGGGCCCGCCGCATAGGTGCTCCAACCGCCGTCACGATTCTGATGGTTCAGAATGTGACGAGCGGCTTTTTCAAAGCGTTCCTGGCTGCCCGTACCGAGCAGCGTATGCAGAAGGATGTAGTCGGATTCGAGGGTAGTATCAGCTTCCAGTTCTCCGCACCAGTAGCCCTCTTCGTACTGCTGCGAGAAAAGATAGTTGCGCGCGGCATCGACCGCGACCGCGACCCGGCTTCCCAGGTCGTCGATTTTTCCAAATCGCATCTGCGGCGCACTGGCCGGACTAAAAGGGGAGGATTCTTCCATCTATAACTCCGCTCCTAACTATCACTCCGCAACTATCACTCCGCACTATGACTGCACCGCAACCGCCGGAGCCGCGGCAATCGTTTCCACGATCTCCGGCGGCAACCCAAAGCGAACATTTTCCGGCATGATTTCCAACTCCTGCACATCGCCAAAGCCCTGTCCGGCAAGGTACTCGACCACTTCCTGCACCAGATGTTCAGGAGCCGATGCTCCCGCCGTCAGGGCAACAGTTTTCACGTCGTGCAACCATCGCGCCTGAATATCGTTGCAATCATCTATTAGATGCGCCGGAGTACCCAAACTGCGAGCCACCTCCACCAGGCGCTTCGAATTGGAGCTGTTATCGGAGCCGACCACCAGCAGCAGATCGGCGTCAGAAGCCACGTGTTTCACGGCAACTTGCCTGTTTTCCGTGGCATAGCAAATATCCTGCGCCGCCGGACCCTTAATGTTCGGAAACCGCTTCTTGAGCGCGGCAATGATGTCGCGCGTCTCATCCAGGCTGAGCGTAGTCTGCGTCAAATAGGCCACGCGGCTGGGATCGGGCAGCGTCAAAGAAGCCACCTCCGCCGGCGATCCGACAACCTGAGTCACGGCGGGCGCCTCGCCCAGCGTCCCAATCACTTCGTCATGATCGCGATGTCCGATCAGAATCAGCGAATAGCCTTCCTTCGCGAACTTCACCGCCTCCACATGCACCTTGGTGACCAGCGGACACGTAGCATCGATCACCCGCAGCTTGCGCATCTTGCTCGCTTCGCGCACCTCCGGCGAAACCCCGTGCGCGCTGTAGATGACGCGTTCACCCGCGGGAACTTCGTCCACGCTATCCACAAAAATTGCGCCCTTCTGCTGGAGTTCCTCCACCACGAAGCGGTTGTGGACAATTTCCTTGCGCACGTAGATCGGCCGCCCAAACGCCTCCAGCGCAATTCGGACAATATCGATCGCGCGCACCACTCCAGCGCAAAATCCGCGCGGCTTCAACAGCAGTAAGCTCTTCGTGTGCAAATTCTTCGTACGTAAGCTGCTGGTCTCAGACAAGTTCCGCCCCCACCCCACTTAGGATACTCTTCCCTCTAGAATACACTTTGTTGCATCAAGAGATGTCGCAAGGGTATCGAAAGATGCACCCCAAGGTCAATGTAAGCCTTTGAGGATGTGAGGATTAGCAGCAAGCGGGGAAAACGGGCGGGCGAATGGGGCAGCATCCATCTTGCGGCTCACCAGACCCGACGCACTCCATACTGATCGAAGATTTTCTCGTTGCTGACGATAAACAGCTTTTCAATCTCAGCCTGCGCAATCAGCATGCGGTCAAACGGATCCTGGGGGGGGCCAGGCAACATCCCAGCACGAACCCCATGCTCGTATGATACTGGCAGACTCAGGAACTTTTCCCGCTCAAGATAGCCACCGAAGTCTTGCACGAGTTCAGAGCCGCTCGGCAGCCGGCCCAATCGAAACTTCGTTGCAATCTCCCAAGCGGAGACTGCGCTAACAAAAATGCTGTTGTCCGGCTGGGCAATGAGTTTTCTGCACGACTTGGGGAGCGCTGCATCGTCGCTATACCACCACAGCAAAGCATGCGTGTCCAGCAGGAGGCGCACGCTATCGTCCCCAGGCGTCAAGCTCTTCCGGAGGCAACGGCTCAAAAAACTCGGGTCCGACCTTCAGCTTCCCGCGCAGGGCGCCGGGCTTCCGGCGGCCTTTGTGGTCCTCAATCGCCACCAAACGCACCACCGGCTTCTTCCCGCGGGCGATGACAATCTCCTCGCCGCGGCAAGCCTTCTCAATCAGCCGCGACAGCTCAGTTTTGGCCTTATGGATAGTGACGGTTTCCATGAACACATGTTAGCTAACTTTACTTAGCTAAGTCAATAAAGATTCACCCATTCGCCTTAATCATCTGCTCCGCATGTTTCCGAGAAGTCTCGGTAAGCTTGGCCCCCGACAACATGCGCGCCACTTCCTCGGTGCGTTCCTCGCCGCTAATCTGCCGGACGGTGGTCTTAGCGCGTCCGCCGGTTTCACGCTTCTCGATCAGGTAATGGTGATCGGCAAAGGTTGCGATCTGCGGCAGGTGGGTAACACACAGCACTTGGTTGCCCTTGGAGAGCGCCTTCAATTTCTTCCCCACGGCCTCGGCCGCCCGTCCTCCGATGCCGGTGTCAATTTCGTCAAAAACCAAAGTCCGCTGCGCCGCCGACTTCTTCTTCGAACTGGAAACGCTCGCCGCATTCGTCCCTGACTCAACGCTCGCCTTCAGCGCCAGCATGACACGCGAAAGCTCTCCGCCCGAAGCAATCTGCTCCAGCGGCCGCATCGTCTCTCCCGCATTAGTCGAAATTCGATAGACGACCTGGTTGATGCCCGAAGACGTCCAATGCGCTTCGTCCTCGTTCTCCTCAACCGCAATACGAAAACTGGCCCGCATAGCGAGGTCGTTGATCTCGGCCTCAACCAGTTTCTCTAATTTGCGTCCCGCGTCGACGCGTTTACGCGACACACCCCGGGCAGCTTTGCGATATTCTTCAGCCGCCACAGCCAGCATCGCCCGAAGCTCAAGCAGAACTTGATCTTTATTTTCCATCTCAGAAAGCTTCCGACGCACGTCCTCGCCAAAAGCAATGGTCTGCTCCAGCGTAGGACCATACTTGCGCTTCAGACGATCCAGCAGAGCCAGCCGTTCTTCAATCTCAGCCAGCCGCTCAGGAGATGCCTGGATTCCACCAGCATAATCACGCAGCGTCGCTCCCACATCCTCAACACTGATGCGTGCCGTCTCCAGCGCCGCGAGCGCCTCCTGAAACTTGGGCTCATAGCGTGCCAGTTCCTCCAAGTGCTTCTGCGCCGAGCGCAAGCTCGACGAAGTGGAGGCGTTGCCCTCATACAACAGGTCAAACGCATTCATGGCCGCGCCGTAGATTTTTTCCGCATTAGCCAACACGCGCTTCTCGGCCTCAAGTTGTTCATCTTCGTTCTTGCCCGCCCGCAACCGCGCCTCCTCGATTTCCCGGCACTGAAAATTCCACAGGTCTAGCAGGCGAGCACGATCCTGCTCATCCTGTTCGAGCTCCGCGATGCGTCCGCGAATCTGCTTCCAGCGTTCGAATGCCGCGGCAACGTCCTTCAGCTCAACTCCGGAGTAAGCGTCCAGCAGTTCCTGCCGCGCCGCCGCATCGAAATTTACGATCGATTCATTCTGCGCATGGATTACCGCCAGGTGAGGCGCAATCTGTTTCAGCACACCTACCGTCGCCGGCTGATTATTGATAAAGACGCGCCCCTTGCCGCCCGAAGCAATCTCGCGTCGCAAAATCAGCGAGCCATTCTCCGCGTCCAGGCCGTTCGTCTCCAGAATCTCCGCAATCGAGCGCGCCACAGCTCCTTCGCTCTCAAACACCGCCGCCACCACCGCCCGCTCCGCTCCCGTGCGGATCACCTCAGATGATGCCTTGTCGCCTAACAGCAATCCGACCGCGTCAATCAGAATCGACTTCCCCGCCCCGGTCTCGCCGGTCAGCAGATTCAGACCAGCCGCGAACTCGATCACGACATTGTCGATGACGGCGTAATTTTCCAGTCGAAGTTCAGCCAGCACAAGATTCCTGTTCGTGTGGCGCGAGCGCCCTCGCCCGCGGCCTATGAACTTGATTCGCGAAGCACGATAATTTTACGCGCAGCATAGCACGAATTGATCCGCCATCGACCCGTTGCGTCATCGTGCGATCGAAGGTCAAAGATTCGTGAACTTAAATGACCCGATCGCCGGATGACCCGCTCCGCAGTGACCGATGCGGTACCCGCGCCAATCACGCCGCCCCGCTGGTCTATAATTCTTAGAGGGGATCACCCGAAACCGATGCAACTTTCTTCCGTTTTGCTGTTGTTTGTCGGCGGCGAAATCGTTGAGCTCGTTCTTGAGACCGGTCCGGTCGCCAAAACCGCGTTGTTTCTGCTCATCGCTTTCAGCATCCTTTCCTGGGCGGTGATTCTTTCCAAGTGGAGACTGATTAAACGGGCCCGCGCCCAAAGCGAGCGTTTCGCACGCGCCTTCCACAAGGCCCAGCGCCTGCAGGACATTACTTCAGTCGCCGAACAGTTCCGTCCTAGCCCATTGGTAGGAGTCTTTGAAAGCGCCGTTGCCGAGTTCAAACGTCAGATGGGCACAACGGGCGGCATCCACAACCTAGCCGCCATTCAGCGCGCGATGCAGGTCGCATCATCTGAAGAGATCACCCGCCTCGAACGCAATGTGACCTGGCTGGCAATCACCGGCGCAGTCACTCCGTTCATCGGACTCTTCGGAACCGTGTGGGGTATCATCGACGCTTTCCACGGCCTGGGCACTGCCGGAGCCGCAACCTTGCGCGCCGTCGCTCCCGGAATTTCAGAAGCTCTCATCACCACCGCCGCCGGTCTAGCCGCAGCCATCCCGGCGGTAATCGCCTATAACCTCGTCGTCGGCTCAATTCGTGAAATGGCCGCGCGCAATGACGACTTCACGCTCCAGATGCTCAGCATGGTCGAGCGCCAGGCCTTCGAACTCCACCAGCCGCAACCACCACTCACCGAGGCCCGGCGCTGATGGCTTTCACTTCCGCCAACGGACGCACTCAGACCGCGCTCGCCGATATCAACATCACTCCGCTCGTCGACGTCGTACTCGTGCTGCTCATCATTTTTATGGTGACCGCGCCCGTCTTGCAGTCCGGCATCGAAGTTAACGTGCCCCACACCCGTACCGTCAAAGAAATTACCGAAGAACGCCTGGTAATCAGCATCGACAAATCGCAGAAAGTTTTTCTCGGCAACGATCCCATCAACATCAACCAGATCGGAGCGACTCTGAAGAAGAAGATTCGCGATCCGCAGCACCAGTCAATCTTTTTGCGCTCCGATGAAGATGTTCCCTTTGGCGCCTTCGCCACCGTAATGGACGCCATCAAACAAGCAGGCATCAGCAACGTGAGCATTGTTACGCAGCCGATCGATAGCCACGCGCATCACTAAGAGTGAGATGGATATGTACGCGGGCGACATTTATTCCGAACACAGCCAACTTCGACGGCCCTTGGCCTGGTCGCTCGGCTTGCATATCGCATTCGCAGCATTCGTTGTGCTTTACACCATGTTCATTCACGGCATCCGCGGCGAAGGCTGGGGCAGCGGCGGCGGTGGAGACGCCATGGGAGCAACGCTAGTGAGCTCGGTTCCCTTGCCCGCCAATCCAACCGAGACAACGAATGTCCTGGCAACGGAATCCAAGGGTTTGTCAAAATCGCAGCCCACCGTGCAGGAGAAGGAACCGGAAGCAATTTCGATTCCCGACAAGAACACGAAAACAAAAATGAAACCCGCGCCGGTCAAAACCGCAACACAGCGCAAGCCGGAACCACAACAGCCCGAGTCGAATCAGATTCCTTATGGCGAAGGTGGACCGGTCAGCGGCCCTTACACCATGAGCGCGGGCGGCGCCAAAGGTGGATTTGGCTTCACCGGAAGCGGCGGAGATTTCGGAAGCCAATATGCCTGGTACGTGCAAGCCGTGCAGCGAAAAGTCACCGAAAATTGGCTGAGGTACGAGGTCGACCCGCGCATAACCGAAGCAAAACGGGTTTACTTGACGTTCGATATCGCGCGCGATGGTCACCCCTCGAACGTCCAACTTGAGCAGTCCAGCGGCGTGCCGTCACTCGACCAGTCGGCGGTCCGGGCGCTCCAACGCATCGATACCTTCGGCCCGCTGCCATCGGATTATTCGGGAAGCAAAGTATCGGTAGAGTTTTGGTTCGATTACAAGAGATAAGTGGAGGGACGGGCGTCTCGCCCGTCCGCCAGGCGGGGACGCCCGGCGCTCCACCAGCAAAGGGAGCACAAATTTTGAAGAACTCGAGTCGCCCGATCCGTCGTAGTGCGTTGATCACCGCTGCCTTGCTTCTATTAGCGGGCACAAGCTTCGCCCAGGACTGGATTCGCACCGGCACTGGCCGGGGCGTCGAGCGCGTGCGCTTGGCCGCATCTGACTTCAAGTCCGCGACCGCCGACCCCAAAAATGCCGACCTGCTGAACACCTTCAATCAAGTCCTCTGGAACGACCTCGACAACGCAGGAATCTTCGATCTAGTCTCGAAGAGTTTCTATCCCCTGCAAGAGCCAGGCCAACCCTCCGACATCAATTTCTCAGCCTGGAATTCCCCGCCCCCGAACGCTTCCATGCTGGCCTTCGGCAATCTGGGCGTGGCCTCCGGCAAAGTCACGGTGCAGGGATGGCTCTACGACGTAAAGAACGAAAAGTCTCCGCAGGTGCTAGGCAAGCAGTACAACGACAATGCCACGCCCGAAGCTGTCCGCGTAATTGCGCACCGTTTTGCCGATGAAATCATCTTTCGCCTCGGCGGCGGCGTGCCCGGCATTGCCGAATCCAAAATCTATTTCATCAGCGAGCGCACCGGACACAAAGAAGTCTGGATGATGGACTACGATGGCGCCAACCAGCAGCAGGTCACGCATCTCGGTAGCATTTCGCTGTCGCCTCGCATCTCGCCCGATGGTTCGCGCCTCGCCTTCAGTTCGATCAGCAAAGGCGGCTGGGAGATCATGATGTACTCCTTCGATCTCAACCGCATGGTCGCCTTCCCCCGTTTCGGAGGCATGAATCTTTCGCCGTCGTGGTCGCCCGATGGCAAGCTGGCGTTTTCGTCCTCGCGCAACGGCTACCCCAACATTTTCGTAGTCGATGGCTCGGGAGGAAATTCAAAGCGCTTAACCAACGACAAAGGCCCAGATGTTTCTCCCACCTGGAATCGCAAAACCGGAAGCCAGATCGCTTTCGTCAGCGGACGCACCGGCCTGCCGCAGATCTACACCATGGAATCCGACGGCACCAACCTGCAGCGCGTCACCGATCAAGGCTATGCTGTTTCTCCCAACTGGTCGCCCAACGGACAGTTTCTAACTTTCTCTTGGGAGCGCAAATATGGTCCCGGAGAGCCGGGCGCCAACGACTTGTATTTAATGGATGTCGCCAGCAAGCAGTGGGTGCAACTCACGCACGACGCGGGACGCAACGATTTCCCCTGCTGGTCTCCGGATGGCCGCCACATTGTGTTTCAGTCCCATCGCTCCGGCCGCGACCAGATATGGTCGATGCTGGCCGACGGCACCAATGTGAAGCAGTTGACCTTTGAAGGCGCAAACACGCAACCCAATTGGAGTTGGAAGTAAATGGATTTAGAAAGAGTCGAAAAGTTAGAGATCTTCAAGACCGGGACGCATGGGAGGGATGTGGTTTTCCCTGTGCTCCCTATGATAAGGATTCTGTTTGTGGTGTGTTTCTAAGAAAGAAGCAAGGTTTTGCGGCTGGCCCAGAGTGCGCCCTGCCGTGAAGATGCAGATTGCAGCCACAACGCGGGCGCACAGAAAAGAGGAATCAGTGATGCGCGCAACTACGATGAGCATGACAAAAACAACCATCGCGAGATGCAGCACTCTCGCATTCGCACTCGGTACCATCCTGTTTCTGGGCGCTTGCGCCAAGAAAGCCGCACCACCGCCGCCCCCACCGCCCCCGTCCCCGACCGCTCCCACGGCCTCGCTGTCGGCAAATCCGAACACCGTCAATCAGGGTCAACCGACAACGTTGACCTGGCAGACGACGAACGCCACCGACGTCAGCATCGACGGCATTGGCCCCGTGGACCTGAGCGGCTCGCGTCAGGTGACTCCCACTGACTCCACCACTTATCATCTCATCGCCAAAGGCACCGGTGGAACTCAGGACGCCACCGCTCGCGTCACCGTCAATAGCGCCCCCGCGCCACCGCCAGAAGCGGCCCCGAACCTGACGGAGCAGGAACTCTTCTCGCGCAACATAAAGGACATCTACTTTGAATACGACAAATCCGATATACGGCCCGCAGACCAGGCCACGGTGCAGAGCGACGCGCAGTTCCTGCAGCAGCATCCCAACATCCGCATCACCATCGAGGGACACTGCGACGAGCGCGGTTCAACCGAATATAACCTGGCTCTGGGCACCAATCGCGCCGACTCCGTAAAGAATGCGCTTATTCAGGCGGGAGTAAGCGGTGACCGTATCAAGACCTTCAGCTACGGCAAAGAGAAGCCGTTCTGCATGGAGTCGAACGAAAGTTGCTGGCAGCAAAACCGCCGCGGCCACTTCGTGTACGGACAATAATCAACAAGGGCGGCTGCGGCCGCCCTTAATTTTTCAGGCTCGCGCCGCTGGACAGTCAGCGCCTCTTTGACATCCAATAGGTTAACTATGAAATCCACTCGTATCGCGCTCGTTCTTGTATTGCTCGTCACGATTTCGATCGGTCCCGCCCAAGCCGCCAACAAAGACATCATCGAACTGCAAACCGAGGTCCAACAATTGCAGCAGCAGATGACCGCGATGACCCGCTCCTTTGACGAGCGCATGGGCGTCATGAAAAACCTGCTTGAGCAGAACACCGACGCCGCCAACAAAGTGAGCGCCGCCATCGGCGAACTGCAAGCGTCAGTCAACAAGCAGCAGCAGGATCGCTCCGCTCAAGTCGACCAGATCTCGGGCCAGATTCAGGCGCTCAACGACACCATGGACGAACTCAAGGTCCGCCTCGCCAAGCTGAGCAAGCAGTTCGAGGACATGCAGGCGCAGCAACAGTCCATGGCCGCGCAGCAGGCGCAAGCGCAACAGCAGGCGCAAGCAATCGCCCAGGCCCCTCCGCCCGACGTGCTCTACAACAACGCCCTGCGCGATTACAACGGCGGAAAAAACGACGTGGCGGTTCAGGAATTCAACGACTACGTCAAGTTCTACCCCAACACCGACCTGGCCGGGAATGCATATTTCTACCTGGCTGAAATTCAGTTCAAGGCCGCCGATTATGCGAAAGCAGTCGCGAGCTACGATCTGGTTCTGCAGAATTTTCCCAGCGGAAACAAAGCCGCTGCCGCCCAGCTAAAGAAGGGATTCGCGCTCCTGGAACTGGGGAAAGAAGACGAGGGCACACAAGAATTGAAGCACGTAATCCAGCGCTATCCCCGCACCACGGAAGCCACACAGGCAAGAGAGAGATTAAGAAAGTTAACTCCAACGACGCAGAGAAACCGCTAGCCGTGCAATATAGCTTTAGTTGGTGGAGCGCCGGGCGTCCCCGCCCGGCAGCCTGAATTACGGTCGTCGCGAAGTATTCGGTACCACCACTCCGCCTTCGATCTTCGGAATGCCGAAGTGCCCGCTCAGATGCGACAAATCCACCGGACTGATCGACCCCGACACGACAACAAAGTCGACCTCCGTAGCCCTGGCCTGGAGCACGGCAACATTGCTGATGGCGTTATTCTCCAGACGCATCCAGGCATTGGTGACTTCGCGGCCTCCATCCTTCTCCTTGTTCATCACCTGTTTCCAACCCGCCGCGCGGTACTCATCCTTCACCGAGCCCAGCGCCGCCAGATCGTACATCCCAGGTCCAGAAAACCTGTAGCTGTGCACCGAAACCCCATTCACGCCCGCGATCACACGCCGAAGGTCTTCGTCGTCAGAATCCAGCTTCGACGCAAACACCAGCATCGAGTGGTCCAAAGTAAACTCCGTCTTCGACGACGCCTTCTGGCGCAAGTCTTCAACAGCCCGTGGAGTCCACACGCTCTGCTGCGTCGATTGTGACGGCGGGTCGTGCTTCTGCGACTGCTGCGCCGCACAAATATTGGCCGCTGCGACAGCAATCAAAACCAAAAACACAGTGCCAACAATCTTCATCAGAGCACCTCAATATAGTTTAGACAATATAGTTAGACGGCAGTCTGCCCAACCCGTGAGCGAGCGCCCGTACGCAGATAAGAACCCGGCGCATGAGAATAAGTTGTACAGAGGCCACGATTACGCGATCAAACTACGTCCACCGCCGTCGCCGCCTTCTCTGCCAAGCCACTCGGCCGCAGTGTGACCCAATCGGTCTGCACCCGATCCCATCCTTGGATCAGGAAGCCGTACGACTCAAACAGTTGGCGGATTTGCGGCCGCTGCCAACCGGCAATCTCTTCCAGAATCGGCACCAGCGTGGCCAGTGCATTTTCGCTGAGTACAGTTCGTTTAGCGATCTGTGCCACCAGTTTCGATTCCGATACGGCAATGGTAAAACCGTCGCGCCGGTTCACGTGCAACATCACGTGAATGTCGGAACTCCCGTCGCCTACGTACACCACATGATCCGCCGGCATGTCGAGTTGCTTTTCCAGTTGCTCCAGCCGAGTAACCTTTCCATAACCGGCCGTAGCCCGCACCAGGCTTTCGATTTCGCCCGAGTCGTTATACTTGAACTCAGTGCCAAAAATGTGATCCGCGGGCACGATCCCCTCCAGCGCCGACTGAATCACCTCCACCGGTGCCGCCGAGAGCACATAAAAATCGAAGTGGTATCCGTCGATCCGCTTGTCGAGGATGTCGTAAACCTGTTTGATATTTTCCTTGAGGCGGATGCGTTTGCCCACCTCGATCAGGTCGTCGCGCCGGACGCGCGAATGGAACTCGGGATCATGCAACAGTAAGTAAGAAAGTTCGGCGCCCTGCTGCACCAGGTTCAGTTGCGCCATGCCCTTAGCCTTGCGCTCGAATTCCTTGACAGAAATCCCAAGCAACTCGCTCAGCACGTAACCGGTATCGTTGAAGGTCAACGTCTTATCGAAATCGCTCGCGAACAGATAATGTTTTCTAAAATTGCTAGCCATATCCTATATTAGATTGAATATCAGGTTAATCGACCATTAAATTTACCCATCGTAACTATTACAATAACTTGCAAGTGCAAAAGAGCAGCCCTAGCCCGCCATTGCCCGCACTGAGCTTTCGGCGTAACCTCTTCGTGTAGTCATAATTTATTAACAAACTCGAAAGGTCCGCCATGCGAAGCAAAAGCGATCATCTCGTCAACGATGCCGACCGCGGAAAAGGTTCTCAGGAACCCGACGAACGCGGACAAAAAAGCAACAACTCGATGAAAGACCAGCTTTCCCACCGCAATCCCGACCCCATGCAAGATGGCGCCGATAGCGATTTCCCCGAGCCCGGCCACAGCCCCGAGCACTCCTTTGAAGGAGAGTTCAAGAAAAAGAAATAGGTTTAGTGGAGCGCCAAGCTCGCGTAGGGGCAGGTGCCCTCACCTGCCCAGCCGAGCAAAGTTCGGCAACTTCCCGACGGCAAAACCCTCCAATGAAGTCTGAGTCCTTGCCGCACCCTGGCACATCTATTTCTTTGCGCCGTACATTTCCAGTCAATCTGAATTCATGAGGAAAGAACTATGTCTCCATCCAAGATGAAAGCGGTCCAAGTCAGCAAGCCCGGCGGTAATTTCGAACTCGTCGAAAGAAATATTCCCGAGCCCGCCCGCGCCCAGGTCAGGATCAAGG
>JBAWFQ010000243.1:0-8811 GCA_049592035.1 Terriglobales bacterium
CCGGACACCCGACCTTTGCATTCCGCCAGCGCAGCTTCGATGAGTTCCTTTTCTTGTAAAACCATCTCTTGTGAAAGCGGCCGAGCCGGGCTGGCCGCGGTCGACAACCAGCTTTCATCCACCGAGAAGTTCTCGGAGTCGCACAGGATCGCGGAGCGTTCAATGACATTCTGCAGTTCGCGAATATTGCCAGGCCAGGAATAGGACTGCAACCGATCCAGACTTTTCTTGTCGATGCTCTTTACATCCTTGCCCGCTTTGCTGCAGTAACGGTGGATGAAGTACTTGACGAGAAGCTGAATGTCTTCTTTCCTCTCTCGCAGCGCAGGCATTTCCAGCGGAAACACGTTGATACGGTAGTACAAGTCGCTGCGGAAGGTGCCGGCTTCGATGGCAGCCGGCAAGTCACGATGCGTGGCGGCGATGACACGGACGTTGGCGCGAATGGTCTGGTTGCTGCCAACGCGCTGAAATTCCCTCTCCTGCAAAACGCGCAAGAGGGCGACCTGCGTCTCGGCCGGAAGCTCGCCGATTTCATCGAGGAAGAGAGTGCCTCCTTCGGCTAGTTCAAAGCGGCCAATGCGACGCTGCAGCGCGCCAGTGAAAGCGCCTTTTTCATGTCCAAACAATTCCGATGCGATCAGGTCTCGTGGGATGGCGGCGCAGTTTACGCTCACAAAAGGACGATCCGCACGATCGGAACGCTTGTGAATTGCGCGGGCGATCAATTCTTTGCCGGTGCCAGTTTCACCCGTGATCAGAACTGTAGAGTCGGTTCGCGCGACTTTGGTGACGCGCGCCAGTACCGCCCGGAGACGCGATGAGGAGCCGACGATTTCTTCGAACATCGACATCGTGTCGATTTCTTCCCGCAGAGCAAGATTCTCGCGCTGCGCCTCTTCTGTAGATCGCTTATGCTCATCGATATCGATCCGGGTGCCGCACCAGCGGACAACCCGGCCTTGTTCGTCGCATAAGGGAAAAAGTTGGTGCAGGAACCAGCGGTACTGGCCATTCTTGCTCCGAACGCGTGCTTCGGCTTCGACAGGTATTCCGTGCGCTATGGCATCCCGGTATGCTCCCAGAAGCCCTTCGAGATCCTCAGGATGAATAATTGCGCCGAGCCGCTCTGTTGGAGTGATCGCGTCTATCCGTCCGAGATATTTCCGCGCCGCACGATTAACAAACGACAGGGTTGCATCCGGCTCGAGGATGAACATGTGTTGCGGTACAGCGTCCATCACCTGCTCAATGTGGCGAGCGCTGATAGCGACAGCCGGATCCGCCGCGATCAGATTCTCAAAGACACGGACATCAAGTGTCGGAGCCGCGGCTTGGTCAGAGTGGGTCAGGCCAAACGACTGCAGTTCTCCGCCGGGAATCAAAGCCGTCTCAATGTCCGAAACCAAGTAGCTCATTGCAATTCTCCTCAAGCCTCAAAATCTTCGTGCTTGATGGAGGTACTATGCAGGCTGACGAGCGTAGAACGCATCTGGCGATATGCAGTTTTTTCAATACGGCCACGGGCTACTCGGCCAATACCACTTTTCGGGTATTCAGGCCATATCGCAAGAGTGTGGCGCCACTGGAACAGAGGAAGAAGGAAAAGGAGGTTTATGACCTGACTGCGCCAGGGATGATGATCTTGCGCCGGCCGAAGAAGTAGGCATCCAGGGAGATTGCCCCGGGCCCCAACAGGAGAATCGCGATCGCCACCGCAATCGTGTTGACATTCAGAGGGCCCAGAAGAGAAACCCACGCCGGATGCCACAGCCAGACTGCTATGCCGGCCAGTGCTGAAACGCCAGCCACCAGCGGGGTCAGGAAACCAAGTACAAGAGAAGTTCCGGTGACAAGCGCGAGCACGCCAAGCGCTAACCCCTCCAAGTGCAGCGGAGAGGCCTGCACACAGGCGAGACCCTCTATAAGGAGCCTTGCCCCGATGGCGCTTCGCAACAATAGCAACCCTATGGCGGGCAAGCCAGCCGGGAATTTCGTGTATCGCCGCTTCAAGCTCTCTTTCCCCTCAACCGCGAATGAACGCACTCGCATAAGACTACCGGTTGACTGGCGGCCGCGAATCTGCCGAATTTTGAATTTTTGGATACTACTAAAGTGGTACCTTCTTCTACCTCGAAAAGGAGAGCCCGGTACGGTGTGTTTGGGTTATAGGTGGATTATGCCGCGGCGGACGGCGATGGTGATCGCTTGGGTGCGATCGCTGGCGCCCAGCTTCTCCATAATATGTTGGATGTGAACCTTGACCGTGCCTTCGGAGATGAAAAGCCGGTCGGCGATGTCGCGGTTGCGATTGCCCTCCGCAACATGCTGTAAAATCTCGACCTCGCGCGCGGTGAGCGTCTCATCGCTCATATGGTTTGCCAGGCGCGTGGCGATCTCCGAGGGAATTGCCTTTTTGCCCGCATGCACTTTCCGAATCGCTTCGATTACGTCATTCGGGGGCATGCTCTTGAGCATGTAGCCTCTCGCTCCACCGCTCAGCGCCCGCTGCATTTCAACATCGCCTTCGGACGAGGTAACCATGATGATTCGAGCTTCCGGGAACTCGCTGCGGATCGTGAGCATGGCATCGATTCCGCTCATATCAGGGAGCCGCACATCCATGAGAACGACATCCGGTTGACACTCTCGAAAGCGCTGGATTGCCTCATGGCCCGTCGAGCCCTGGCCCACCACTTGCATGTCGACCTGATCGTTGATCAAGGCAGCTAGCCCCTCGCGCACCAGGGGATGGTCATCGACACTGAGAACACGAATTTTTGGCTGGTCATTCACTTGTGTTGTTCCTCACTAGGTTCCTTGACGTTCTTCCTGAGCCTCCGTGGATACAACCTGGTCAACCAGTTCCATGGTTGGCCTGTGGAGGTGTCTTGAAATGCCACGGCGCCAACCACCGAGAGCTGGACCTCGGTTCCGGCGTTAGTGCGGCTTAACACCTCGAGTTTTGCACCGATCTTTTCTGCTCGTTCTCGCATGCCGGTCAGGCCCCAATGTCCTTCGCGGCCCACTCTCAACAGGCCAGATTCCATGCCGCACCCATTGTCGCGCACCAGAATGCGCAAGTGACTCGGGGCGTAGTCGATTTCCACTTCAATCTTAGTGGCGCGTGCGTGGCGGAATGCGTTAAGGACCGCTTCGCGCGCGATGAGGTAGGCCTCATCGCGGACCAACGGGCGCAAGAGTCGTGGCTGGCCTTCCGTAGCCACCTGAAAATCAATGCTCGACGGCAGCGAAAATTCTTTGGGCAAGCGGGACAGAGCGTGTTCCAGGCCGTCGGATGTGGCCTCTGAAGCGCGCAGGGAGCGAAGGGCATTGCGGCCCTCCTGGCTCACCTGGCTTAGCAGCTCCGAGCCACGTTTTACCGCAGTCTTCGCCGGCGAATCCTCAGGTAAGCGAGCGTCCGCCAAATTAAAGTGCAGGGAAGCGCTGTAAATTCCCTGCAGGAGCGTGTCATGCAGGTCTCGAGCGATTCTCTCGCGCTCCTCGAGCCGTTCCTCGAAACGCGTTTGCATCCGTGCGGCCAAGTGACGCAGGCGAAGCACATAAATCAGCCCGAGGATACCGGCAGCAGCGAAGACACATAAGATTCGAAACCACGCCATCTGGTAAAACGCCGGAAGCACTTCAAAACCGACCTCGGCGCCCGCCTCGTTCCACACACCGTCATTGTTGCTGGCGATTACATGAAATCGGTAATTTCCCGGTGGCAGATCGGTGTAAAAGGCCTGGCGGCGATTTTGGGGATCCTGCCAGTCGGAATCGTGTCCCTCAAGTTTGTAGCGGAAATGAACTTTCTCGGGAACGACGAAACTGAGCGCCGTATAGTCGATTTCAATGTCCTTGGTGCGCACGGGCAGATGCACGTTCTCACGCGTTGAATATTTCTTTCGATCGGCAACAATCTGTTCCACGCGAACCGGTGGCGGAATACCGTTCCGGTCCAGATGTTCGGGATCAACCATCTGCAGGATGTTTTCGTTCGCAAACCACAGCTTACCGTCTGGCGAATTAGAAATTTCCGGGCGAAAGTTGGTCAGGCCAGGCTGGGCTCCGTCAAACACGTCCAAAATCTTGACGTTCAACTGGACATCTGGATGCTCGCGCCACCGATTGAGTTCTGCCGCACCGATCACGACGAAGCCGCAACGCGTATCCAGCCAGAGAGATCCGCGATTGTCCTTCGCGAGTGCGTACACGTCGTCGCAGGGCAACCCATTGCGTGAACTTAAGGTTTGTTCCTTTCCTTTGTCCCACAGAAACGTTTCGTCCGAACTGGCACCCCAGATCGCATCTTCACCGTCCACGAGCATGTTGCGAATGGGCTGCTTCCTCGACTGGCTGCTGGACAAAATCTCGAATTTGCCCTGCTGGTATCGAGCCAAGTCTCCAGTGGACAAGCCCAACCAAATGCCGTCTTTGGGATCAGCCGCCAGCGACGCCACGCGGGGAATACGGGGCGGAAGAATCTCTTCGAGCACGCGAGCATCCTGGATGCGAACGAGAGCTGGCTGAGTCGTGACGGCCCAGATATTGTGATCACTATCCTCTGTGAGTGCGACGACGACTCCGATGGGTTTGCCGTCTGGCTTGCTCACCACATGAAATTGACCGTGCTCATAAGCGGTCAAACTGTCGTCGACCCCAACCCAGAGGCGACCCCCATGATCTTCGAAGAGCGAGGTGATTAGTCTTCCGGGGAGCCCGTTCTTTGTCCCTATCGCAGTTAGCTTTCCCTGGCGAAGGACATTCAGTGCTTGCGCATTCCCGATGAAGACTGTGCCGTCTCGAGTGGCGAGCACCGAATCGGCGTCCTCGGCGGTCAGCCCCTCGCGGATGGAAAAGCTGATCACGCTGGTTTCGTGAAAGCGATCGATACCCCTCGAGGTCGCCACCCAGAGATCGCCTTCTCTGTCTTCATACAATCCCTGCACCGAATCGCTCGACAAACCGTCCGCGCTGCCAAAATGATCTGCTCGACCACCATAAATCCTATAAATGCCCCGGTTTCCTGTACCAACCCACATTCCGCCATTCCGATCAATCAGCAGGGCCGATACTTCAACTGCGGTACTGTCCATGCCCGCGACGACATAATCCTTCCACGTTCCATCTTGCAGAAGCCGCTGAAGGCCCAATCCCTTCCCCGAATGCTTCATCCCTACTAAGAGGGATGCATCGTCGCCGCCAGCGATCGCGCCGACTCCGGCAAGCCCTTGGAACTTGCTCAAGGCGGTGTCGATATAAGTCTTCGTGTCGCCCCCGGATTTCCAACGACAGAGCCCCTGCGAACTGCCAATCCATAAATTGTCCAAAGCATCTCTGTAAAGCGGCTGCCCGTAGGCGAAGGGGATTCCATCTGAGGAACCGTGACAGCGAAGGGTGCTGCCGGTTACTTCGCAGAGGGGACCGGTGTCATCGCGCACCTGGCTTCGCGTAATCCAAATCGTGCCTTTGCTGTCTTGCACAATCGTCTCGATGAATGCTGGTGACTGAGAAACATTGTGAAGATCAACTTCATCCCAATTCGCCAATCCTCGCGTGGTTCCGATCCACAAACTTCCATCGTTTGCACCGAGAAGGGAATGAATCCGCGAGCTCGGAAGCTGCTTGCCATCTGGCGCAGTCCACGGCACGAAGCGCACGCCATCAAAACGCAACAATCCTCCTTCAGTGCCGATCCAGAGATAGCCATCCTTCGTTTGCGTGATCGCTTGTGGAGTTCCTGTAAAGAAACCATCTTGAATGCGCCAAGCTGTATGGGCATATTGGGAAATCTGCCGGTTCGGGTCGAGAGCGGCAGCCGAGATTGTGAGGAGAGCGAGAGAAATCCAGCCTAACAGCGTTCGCAAATAAAGCCGCGTGATCATTGTCGAACAAAAATCGGCCGCAGTGGGACAATGCACGGTCAAGCGCCGCAACGTCAAGCTCTTTTTCTCGATCCTGAGGCCGATCTCAAACACATCTTCAGTTAAGATGCGCGTGGCTAGGTGTGGCTGGAGCGTCCTTGATTATAAGCGCTCGGCAGAAACAACGATGGCAAAGCCTTTGTTGAACTGAAGCTCCATCTGTGGCTCGTGTTGTCTCTGACATCTTCGACCAATGACCAAGCCCTCGTCACGAACTTTCGTGATTTTCTGTCCGGTCAAGATCTTTCGATTCCTGCAAACACACTGCTTTTAATGAGTTGCAACTTGGTGTGAAAGTTGCAGTCGTAAAACTTAGATCAACCACTCACGAAAAGGAGGAGATCAACGAGATAACGGTGGGGCGAGGCAAGAATGAAGTCTAGGGCGAGTTAAGCCCGGCCCCTGCTAATCCTCTCAAACCGTTCAGTAACGGGAAAGACAAACCGAGCTTGAACGCTTATTACTCATAGGAGTCATGAAAAATGAAAAATGAAATGTGCGTTGCTCTCATAATTCTTGCGACACTTCCGGCCTGCGCCCAAAGAGTGGGTCCGAGTTGCTCCCCAAATGGTGAAAAAGTCACTGCGCTGACTCAGGACTATGCTGCTCGCGTCGACGGATTGCTACGAGAGGTTCATGCGAGCTTGCAGGAAATTTCCGAAGGCATGGAAGCCGGTCGCTTGACGCCAGAACAGGGGCGGGAATTGAAGTTGGCGGCAACGCGGGACATGATCTCACGCCTGGATACGCTTTCGGCCGTCTACGATGTGCGGCTCGAAAGAAAAGACAAGGTTGACGGCGAGTCCGGCCCGGTTTTGCGTGATGTGTCTGCCGAAGATAAATCCAGCTCCGCACCTACCACAAATCGAACGGTCGGCGTGGAAGAACTCCGGCAGGAAAGGGCGGTTGCGGCGCCGACGCCGTCCGTCGTGAAGGTTACGCGATGACGGTTATTGAGCACGTGCTTTCGCGGCTAAACGCCATCGGAATAACCGATGTTTTTGGCGTTCCGGGCGATTTCGCCTTTCCACTGAACGATGCCATCAGCATGGATCCCAAGATGCGGTGGATTGGCTGCTGCAATGAACTCAATGCCGCTTATGCCGCCGATGGGTACGCACGGGTGAAAGGAGTTGGCGCGATTTGTACTACCTATGGGGTGGGGGAACTGAGCGCGCTTGCTGGGATCGCTGGATCCTACGCAGAACATCTGCCGGTATTTCATCTGGTCGGCGCACCCAGCATGACGGTGCAGGCAGCGCGGGCACTGATGCATCACACGCTCGGCAATGGGGAGTATGACTTATTTCATACAATGGCAAAGCCCGCCGTTTGCGCCAGCGCCACGCTTACTCCGCAGAACGCCGCCTACGAAACCGAACGCCTGATTGCGGCGGCGCTCTACCATCGGCGGCCGGTTTACATGGCTTTCCCCACCGATCTTGCCAATCAGCCGGTGCTCGGCGGCGCCCAGCCGATTTGTATGCCGCGTAGCGAGCCGAGCTCGCTCGCGGCAGCTACAGATGCGATTGTTTCAGCCCTTTCCAAATCCGACTCTGCCTGCATTCTCCCGGGAATATTGGTGGCCCGGACAGGACTGCGATCCCGATTACTTGATCTCGTGGATGCCTCGGGGCTGCCGTTCGCGACGATGTTCATGGCGAAATCCGTGCTTGATGAACAGCATCCCTCCTACATCGGGATGTACGACGGCAAACTGATGAATCACGGCGTCCGGGAGTTCGTTGAGGGGTGCGACCGTGTGCTCGCCATTGGCACGCTGTTCACCGATTTCAACACTGGTGCCTTCACGGCGAATATCAATCCGGACAAACTCATTAACATCGCGCATCATCGGGTGCACGTTGGGTCAAAGGTCTATCCGAACGTTGAGATGGGGGACCTCCTCGTGGCACTGGCTGAGCGGATGCCGAAGCGCAACAACTGGGGTGCGAATGTTGCTCCCGTTTCGCTTGGCTCACCGGCGGGCATCGGTGGAGATCCAGTTACGGCCGATGCGGTTTACCCACGGTGGGCGAACTTCCTGCAGCCTGGCGACATTCTGGTCGCTGAGACCGGGACTGCCTCCATGGGATTGGGATTCGCGCGCATGCCGGCAGGAGCGTCATTTCACAATCAAACGTTGTGGGGGTCGATTGGATGGGCTACCCCGGCCGCATTCGGAGCTGCTGTTGCGGCACCCCACCGTCGCGTGGTTTTGGTAACCGGCGATGGAGCACATCAGTTCACGGCACAGGAGATCTCACAGTTCGGGCGCAGAGGTCTTCGGCCGATCATTTTCGTTCTCAATAACTCGGGGTATCTGATCGAAAGACTCCTTTGCAAGGATCCCGCCATCGCCTACAACGACACTGCCCCATGGCGTTACGCGGAACTTCCGAACGCGTTGGGATGCACTGACTGGTTCACCGCTCGCGTTGACACATGCGGAAAGCTGGACGAGGCCCTTGACAAGGCAACTCATGCCGGAACCGGCGCCTACATCGAAGTAGTAACCGATCCCTACGCTGCTTCGCCGCTCGCTCTCAAGCTTCACGAGAGCCTGCAGTCGCTCTACAAATCCTGATCCTTTCGCCCCCGCGGAGGGTGGGAAGCTTGAATCCTCGCTGCTAGCCCTCCCTCCCCTTTCCTTACCACCTCGTTATGAGTGCGTCCAGAACGAACAATGGGTTGCTTCTTCGCGTCAAAGTAGTCAGGAATCTCCACAGTGTCTCTCCACTTGCTCTCACGCTGCATAAGACGACATGCACGCACTTTAGAAGCCGCGACCTTCGCAGCCTGTGAGCAAGGCACACTGTGTCTGTTCGTCATCAAGAATCAAGCGGTGAGAAAGCGACGCTTATCGATTTTCAGACTCCGGATC
>JBAWFQ010000244.1:0-9606 GCA_049592035.1 Terriglobales bacterium
GTCGTTTGCTCTAGTGATGGCGCGGCTGCAAAGGCTGCGCCATTTTTTTAAGGTGAACCATGCCAACATCGGCGGACCCGAAACTCTCAAGCGGAGTAGTTCTCTGCATATCCCTCCGGCGTCATATGACGCTTGACGGCGGTGAAGCCTCTCTGGGCAAAAAAAGGTACCCCGAGAAAACTCAGGGTACCCTGGGTACTACATGCCGATCTGATCCAAGCCAAACCCTTGCCGTTACTTTTCCGCCGGAGGACGACCTTACCTCCTGCCTGGCTCCCGGCTCTCGGGCTGCTGTCTCTGCTGCAACTGCTGCGTCTGCTGCTGGTGTTTTTGCTGCAATTGCTGTGTCTGTTGCTGATGGCTCTGTTCCACCTGCTGCCTCTGCGCGTCACTTGCCTTCTGTTTATCCAGCTTCACGTGCTCCTGGTCCTGCTTCTGCTGGAGTTTGTCTCGTTCCTGTTGCTGCTTCGCAACTTGCTTTTCCTGCTGCTGCTGGTACTTCCTGTCCAGCTTCGGGTTGCCCGTATTTGGAGTGCTCTTGGTTAAGGGCGGAAGGTCGCGAGGATGGACGGCCGTGGTGGTTTGAACAGCGTTATTCCCTGAACGCCCCTGATTTCCTCCCCGATTGGCTGCAGAATAAGGCGCTCCTGCCTCTTTGGCCGGTACGGCGGCACGGTCATTAAAATCACCCGGCCGGGGTGTCGCCGCGACCCCTGGCTTGCCCATGTTCGCCGACGCGCGTTGCTGCGGGTTGGCTCGGGCCGCTTGCGCATGTTGCGTTTGAGCCGCTACCGGCGGAATATGCCTGTCACGCGCCGCCGCTTCTTCTCCAGCTGTCGGACGCGCAGTGATTCCACCATTGCCACCGTTGTAGCTGACGTGGCTCTCGTTGTTGTATGTCACGTGGGTGTCGTAAACATTGTGAATGTTGGCAATATTTACATTGCTGACGGAGCGGTTGTAGAAAAAATGTCCGTTATCCCAACGCCCACCTTCGAAGCCCGTACCGAAGTAGCCGAAGCCGTAATTGATGCCGCCGTAGAAACCTACGTTTGGACCCCAGTAGCCGTCATAGAAAACAAATCCATCGCCGCCCCAACCCCAATAAGCTGGAGTCCATAGGAAACCGATTTCCGGCGCCATCACCCAGGTGCCCGGCACCCAGTAGTAGTCGCTAACGTCGTAATCGTAAGCCCAATAGCCCGGTGTCCAGAGATAACCGTCGCCCGGACAAAGCGGCTGCTCATAAACGGGAAGCGGGGGTGGGCCGATCCTAAGGGCCACGCCAATTTGCGCAAACGATGCTGCCGACAGCGACAGCACAACGAGCCCGAACAATAACGCGGACGACAGCGTACGAATCCAACGAATATGCATGGTGATTCCTCTGGCCCATCATCCCTCGCTTGCTCGGTGATGCTCTACTGACGCGGGTTGCGTGGATTGAGGCCGATTTTCAGACAACACGTGCTGCAGACTCTGTCGCGTTCAGAGAAGTTTCTGACAGAACTTTCTCATTCCGGAGATATCGAAATCTGTTCAAAAGAGCTCACTTCCAGCGCGTCGCATCAGTTCCTGGGCGTCGGAATTGGGCAGTTCCAGTGACACAAAAAGCTGACCGAAACCCCTACGCGGTCTCGGTCAGCAGAAATCTTGTCTCGATCGCAAATGCTAATCAACTTACTTATTGTCTTCTCGTGCTTCTGCGATGTGGGCCTGGTGGCCTGCCTCGGAGACAGCCGCCACAAACGCTTCTCCGCTACGCGGAGTTGGCACCTTACCCGAAAGAATGTTGCGGAACATCATGTGATGGCCATAGATAGCGCGAGTCGAGTCGTTGTCCTGCTCCACTACCGCACCTTCCAACGTCAGGCCAGCGAATATGCCTTTCGAACGCGAATAGGTTAGCACTTCAGTGTTCAGCAATATGTCGGTTCCGGCGGAAGTGTGACGGCCGACTGGGCCCGCTGCCACCGATCCTTCACCTGTCATTTCGAACTTACTGGAGAGCAGATGCTGTAAACCACGGTCGTTCATCACCAGCATGACCAGGTCCACGCCTTCGACTCCGATCTGCAATCCCCAACTCCCACCGCCAACCGAGACAAATGCGGGAGCGCTCCAGCCCTCGGGCGTGCGGCACGTAGCCACACCGCGTCCGTGCTTGGCGCCAAAGATGAAGCCACCTTTGATTAGGTTCGGCACGATGACGATGCACTTGGCACCGCTCAAAACTTCCTCAGGGATACCTTTGTCGGGTGTGGACATGATGGATTGGAGAACGTCGACGGATTTTTGCATGCGGTCGACCGTGTCTTCGCGATCCGAACCCGCCCACGCGAGCGTTCCAACCAGGCCGATCAAACTCATCAACAGCAGTGACATTACCTTTTTCATAATTGATTCCTTTGGGATTGATCTACCGAACTAAGAGGAGAAGACTTCAGATGGGCTGACTTAGCTCAGAGAACCTGAAAGAGAGAGAAGAAGTGCTCGTCTCAAACGCCATGATCGCAGAGCAAACATAGGATAGATGGTCTACATTGCTCACTTTCGCCCCGTCATTAGAGAAACTCGACCAGTTCGGAAATGCGCCGAACTGGTCTTTTTATGCAGGCATGAGCAATATTGCACAGAATAACGAGCGTCGGCATGTCATTGTCGGGTTGGTAGGGGGCAGGTCGCTGATGGAAAGCGCATTCCGACGACTGCACGATCGTTATCGCAGACGGCTGGCGAGGATCACTGCATCCGTCTCGAAGCTGTTCGCCTCGGTTACGCCACCGCCTCGCACTTTTGCATTGCAAAGGATGTGCCCGTTTTGCGGGTTAATCACGCCGCGGGCGAAGACTTGTTGCCTGGAATGCGGGAAATCGCTTGCCCCAGCGACAAGATAAATCAGTGGTCTGGGTGCGCTTTTCGGAAACGCTCAGCTCAAATGAGCGGAGGAGATCAACATGCTTTGGACTATTTTCGTTGTACTGCTGATTCTGTGGCTTCTTGGCTTCAGCCTGCACATAGCGGGCGGCCTGATTCACATTTTGCTGGTGGTCGCGCTTGTGGTTCTGATCATTAATCTGTTCAGCGGCCGCGGTGCGGTGGTCTAGGGTTGTCACTTGAGCTTTCGAGGATTCGCATGAAAAGACAATATCTACACCTCTCCGCTTACTCTTGCGACCAATGTGCAGGCCCGGTAGTGGCGGGCGTGATCGCGGTCCGCGAGAATGAAATCTCGAAAGAGACCGACGTCCGTGAAATAGGAGCGATTTGCCTGTCGTGCGGTTATCGGCAAAGTAAGGCAACGGAACCGGGCTTCACGCGTAGCTTTGCGCCTGCGCGATGGGAGTCTGTCAACGTACTTGGCGCGAGGCTTGGTCCCACAGGGCTACATTGAATGTGAGCTGGCAACACGGCGAGGTCGCGGGAGGATAGCTTCATGCCGCAAGAAGTGCAAGTCGGCACGATTCTGATGTCGGAATGGCCACAGCTGTTTGGATTGGAGACTGAGCTTTACTCGGGACCGTGGAGCGTGGCCAAGGGACTCGATGGCTTCGCGGTTGATCGTAAGATTCGTGCCGCGGGCTGGAATTTCTTTTTTATCGCGTCGGAAGTAAAGGTGATGTTTTTCGGTACGCCCGGGAAGAAGAAAATCCGGCACGCATTGAATCGAATTTTAGGCAAGGTCGCCGGGCAACACTATAACGCCGCCGAAGTAACTGGAATTGTTCCCAAGACTTTTCTGGGTCTGCCCTATGCCATCGTTTCGGCGCATCCGCGTCATGTGCAAGAGAACTGCTACCTGGACGGCGCCGAAGCTCGGCGATTGTTAACGTCGGGTCAGAATTTTATGTTGCCATCCCGAATACCTCGCCAGACTTCACGCGAAAAGGGTGTAGCCCTCCCGTCAGTTGTCGACTGACGAAGGTTGGCCTGGCCAAGGTTCACCGCTTCTCGCGACCTGCCCGGACGCCGCAGATGTGCCGGAGTTTCAGACCCTAGCTTGTTCGCCTTACGCTGGGCCGGCCTCACATTCAGTACGAAGTGGACAGTTGCCAAAAGAAAATGAGGTCCGTCAGATTTGACGACGAGCGCATCCACGGACTTCAGCGCGTCGGCGGGTAATTCGACGTGATCGACCAGCATGACAATCGGCACTTCGGGGCGGACTCGCTTGATCTCTTCGGCGATAGCCGCGCCATCCATCAGGCCGAGATGGTACTCGAGGACGACTGCATCCACCGGCCGCGACTTGAAAAGGCGCAGACCCTCGGAGCCGGTAGTCGCGGTTGCCAGTTCGTAACCATGTTCGGTCAACAGACCCAGTTGAGTGGGATCGCGGTGGATGCACAGCAGAGTGCTGTTACTAGCCATGGGGCTCATATATACAAGGAGGCTTTCTAACAATTCTGTTCAAAATTGCTCATGCGGGGCAGGAGCGCGAAGGGGCCGAAGTTTACCTTCTCCCGACTTGGGCCGCGAAATTTTCACAGACTGTGCAATATTGAACAGACGCCAGATTCGAGCTGTCGTAATTTGCTCGGAGCGACGAGGAGATGTGGAAGAGGATGTGAAGGAGCTACGCAGAGTTCCCCCGATCTGAGCGTGTGCTCCTCTGGTGGCGCAGTCACGGGGCTGCGCCACATCTTTACTCAAATGCCTCGCAGAGCTAAGAAGCGTGCTTCTACACACTTGGTCAATTTTGACCAGTCCTCAAGTGCTCTTTCATTGAATACTAACCACTAGCACATCTCAAGAGTGGACGAAACACGGAATGCGGCGGGACTCGTCTGCAAGCAGGCCTCCGCCAATACTCTTGCTGAGAAAGTTAGGGGCAAATGGCGCTACCGATGGCCGCGCTTCCGGACGGACGGTTGGAAGTCGTCTCCTCATGCCCCGCGGTACAAGAGGTCTCGGCACCGCGATCGCAATCGAAGACATCGTTGCCCAGTCGAATCGCCGTGATTGGGAATTATCTTCCGCGACAGTGTGGGATTGCTACATTCACCACCGACCTGTGCGCAGCTCTATCCGAAGAGTACGGATCAGTTCGGTTGATGGCGCTGCCGGTAAACGACACGGGACAGGAATATGACTATCCCGCGCGGGTGCGATGGTCGCTAACCCAGGACGAGGTGAAGTCGTATCAAGATGCGGCTGAATTCCTGAACTTCAACAACATCGACATGGTGTGCTTGCAACACGAATATGGAATCTTTGGCGGTCCCGCTGGAAGCCACATTCTGCATCTGCTGCGCGGCTTGAAGATGCCGGTGGTGACGACGCTGCACACCGTTCTGCGGGAACCAAATCCGGACCAACTGATGGTGATGGAAGAAATCGCGGAGCTGTCCGATCGCCTGATCGTCATGAGCCAACTGTCATCTCAGTTCCTGCAGGAAATTTTCAAGGTTCCGGGCAGCAAGATCGACATGGTGCCGCACGGCGTTCCGGACTTTCCATTTCTCGATCCGAATTTCTACAAGGATCGTTTTGGCGTCGAAGGAAAAGCCGTGCTGCTTACGTTCGGCCTGCTCTCGCCGAACAAGGGAATCGAAAACGTCATTCAAGCGCTACCGCAGATTTTGGCCAAACACAAGAACGTTATGTACATGGTCGCAGGCGCCACCCATCCTCACGTACTGCGCCGGGACGGGGATAGGTATCGAGCCAGCTTGCAAGCCTTGGCAAAAGAAATGGGAGTGGAAAACCAAGTGATCTTCCACGACCGATTTGTCAGCCCGGAGGAAATGGCTGCGTTCATTGGCGCCGCCGACATTTACATCACTCCTTATCGTTACGAAGCGCAAGTTGTTTCCGGAACGCTGGCCTATGCGTTAGGCGCGGGCAAGGCGATCATCTCGACGCCATATTGGCACGCGATTGAATTGTTAGACGACCGCCGGGGCGCGCTCGTGCCCTTCCAGAATCCCGAGGCGATCGCGCACAAGACCATCGAACTCCTGGATACTCCCGCAATCCGCCATGCCATGCGTAAACGCGCCTATCGTTTTGGACGCGACATGGTCTGGAAACGAGTGGCGCAAGGATACATGGAGAGCTTTGCGCGAGTGCGCAGCGACCGTATGGAAAATCCGCGCGTTCAATTCGCAGCCCGTGCTGCTCCCAAAGTGCTCGACCGTCTGCCGGAATTGAAACTGGATCATATCAACGCACTTACCGATGACACAGGAATACTGCAACATGCCATCTTCACCGTTCCCAATCGAGGCGAAGGTCATACCACCGACGACAACGCGCGCGCACTTATCTTCACAGTGATGCTCGAGCATGCGGCGAACACTGCTGCGTCCAACTCCAGAGATGAGAAGCAAAAAACAACTCTGCCTATTGCGGATTTCTCGGCCCGCTATTTGTCGTTCCTCGAACATGCGTTTAACCCGGAGAAGGGCAGGTTTCGAAACTTTCTCGGCTACGATCGCCGCTGGAACGAAGCTGTAGGCTCGGAAGACTGCCATGGGCGCGCCCTGTGGAGTCTCGGAACCGTCCTCGGCCGGTCCGATAATCAGGGATTGAGAAGCGCTGCCGGGCGTCTGTTCGAGTCTTCGCTTCCGGCGGCCGTGGAATTCTATAGCCCTCGCGCGGCGGCCTATACACTTCTCGGGATTCAGGAGTATCTCAACTCATTTCCGGGAGATCGTGACGCGCAGAAAGTAAGATCCGCACTCAGCCGGCGCTTGCTCGAAATGTATGAGTCGATCCGCCGGCCGGATTGGAAGTGGTTTGAGAATGTAGTCGCCTATGGGAATGCGAGATTGCCCCAGGCGCTCCTGGTCGTGGGCTCGGCTTGCTCGGACGATCGCATGATTTTCGATGGGCTCGAAGCCTTGGACTGGCTTATGAAAACGCAGCGTTGTGAAACCAATGACCACTTTGTACCGATCGGGTCGCAAGGCTTTTATCGTCAAGATGGTGAGCGGGCGCGTTTCGATCAACAACCAATCGAGGCTGCCGGCGCGGTGTCTGCGTGTCTGGAAGCGTTCCGTGTAACGGGCGACAGCCGCTGGCATGAAAAGGCCTGGTCGGCCTTCAACTGGTTTCTGGGCAACAACGATCTGCAGCTTCCTCTTTATGACTCCGTCACAGGAGGCTGCCGGGACGGGTTGCATCCCGAACGTGCCAATCAAAATCAGGGTGCGGAATCAACGCTATCGTTTCTGATGGCGCTTCTGGAAATGCGCGCGGTCGAGAATTCCGCGCGTCGGTCGGAAAGACTTACGCCGGAAAGGCTGAAAGATAACTCATGACGACTCCCGAAACTACGCTTGTGAACGTAGAAAGCAATCATTATCCGCCCCTGCTTCTGCGTCACCCCGGCAACCCCATCCTGACGCGCAAGGATTGGCCTTACTCCATCAACAGCGTGTTCAATGCTGGCGCAACTTTGTTGCCGGATGGGACCACGTTGCTGCTATGCCGGGTCGAGGACCGGCGCGGATTGTCGCATCTTTGCGCTGCGCGGTCTAAGAACGGCGTCGATGGATGGCAGATTGATCGTGAACCGACATTGATGCCCAGCGTAAAGGAGTATCCGGAGGAACTATGGGGAATCGAGGATCCCCGCATCACGTTCGTGCCCGAGTTACAGCAATACGTGGTAACTTACACGTCTTATTCGCGCGGCGGCCCCGGAGTTTCTCTGGCCCTGACCAAAGACTTCCGAACTTTCGAGCGCTACGGCGTCATCATGCCACCGGACGACAAAGATAGCGCGCTTCTGCCACGGAGAATCGGTGGATACTGGGCTCTGATTCATCGTCCGATGACAACGCTGGGCGCGCACATGTGGATTTCCTATTCTCCCGACCTGCGCTATTGGGGCAGGCACCGGCTCATGCTGGAAGCACGCCGCGGCGCATGGTGGGACGCAAACAAGATCGGTTTATCGCCGCCGCCGATTGAGACAGGCCGCGGATGGCTCGTTTTCTACCACGGGGTGCGCCATACGCCTTCCGGCTGTCTGTATCGATTGGGCTTGGCTCTATTCGATCTCGAGAATCCGGCAAAATGCCTGCTGCGAGGCGATTCGTGGATTTTTGGACCCGAGGCCTCCTACGAGCGCCACGGCGACGTTGACGATGTCGTGTTCCCGTGTGGATACACCATGGACGGCGATGGCGACACGATCAACATCTATTACGGGGCGGCTGATTGCGCAATTGCTCTGGCGCGGGCCAGCGTGCGCTCTTTACTGGAGTGGCTGGATGCCAATGGAAGTTGCGAGCGCCGGCAGAGAGTGGCGGATTTGTGAACCGGCTCGGTTTGATTTTCTGCTTTGCCTTCGGGTGCCATCACCGCCGACGCAGTGGTGTGTTCACGATCAAGAAACGGACGTACCAGGTCTGCTTGAAGTGTGGACGGGAATTTGAGTATTCCTGGGCACTAATGCACCCCATACGGGCGAGGGTTGCCGATAGTCCCCATAGGCCGCTTCCGCAAAAGCATATCAGTCCGGACAATGTCACGCCCAATGGAGCGCCGGTGAATTAATCAGGCCCGGCATGGCGATGTTGATCTTAATAAGTGAGCTATCTTGCTCAGACGCGAAGGTTCGTACCTGTCATTGTTGATTCTCCTGAGTGTGCAGATGGAGCCACGAATGCTGATTCGTAGCTTCGATTCTCAGGTCGCTGCCAATTGATCCCGATCGGATCACGGCCACGCGACCACATCCAGCCAATCGGCATTCTTTATCCGCGCGTCGCCGCGAAACCTTGCGGCGGGACACGGTTCGACCCTGAAAAGTCTCGCGCGTCACGTTACGACAACGCCTCCGGCACATGGGTGGCGTTAGCCCAAGAAGCAAGGAAGGTCAAAGATTATGCCTCTAATTCAACTGCTGGAAGTTCTCATCGTGGTAGGTGTCCTCCTGTGGCTGGTGAATCGCTTCATTCCCATGCAGGGGACTATCAAATCAATCTTTAACGGCATTGTGGTCATTGCCGTGGTTCTGTGGATCCTGAATGTCACTGGGCTGTTCCATTCTCTTCCCAATATCCACCTTGGGAAGGGATGACCATCCGACAGGCGATCGTTCACGGAACACCAGGCCGCCAACCCAACACATAACGTAACCCGGCAGAACTCTGCCCCAAGGAGATACTTTGAAAACCAAGATTTTGTTAACCGTCGGAATCACCCTCAGTTTGAGCGCATTTGCTCAAACCAATCGCCAATCAACCGTGGTCGTCGAGCCCATGAGTCCGGCGCCGGTATTTCGAGTGATGGTCGTCAGTCGCAACGTCCAAGCCGTCAACTACGAGCATCGCAGCGGAGCCAGCAAGCTCGACTTCGCGGGCACGGACTTGATGCCTTCAGCGAACGGTGAGGCCAAGGTGAACGGCCGGCGAGGATCGATCGAGATTGATGCAGAATTCGGCGATCTGCAAAGACCGACGATCTTCGGCAACGAATATCTAACTTACGTGATGTGGGCGATTTCTCCCGAAGGCCGGGCCGTCAACCTGGGCGAAGTGTTAGTCGGCGACAACCATCGCAGTAAGCTTCGCGTAACCACCGACCTTCAGGCTTTCGCTTTGATCGTTACCGCGGAACCTTATTATGCTGTCCGTCAGCCGAGCAATGCAG